>CAZDUO010000014.1:7644-51804 GCA_964508655.1 uncultured Chitinophaga sp. | reverse complement strand
AGTCGGAAGTCGGATGTCGGATGTCAGAAGTCGGAAGAAAGGAGCTTGCCAAAAAAAATTGTATTTGTTATTTGATCAATTCTCTGCGGAGTCTTTTTAATTTGTGCAAAATATTTTCATGAAACTTTTTTTATGTTCCGTATTAGCGATACTGATTTCTGCATACCCGGCTCAGAAGAAATCGAAAGTTATTTTCTTTGGCGACTCCATCACACAGGCGGGAGTGCAGCCGGGCGGCTATATTCTGCGCATTGACAGCCTGAGTAAAAAGGAAGACATGGGCGACCGGTTTGAATTTATCGGCGCCGGCATTGGCGGCAATAAAGTGTATGACCTGTACCTGCGGATGGAAACCGATGTACTGGAAAAAAACCCCGATGCGGTGGTGATTTACGTTGGAGTGAATGATGTGTGGCACAAATCATCATTCGGCACCGGCACCGACCCGGATAAGTTTGAAAAATTTTACCAGGCTATCATTGACAGGTTCAAGGCAAAGAACATTAAAGTGATTTTGTGTACACCGGCAGCCATAGGAGAGAAGACAGACTTCAGCAATCCGCAAGACGGCGACATGAACGAGTACAGCAATATCATCCGCCGGCTGGCTGCAAAAAACAGCTTGCCGCTGGTGGACCTGCGCAAGGCATTTCTTGATTACAATCTTAAAAACAATCCTGATAATAAAGACCGCGGCATCCTCACTACCGACCGGGTGCACCTGAATGCAAAAGGAAACCAGCTGGTGGCGGAAGAAATGTGGAAAGTGATAAAAGGGATTTAAACCGATTTTACCAGGTAATAGTTCTTTTTTCCTTTTTGCACCAAAATGTATTTTTCATGCAGCAGCAGCGTGCTGTCTATTGCCAGTTGCAGATTATCTATCTTCTTCCGGTTAATGATTACTCCGCCGCCCTGCACAGTCTTTCTTGCTTCACCTTTGCTGGGAAAAATTTTTGTTTCAGCCAGGAATGAAACCACGTCCATGCCGGCAGTAATTTTTTCTTTGGCAAAATCAATCTTCACTGCTCCCTCAATAGCCTCCAGGTCTTCGGCGCTCAGGCTTTCGGCAGGAGCATGGTGGCTGTCAAATAGTTTTTGAGTTGTTTCCACCGCTTTTTTTAATTCCGTATCACCATGTACGAAAGCCGTCACTTCCTGTGCCAGTGTTTTTTGCAGTGTGCGGGCCGCCGGGTTCATTCGGTGTTCATGTATCAGCATGTCCACGGCATCTTTTGACAGGAAGGTGAAAATCTTTATCCATTTCTCAGCATCTTCATCACTCGTGTTTAACCAGAACTGGTAAAACTGGTATGGGCTTGTTCTTTTCGGGTCAAGCCATACATTGCCGCTCTCTGTTTTACCAAACTTACCACCATCTGCTTTTGTTATCAGCGGGCAGGTAAATGCAAATCCCTTTCCCCGAAGTTTCTTTCTGATAAGTTCTGTTCCGGCTGTTATATTGCCCCACTGGTCGGAACCACCCATTTGTAATTTGCAATCGTAGTGTTGATATAACCACATGAAATCATAAGCCTGCATCAGTATGTAATTAAATTCAGTGAAAGATATTTCCCGGTCTTCAGTCATCCTGTCTTTGATAAAACCTTTGCTTAAAAGATAGCTTACCGTGAGATATTTGCCGGCATCCCGTAAAAAAGTTATGGTTGAAATTCCTTTGAACCAATCGGCATTATTTACGAGTATCGCTGCATTTTTTTCAGACTGAAAATCCAAAAACCGGCTCAATTGTTTTCGGATACATTCCACATTGTGGTTGACCTCTTCTTCAGTCAGTAATTTTCTTTCTTCCATTTTTCCTGAAGGGTCTCCGATTAGTCCTGTGGCGCCGCCAACCAAGGCAATGGGTTTGTGTCCGGCTTTTTGTAAATGTACCAGTAAAAGTATCGGAACCAGGCTGCCTATATGCAAAGAATCAGCAGTCGGGTCAAAGCCAATATAACCTGTTGTCATCTCCTTATTCAGCTGTTCTTCGGTACCCGGCGTTATGTCCTGTATCATGCCCCGCCAGCGTAGCTCATCTATTAGTTTCATTCAGAAAAAATTTGGCGCAAATGTACAGTAAAAGAAAGCAGGGGGAAAGCAGCAATATTTTTCTAACTAATTCGTTTTCAAAAGTTAGATTTTTTGGCCGGTGCTATGTATTTCGGCCGCTAAAAACTAATTTTACAAGCAGCCCAACTCTATGAAAAGCAGTCTTATTTAATGCTTATCCGAAAATTGGAACTATGATACGACCACCAGTTTATCTTACCCTACTGATTCTGTTTGCCAGTATTTCAAGCTACGCTCAGTTCAGAAAATACTCCAACGAATTTTTAAACATTGGCGCCGGCGCCCGGGGCCTTGCCATGGGCAGCGCCCAGGTGGCTTCAGTACACGATGGAACAGCCGGCTACTGGAACCCTGCCGGTTTAGTGGGAGTAAAAAATAATCCCAACCTGAACCTGATGCATGCCGAGTATTTTGCCGGCATTGGAAAATACGACTATGCCAGCGTTGCCTTTCCCGCTACCAATAACAAAAGAACCTTTGCCATCACAGGCCTTCGGTTTGCTGTGGACGATATTATGAACACCCTGTTCCTGGTAGAGCCTGATGGCAGCATCAACTACAACAACATCCAGGCATTTTCTTCGGCCGATTATGCTTTTATTTTTTCTCTTGCACAAAAAATGAAAGAAAACAAAAACAAAAATGTTCAGTTTGGATTAAATGCTAAAGTGATTCATCGTAATGTGGGCAAATTTGCCAAAGCATGGGGTTTCGGGCTTGATGCCGGCCTGCAGGTTTATCAGAATAAATGGAAGTTCGGAATTGCAGGCAGGGATATCACCACCACCTTCAACACCTGGTTGTTTTCATTTACCGAAAAAGAAAAAGAAGTCTTATACCTCACCAATAATGAAATTCCGGTAAAATCGAGTGAACTGACTGCGCCGCGGCTGATTCTGGGCGTGGCCCGTAATTTCACCGTCAGTAAAAAAGTAAGCCTGCTTGCCGAAGCTAATGTGGATCTCACCTTCGACGGTCAGCGCAATACATTGATCAGCGCCGACCCGGTTAGCGCCGATCCCAAGCTGGGAGTGGAGTGCAACATCAACAACATTTTTTATGTGCGGGCAGGCATCAATAATTTCCAGAAAGCACTGGCTGATGGCGATACACTCAACCAGAAAAAGGTCTGGATTTACCAGCCCAGCGCCGGGGCAGGATTTAAAATTTCCAACGTGACGATTGATTATGCTTTTGCCAACCTGGCCAACCAGTCAAACCCGTTGTTTACCCATGTGTTTTCATTAAAGCTGGATATGATAAACGAAAAAAACAAAAAGAAAAACTAATTCGCACCCTAATAAACTCTGTTCGATGAAACGATTTTTACTGTTAACCGCTATTTTGACCACCGGGTTGCTCCTTCACTCGCAAACCTTTCCTTACTACAACGAATGGATAGATTATTCCAAAACTTATTACAAATTCAAAGCAGGTAAAACAGGTCTTTACCGGATTACACAGGCTGAACTAAGCAGTTTGGGTATTGGCAGCACGCCGGCTGAGCATTTTCAGCTTTGGCGCAACGGACGTGAAGTGCCACTTTACACTTCCGTATCAACCGGCCCGTTGGGCGCCGGTGATTATATAGAATTCTGGGGAATGAGAAATGATGGTAAACCCGATTCCATGCTTTACCGTGACCCCAATTACATTCTTAGCGATAAATACAACTTTCAAACCGATACCGCCGCTTTCTTTCTGACCGTAAACCCGACAGGAGGCAACCTGAGAATCCAAAACACGGCGAATAATGTTGCGGGAAATGTTTTACCCCCGGAACCTTATTTCATGTACACCGAAGGAAATTATTTCAAAGATTACATCAACCCCGGGTATTTTATTGATGCCGGTGAGTATGTGCACTCCTCTTCATACGACAGGGGCGAAGGATGGGCCGGCTGGAATATTTACTGGCAGCAGACGTATTCCAAAAACCATACTTTATACCTGTACGGCAGCGGACCTGCGGCCACGTTCCGGATTAATCTTACCGGCAATGCCATTAACCAGCGCCGCTTTCGGGTAAATATTAATGCCGACAGCATTTTTGGACAGCAACTTGACTATCTGAATTTTGCCAAATACGAAGTACCCAATATTCCGCTTACGGTACTGACCAATGGTGTAAACTCGGTTCAAATAACCAACCTCAGCACAGGCGCATACGACCGGATGGCTGTTGCGCAGTATGAGCTGGTATATCCGAGAATATTTGATTTTGCCGGCACCAGCAATTTTGAATTTGAGTTGCCCGCCAATGCTGCCGGAAATTATCTTGAAATAAGCAATTTCAATTATGGCTCCTCAGCCCCGGTGTTGTATGATATTACCAATAACAAAAGATATATAGGCGATATCAGCAACCCGTCACTTGTGAAGTTTGCACTGGAACCATCGGCAGTAAACCGTAAGCTGATTTTAATCAGTCTCGATGCAGCAAATATTTCATCAGCAGGAAGCTTCCAGTTGCGGAATTTTGTTGATTATTCTCTTGCTGTATCACAGGGAGATTATCTTATAATTTCCAATCCCGTTTTGTATAATGGCCCCGGTGGCGCTACCCCGGTGGATGATTACAGGGCTTATCGTAGTTCGGTGGCAGGTGGCGGGTTCACTGCAAAGGTTTATGACATCAACGAGCTGGTAGATCAATTTGCCTTTGGTATAAAAAAACATCCGCTGTCAATAAAAAACTTTTTACGCTGGGCAAGGGCTAACTTCAGTATGCAACCCAAATTTGTTTTCCTGGTAGGCCATGCCGTAGTGTATGATCAGTACCGGTATTATGAATCGAACCCCGATGCGGAGCGGCTGAACCTGGTGCCTACCTATGGCAATCCTGCTTCCGATGTTTTGCTCAGCGCCGACATCAGGCAGCAGGTGCCCATCACGCCAATCGGGCGACTTTCAGTGATTGTACCCGACGAAGTTTCCATTTATTTAACCAAAGTGCAGGAGTACGAAGCGGCACAGGCAGTTTCGTCACCTTTGATCCAGGATAAGGCATGGATGAAAAACGTGGTGCATGTAATTGGCGGCAGCGAACCCATATTAGTTGGCCAGCTCAGCAATTACATGGAAAAATACAGGAAGATTATTGTGGATACATTATTCGGGGCCAATGTCACCACGTTTAAAAAATCTTCAGTGGAAACTGTGCAGCAGCTTTCTGACCAGCGGCTGAAAGACCTGTTACAGGAAGGAGTGACACAAATTACTTATTTCGGCCACTCATCTTCAACCGTGCTCGATTTTAACCTTGATAATCCTGAGCAATATAATAACCCGGGAAAATATCCTTTCTTTATTGCCATGGGTTGCCTGGCAGGAAATTTCTTCAATTTCAACCCTGCCCGTTTTTATGAAAAGGAAACGCTTTCCGAAGCCTGGTTGCTGACAGCCAACAGGGGTGCCATTGCCTTCATGGCCAGTTCGCATTTCGGTATACCTCATTACCTCGATATTTACAACACAAAAACGTATACGGCGGAGTCCCGTTCACATTATGGAAAATCGTACGGGGAAATTCTGAAAGAGGCCATCATCCAAACCTTCAACCAAACCTCGGTGCTTGATTTTTATGCCCGGATGCATACCGAGCAAAACACTTTTCATGGCGACCCGGCGCTTAAGCCCAATTCTCACCAGAAACCCGATTATGTAGTGGAAGACCCGATGGTGAAAGTTTCTCCTTCATTTATATCAGTAGCAGAAAACAGCTTTAATGTGGATGCCCGCTTCATCAATATGGGTAAAGCGATAAATACTGATATTTCCATTGAGGTGAAACGCCAGTACCCGGACGGTTCCGTTGCTATTGTATTCAAAGACACCATTCCGGGTATCCGCTACGTAGATTCTCTTTTCATTACCCTTCCTATTAACCCGACAACAGATAAGGGACTGAATAAAATAACGGTCACCGTGGATGCCGATTTTGCGGTGGACGAACTGTATGAAATCAATAACAGCATCACCAAGGATGTGTTTATTTTTGAAGATGATGCCCGCCCGGTTTACCCCGTCAATTATGCCATCATCAACAAACAGAATATAAAACTGTATGCTTCTACCGCCAACCCGTTCAGCCCGTCGAAGCAATACCGGATGGAGATGGATACCACGGAATTTTTCAATTCTGCTTTCAAACGCACAGTAAACATCACTGCCCCGGGCGGCCTGCTGGAGTTTAACCCGGGTGTTACTTTCACAGACAGCACGGTTTATTACTGGCGGGTATCGCCGCTGGATAGCGCAGGCAATGCCAGCAAATGGAATCATGCTTCTTTTGTTTACCTGCCCAACAGCGATCTTGGGTTTAACCAGTCACATTTTTACCAGCATACAAAATCCTCCTCGGAGCGGGTTACTCTTGACTCGGCTGACCGGTTATGGAAATTTCATGATGTTTTAAATAACCTGTTTATTCGTACCGGCATTTATCCTACTTCATCACCGGCACAGGCCGACTATACTATAACAGTAAATGGAGATAATTTCATCGGCCCCGGTTGCAATTATAACGAGTTAATCATAAATGTGTTTGACCCCGTTACATTCAGACCGTGGCGTAATGTAACCGGTACCGATTACAACAGCAGCTATGCATTTTGTGGTACAAGGAGAGAGTATAATTTCCATTATTTTCTTACCAATACCGACTGGCGCCATCGTGCACAGGTGTTTCTCGATACCATAGTGCCCGACGGATCCTATATTGCAATCAGGAGTAATACTGCCCCGTATCACACGTGGAATACATACGCAGCAGCCTGGCAGGCCGATACCGCTATTTACGGCCCGGGCAATTCATTATATCATACTTTATTGAACCAGGGGTTTGCTGACCTCGATATGTATGATACCACACGTTGTTTCATTTTTGTTTATAAAAAGAATTCACAAGGCCAGTTTACTCCGCAATATGTGTTTTCAGATAACATTTATGACAGGCTGCTCTACAGTGTTGATTGCCCCACGCCTGACAGTCTCGGCTATATTTCATCGCCGGTGTTTGGTCCGGCCCGCCAGTGGAAGCAACTGAAGTGGAGAGGGAATACCGTGGATCAATCTGCAGGCGACAGCCCGACGGTGGATGTTATCGGAATTAATAACCTCGGGGCGGAAACTGTTTTGTACAGTTCGCTGGATCTGTCGCAACAGGACCAGGATATATCGGGTGTGGATGCTTTGCTGTATCCTTATGTAAAACTGAGGATGCGTAATCTTGATTCGGTTAATCTTACTGCTTACCAGCTCCGCTACTGGCGATTGACTTATGTGCCTGTGCCGGAAGGTACCGTGGCGCCGAATATTTTAATCCAGATGAAAGATACACTGGAAGCAGGCGAACCGCTCGATTTCAAACTGGCATTTAAAAATATCAGCGAAGTGAATTTTGACAGCCTGAAAGTGAAAATCATTATTACCGACCGCAACAATGTGCAGAATATTATTCCCCTGTCAAGATTTAAACCGCTTGTCAGTGGCGATACGCTGCAGGTAAGGGCCTTGATAAATACAGCAACACTTGCCGGGCTGAATACGCTGTATGTGGATGTAAATCCCGATAACGATCAGCCGGAGCAGTTCCATTTCAACAATTTCATGTACAAAACATTTTATGTAAAAGCCGATAAAGTGAACCCGATACTCGATGTGACGTTTGACGGCGTGCACATCCTGAACCGTGATATTGTTTCATCAAAACCGCACATCATCATCAAGCTGAAAGATGAAAGCAAATGGCTGGTGCTGAACGACACGGCCGGCACCGGCGTGAAGGTGCGTTATCCCAACGGGGTGATCCGCCCATATTTCTTTGTTGCCAATGACACGCTGAAATTTACTTCGGCAGGCACAGCGCCCAGTACCGATAATACGGCCACCATTGATTTCAATCCTTACTTTTTGCAGGATGGAGATTATGAGCTGATAGTAACGGGTAAAGACCGCAGCGGCAACACCGCAGGCAGTCTCGAATACAAGGTGGGTTTCCAGGTAATAAACAAGCCGATGATTTCAAACATGCTGAATTACCCGAACCCATTCACCACATCCACAGCTTTTGTATTCACCATCACCGGCAGCGAAGTGCCGCAGAATATAAAAATCCAGATTCTGACCATCACCGGAAAAATAGTACGGGAAATAACTAAAGATGAACTGGGTCCGCTGCACATCGGCCGGAACATTACCGAATTCAAATGGGATGGCACTGACCAGTACGGACAGAAACTTGCCAACGGCATTTATCTATACCGTGTTGTCACCAACCTGAACGGCAAATCACTTGACAAGTACAAAGCGGAAGATGATAATACCGATAAATACTTCAACAAAGGCTATGGTAAAATGTACCTGATGCGGTAATGTATTAATTGAATATTAAAAAGACAAAAAGTTCCCGGTTCTGGGGACTTTTTTGTTTCCATCTTCGTAAGAGAATCGCTTATTGCTTTGATACATTTGCAGATTAATTGGAATTTGGAATTTCATATCTGGTATTTACAGCATTATGGGCAAAATAGCCATCAACATAGCCACGGGCAGCCTGCAGCAGCAGGAGATGATTGTGGGTATAGACCTGGGTACTACAAATAGTCTTGTTGCCATCATTCATCCCGAAAGCAGGAAACCGGTGGTGCTGAAAGAGCATGACGGGAATGCGCTGGTGCCTTCCATAATCCATTTTGATAAAACGGGTTTCATCACCGTGGGTGATATGGCGAAGAATTTTCTTATCACCGAGCCTCACAACTGCATCTTTTCGGTAAAAAGACTGATGGGCAAATCGTACAACGATATCAAAGAAAGAGCTTCATTTTTTACCTATAAAATAATTGACGACGATACCGAGCGGCTGGTGAAAACACAGGTGGGCGATAAATTTTATTCGCCGGTAGAGTTGTCATCTTTCATACTTGCCGAGCTGAAGAAAAGAGCTGAACATATATTAAAAACACCGGTGACAAAAGCCGTTATCACCGTGCCGGCTTACTTCAACGATGCGCAGCGCCAGGCTACCCGTGATGCCGGTAAACTTGCCGGGCTGGATGTACTTCGTATTGTGAACGAACCAACCGCAGCCAGTCTTGCCTATGGTTTGGGAATGAAAAATGATGAAAGCAAAACAGTAGCTGTTTATGATTTAGGCGGCGGCACTTTCGATATTTCCATCCTGCGCATCAGCCACGGCATTTTTGAAGTACTCTCTACCAACGGCGATACTTATCTTGGCGGCGATGATTTTGATCACAGCATCGTGAAACACTGGATACAGCAAAAGGGAATAGCTGAAGAGGAACTTGCCCTGCATAAAAACCTGGCACAGGAACTACGGCTAAAGGCCGAAGAAGCCAAAAAGTTTTTAAGCTGTAATGAATTTTATAAAGGCGAAGTGGCGGGTGAGCAGGTGGAAATTTCAAGATCAGAATTTGAAGAGCTGATAAAACCGCTGGTAGAAAAAACTATCGCATGCTGTAATAATGCATTGAATGATGCACAGCTTACAGCAATGGATATTGAAGAAGTGGTGATGGTAGGCGGCTCCACAAGAATTCCGGTGGTAAAGAAGGCGGTCAGTAAATTCTTTCGCCGTAATGTGCATGACGAGCTGAACCCGGATGAAGTGGTGGCGCTGGGTGCCGCCGTGCAGGCCGATATACTTGCCGGCAACAACAAAGACTTTTTATTGCTCGATATCACTCCGCTTTCGCTGGGCATCGAAACCATGGGTGGGCTGATGGACGTATTAATTGCACGCAACTCAAAAATTCCGACAAAGGCCGGCCGGCAATATACTACACAGAAAGACGGGCAGGCGGGCATGCGGATTGCAGTTTACCAGGGCGAAAGAGATTTGGTAAAAGACAACCGAAAGCTTGCTGAATTCAGTCTTACCGGAATTCCTGCCATGCCTGCGGGCTTGCCGAAAGTGGAAGTGTCTTTTCTCATCAATGCCGACGGCATATTAAATGTGCGGGCAAAAGAGCTGCGCAGCGGCGTGGAGCAGAGCATTGAAGTAAAACCGCAGTATGGCCTGACTGATGCCGAAGTGGAAAGGATGCTGATGGATTCCATCCGGCATGCAAAAGAAGATATCCAGGTAAGAGCTTTGGTGGAGGCCCGGGCAGAAGCACAGCAGTTAATTGATACCACTCTGAAGTTTTTACAAAAGAACAACGACCTGCTGATGCCGGAAGAAATTGCCACCACCACAAAGGCAATTGATGCGCTGAAAGAAACACTTGATTCCGGTGACAAGGATTTACTTCATAAAAAAACAGAAGAACTGAACGAAATTTCCCGGCCCTATGCCGAACGGGTGATGGACCTGGCCATCAGCAAAGCGCTTAGTGGCAAAAGCATCAACAAATCTATTTAGCCCTGAAACCTTCTGCTATTTTTTCCCCCCTCGGAAAAAAATTATCACAATCCAGATCACTGCAGGGCACGGGGATGTTGCTGAACTCTTTACCTGCAACAGGTCTGTTTATTTTCAATTCGCTGCAATCAAATGTTGTATAAGCAGTTTTTTCAATTCCCCGCGGCGCCAGCCATTGATTTTTTTCAAAGAAACGGGTAAAGCGGTACCCGGTGTATGCTGTTATAATTAACGAAAACGCAAGCAAGACTGCGGATGACAGTTTTTTATTTAAAGAGATTTTTTTGCCTTCAGTAGCCAGGTAAGCGGTAGCAGCAATTAAACCAGTAATTGATCCAAAACCAAACCTTGGATCAGGAGCGGCGACGAACCAGAAAACAACACCTGGCAACGTTATTAAGTATACAAGAATGGTTTTGAAACCGGCCCTTATAATTTTTTTCAGCTGCAGCAAAGCCGCCATAACTGAAGCTATTAATAAAATGATGATGAATTTATCGGCTGACGATTGTTGCTGCCACCAGCCGGGCAGCCATTCCGCACTCTTCAAACGCATCACCTGTTCCGCTTCAGGGCCATGAGAAACGCCGTTTTTCCTGGCATAAGCAGTAATATAATTTTTTTCATGCTCAGTGAGTTGTTTGCTGTATTTCCAGTCCACATTCACTATATCAACAACTGTGTTGGGAAATACGGCATAGCCGGTTGTAATAATATTGCGGGCAAAAAAGGGAAACAGGGTAATGGCGGAAATGATGAGTACCGCAAAAATGAGTTTAAACCTTTTTTGCTTAATAAAAACAACTATGGCAGCGGCAACAGTTAAAACAACCGGCGCCGCTGATAATTTGATGGTAATGGCAACAAGACCAGGCAGAGCCACAAACAGCCAATGGCCGGCGGATTGATAATTATTTTTCTCTTTTTTATCCAATAACAAACAAACAACGGCCCACACATAAATGGCCGCAATAAAATCAGGACTGGCCGAGGTGGCCGTCAGCCTTACCTGCGTATAACTCCAGGTACACAATGCCAGCATTGTAATCCATAGCAATCCTGGTAAGTGGTTTCCATTTTCATAAAAATAAAAGTTGATACGGCTGATTATAAAAATAAAAAACCAGGCCAGTACGGTTGAATTCAGAAACGTAGTGCCATCCACACCGGTAAAGCGAAGACCAAACAGCGCTTCCGAAACAAACCAGAGACCCTGGTAACCAAAACGGACATGCAGGTGCACCAGGCCGGGTACGGCCCTGTATTTTTCAATCCACTGAATGGTTTGCGCATGATATCCCAATGTATCAGGGTGAACTATTTTCCAGGTGCTCATCACAAGAACCATTAGCAGGCAAGCCAGCAGCAACAGAAATGAAACCAGGTGAAGCCCCGAAAATTGCGAGGAGACTGTTTTTAAAAATCCAGGCGATTCTTTTTTCAGTAAAAGCAAAATGCCGGGTGTAAGAAAAATCAATTGCACCCACCAGCTACCTAGTGGGATGAACAATGAAACGATTCCTGACGTAACGGTGATTGCAGATAATCCGGCAAGGCAAACAATGCTGAAATGATACGGGGGTAATTCTTCCCCGGAAATTTTTTGAATGAACCTCAGCACAAGCCTGCCCCATACCCAGCAAAAAAAGCTGATATAAACCCAGGCAATAAGTGTGATGATCATAGTTTAGCTTTTGACAGCCGTTACAATAATTGAAAGACCGGCCCTCCTGCCAATCAGTTTATCCAGCCGTTTGGCCATCGGCACTATCCGGTCAAAGACTGACATTTCGCTGCTGCCCAGCATTTTTCTTCTTAAAATTTTTCCAAACAAAAACCAGCCGGCAATGCCGGTAAAGTTGAAATAAGATGCCGAGCTGACGATAAAATTTTCTACGTGGAGCAGCTGCTTCATTTTTTTTAATGAGTAACGCCGGTGGTGCCCCAGTTGCCGGTCGAAGCGGCAGTAGAGCCACGACATGGCCGGCGCCAGTACAATCAGATGCCCGCCGGGTTTTAACAGGAAGCGGCAATTCTTTAATGCCAGCGCATCATCTTTTATATGTTCAATTACGTTCAAAAGAAAAATGCTGTCAAATTTTTCCTGGCAGGCCGGGTATTGCTTTTCAAAATCGTTTTTCAAAAGATCCAGCTGGATGATGTCTCTTACATTTTTATTTCCCAAAAAAATCTGCCGCAGCCTGCTGCAGTATTCACCGTTGTAGTCGGACAGGGTGATAAAATGTCCGTCCTCAATCACCAGCTTCGAAATATTACCGATGCCGCTGCCAATTTCCAGTACGTCTCCTTTCAGAAAATGGCAAAACTGCTCATACATCCAATGGTTGAAGCGGCCGGCGTTTGCCACTACTTCCAGGGTATGCAACCCGACAGGATCATTTGTTTCGGCAAAATTCATTTGCGTGAAAAGATATTGTACTTCAGAATACACCACATAGCATGCAGGCCGTCTTTCCAGTTTATCTTTTTGCCATCGCTGTATGTTCTTCCGTAATAGGCGATGCCCACTTCATAAATGCGGATGCCGGGCAGGCGGCTCACTTTTGCCGTTACTTCGGGTTCAAAGCCAAAGCGGTTTTCTTTCAGATTAATTTGTCTGAGGATGTCTGTTTTAAACATTTTGTAACCAGTTTCCATATCGGTCAGGTTCAAGCCGGTGAAAAGGTTGGAAAGAAAAGTTAGCAACTTGTTGCCGATGGTATGAAAAAAAAACAACACACGGTGCGGTCCCGTGCCCATAAAGCGGGAGCCATATACCACATCGGCATGGCCGTTAGCAATCGGCTGAAGCATTTTATTATAATCATTGGGGTCGTATTCCCAATCCGCATCCTGTATTATCACCACATCGCCGCGGATATTTTGCAATGCAGTTTTTATTGATGCGCCCTTGCCCAGGTTTTTTTCATGGTTAATGACAAGCACCGAAGGATTATTTTCACAAAATTTATTAATAGCCTCTTTTGTTCCGTCAGTCGAGCCATCATTAACTACTATAATTTCTTTTTCCAGGTTGTAGTCCGGTTTTGTGCGGAGCACATTTTCCAGCACACCAGCAATCAGGTTGCCTTCGTTGTAACAGGGGATGATGATGCTGAGTTTTTTCAGGTTCATATTACCGGCGGTGAAGATAATCCAGATGCTTCATTATTTTAAGCGGAAACCGCTTCGGATATTATGCCCTCGTGGCTGCAGCCGGGGGTCGGGTTTATAAATGCAGGGCAGCGGTGTTCCGTAGCAGCGGGCATTCCAGTTGCTGTGTATCGGTTCAGGAATGCGAAAAATAATTCCATCAATCGTTACTTCTTTCACCGGCGGCTGCGGCAATGATGCCGGAGTTACCCAGTTTCTGTATTCTTCCTGTTTTATGGTTTTTGAAACTAAATAAAATGCAGAGCCTGCTATCAGCAAAATCATAACTGAGTCTGTCAGCCATTTCCCCGCTTTTTGGTTTTTTATAAAAGAGGTGAAATAAAACGAAGCAAGAAAAATTCCAGCCAGCAGGCAGCCATAAACAAATCGCGGGTCAGGTGAAATAATAAGCCAGCAAATCAGCCAAAAGGAAATTGCAGCAATGAAGATGATTGAGTTTTTGTTGTAAAAATTTTTTTGGAGGGAAAGCAACACAACAGAACCAATCAATCCTGTAACACCGCCAACCACCAGTATTTTATCAAAAAGAAAAAGATGCTGAAACCATGCCGGTATCCAGCCGGAGCCCAGCGCCCTGGTTTGTTCAATGTCAAAATAAGAGGTGCTCACCCGGTTGTAATACCGGATGTACGCAAGCAGCCTGTCAGTTATTTCATGGTCGGCTTTCCAGTCGGTGCTGAACCAGTCGAAATAAACAGCAGGATAAAAGGGATAACCGGTGAGGATGATATTTCTTGCAAGAAAAGGAATAATCAGCAGCAGGCAACAGGCAAGTGAAACCAAAAGGACTTTCAGATTGTTTTGCCGGATAAAAAAAACAATGGCGGCAAAGCTTATGAGTAAAAAAGGAAAATGGATGATACGGACAGTAAACAAATATGCCGGCCAGATAATCCACTCCACAGCAGGCAAAAACCTTTTTTCTTCCGATAAAAAAGCTTCAGCAAACAAAACCAGTACAACGGCCGTTGCGATAAAATCATAGTTGGCAGATGCTGCATTGCCCCGGGTAAGCGGCCATACTGCAATGCAGGTGATAAAAACAATTAATAAAGCAAGTGAAGCCGGGTATTTTTTTTCTTTGAAAAGCTGGTGCTGTTTTGAAACTAACCAGTAAACCAGCCACAGCGATAAGACGCCGTTCAGGACAGTGTAGCCACCTGCCGTGTTTTTTGAAAAACCAAATAAAGCCACACTGCTGAACCAGGAAGAATTAAACCCGAACCTTTCGTGCAGATTTACCAGGCCGGGCACCGTGCCGTATTCCTGTATCCATTTTATTGACTGTATGTGATAGCTTTCCGTGTCATCCATCACTACCGGGCCGGCGTTGATGAGTAAAATAATCAGCCAGGTGATGATGAAAAGCAGTTTTGTAAACATCGGCCAGGAGGCAAGTTCATCTGCCAGTCGGCCAAATAGCTTTCCGCATTCTTTCCATTTCATCAAAGCGGATAAAATCAAAAGACTTCCCATCAGCCATTGAATCCGGAATACTATCGGGAAAAACAAAGCCAGCAACTGGGATAAAACGGTAAGCAGGATAAGCCCGCTGATGAAGTAACAAACAGCAGGTTTGCCTTCCGTATTTTTATAAAAGAGTTTATAAAATAAAAACCCGCTCCAAAGGCAGGATGCGCTGATGATGATATGTGCTGCAAACAGGGTTAGCATACAGAATCAGTGGAAGGCTTTTTTCTTTTTCAGAAAATAACTTTCAAAAAAATAAAAGCTAAGTATGCTGATCAGTATCCCGGTCAAAGTAAGTAGCACCGAAACCATAATGGCCAGCGTATTACCGGAAATGTGAGTAGCCGATTTCACTTTATCCTCCATCCAGCCATATAAAATAAGGTAAACGGGCCAGTGAAAAACATAAAGCCCGTAAGAAATTTTTCCAAAAAACCGTAACGGGGAAAGCGTCAGCAGAAAATTAATAAATTTATTTTCTCCATTTATAGCTTCATGAACCAGCAGGGCAAACAGCAGGGCAAAGGTGGTATAACCCACGATAGCCAGGTAAGGATAAGTAAACCCGAATTGCCGGTTGATAAAATAAAACAGGAAATTCAGGCCGGCAAGAAGCAATACCAGTAGGGTAAAATATTTTTTTACAAATTCTGATTTCATGAAGCGCAGTATTGCCAGCAGGCTGCCGATACAGATGCCGTCAATGCGTGTATAGGTGTACAGGCCGAAATAATTCAAATCTTTCACTTTCATTTCCCACATCAAAAGCCGGGTGCCAATGACGGCCAGTAATAAAAAACCGGCAATCATCAGCAGCCATTTAGGTTTTCGGATAATAAAAATTACAAATGGCCACACTATGTAAAACTGCTCTTCCACTGCCAGCGACCAGTAATGCTGAATGGCAGTGGTGGTATGCCCCGTATCATAAAAAATCAAAAACCAGTTTTGCAGGTAAGCCCAGAACCACCCCTGGTGATGATAATAGAAACTGAAATCAAGCGAAAGATTCTTTATAAGCGGAAACAAAAGAAAAATTATGATTAGACTGACGTAGTAAAGCGGGAAAATGCGCAGGATTCTTTTCGCATAAAAATTTTTAAAATAGCCCGGGCGGTTTACTGTACGAAGCAGTATTTCTGTTATCAGGAAACCGGATAACACAAAAAATAAATCCACGCCCAGCCAGCCAAAAAAAAAGTATTCGATAAAGCCAAAATTGTGATAGAAAACTACCAGCAGGATAGCTACTCCCCGCAGCCCGTCGAGGGCGGGATAATGGGCTCTTTCAGCAGCGGGAGTCAGAGGTATTGCCGGGTTAGTAATGGCTGTTTATTTACCCAAAGATAATTTCCGGTAAATGTATTTCCCAAGCATATCAAACTCAATGTTCACTTTTTTTCCCGGTGCCAGGGTGTTCATATTGGTATGTTCAAACGTGTAAGGAATGATGGCAACGTCAAAAGTCGTTTCGGAAACATTAAAAGCTGTCAGGCTGATGCCGTTTACTGTAATGGAGCCTTTCTCGATTACGAAGGCGGCAAATTCTGCCGGGAACTGAAACCGGAACTCCCAGCTGCCGTCTTTTCCCGTTTTTTCTATGCACACTGCAGTAGCATCCACATGGCCTTGCACAAAATGACCATCGAGGCGGTCGTTTATCTTCAGACACTGCTCCAGATTGATTATTGTACCTTGTTGCCAGATTTCAAGAGTAGTTTTTGTGAGCGTTTCAGCAATTGCAGTAACCCGGTGGCGGTTGCCCTTTACTTCTTCCACTGTCAGGCATACACCATCGTGTGCTACACTCTGGTCGGTTTTCAGTTTTTTAGAAATGGGAGATTTTATCCAGAAGCTTTTATTGCCGCCGTTTTCAATAATCTTTTTAACTACACCCTGTGTTTCAATAATTCCGGTAAACATAGGGGCAAATTAGCCCTTTTTCCACTTTCCATTTCCGGTTTTCACAATTGCCTCCTATCTTTGCTGCCCGTAAAAAAAATACCAAAGGAGGTATATCAAATATGCTCATCATTGATTCTAAAGACTGCGAAAACATAGACAAGGCCCTCAAAAAATACAAGAAAAAATTTGAGAAGAGCAAAATCCTGTTGCAGCTGCGTGAACGCCAGGCCTTCACCAAGCCATCGGTGAAACGACGCAGCGAAGTGCTGCGAGCCATCTACAAGCAGAAGCTTGCCAGCGGAAAGATTGAACAGTAAGAATACCCGCTTTAAATAATAGGAGATAGCTGCAGAGTTTTATAGCTTTGCAGCTATCCTTTTTTATGAACAGCCCGCTTCCGGAAATCCAATCCTTTGTTGATTACCTCAGGTTTGAAAAAAGGTATTCAGCCCATACCATTCGTTCTTATCACGACGACCTGCTGCAGTTTTTCAGTTTTCTTAAAGTGCAATTTGAGGTTAGCATGCCCGGCGAAATTTCCCATGTGATGGTACGCAGCTGGCTGGCCGCATTAAATGAAGAAGGAATGTCGGCCCGGAGCATCAACCGGAAAATATCCACGCTTAAATCGTATTTCAGGTTTCAGTTACGGCAGGAAAAAATTGAAACAACACCGATGGTAAATATTATAGCGCCAAAAATAAGCAGGCGGCTGCCGGTTTTTATTAAGGAAAATGAGCTGGCAGCCATAGCAAAGTCGCTTGAAACAGCTACTGAAGACTGGGATAGCCTCAATACCAAAATGCTTATCATTATTTTTTATGCCACCGGCATGCGGCTCAGCGAACTGATTAATCTGAAAGAGCGGCAAATAGATTTTTACAAAAAACAAATCAAGATTTTGGGCAAGGGAAACAAGGAGCGGATAATACCTGTAAGTACCGGGTTGCTGACCTCTGTTAAAAATTATATTGCGGAAAAGAAAAAAGTATTTGAGAACACCGACGACGTGTTGCTTGTTACAGCCAGCGGCCGGAAATTGTATCCGAAATATGCTTATAACCGGGTGAATAAAATCCTGGCAAAAGAAGCCCGTACACTGGATAAAAAAAGCCCGCATGTGCTGCGCCATACATTTGCCACCCACCTGATGAATAATGGCGCAAACCTGGACGCCGTGAAAGAACTGCTGGGTCATGCCAGCCTTGCCAGTACACAGGTATACACACATAATACAATTGAGAAGCTAAAAGATGTATACAAAAAAGCCCATCCCAGGGCGTGATTTTAACGGGGAAAAAACAAAAAAAACGGGCAAATTTTATTTGGAAAAAAGGGCCTTTCGCTTTAATTTCATACTGAACCAAAAAACAAGCCTATGTAATACATTTCTAACACCAGTGCAAGTTCTTTATTTATTGTTTCACCTTAAAAATTGCGATTGTTATGAACGTTAAGATCCAAACTGTTCGTTTCAATGCGGACGACAAGCTTGTGAATTACATTACACATAAATTGCAAAAGCTGAAAGTATTCCACGACCGCATTGTTGAAGTAGATGTGTTTCTGAAACTCGATAACGTGGTTCATACCATTAAAGACAAAATCGCAGAGATCAGAGTACACGTACCCCGTTATTATTTTTTTGCAAAAACAACCAGTAAATCCTTTGAAGAGTCATTTGATGAAGCATTTGACTCCCTACTGATCCAGATAAAAAAGAAAAAAGAAAAACAGGCAGCATAATATTCCGATCCCGTTCGGGTTTCATACCCGGCGGGATCTTTTCTTTCTCATTATCAGCACAAAAATTCAGAGTAAAGATTTTTACAAATATCAATTTCCCTTACCTTTGCCCGCCCGTACCAAAGCTGTTTTCATAGAAGTTTTTTGTGAAAGGAGTAAACCCGGAAGGGTTTTATATGAAAATTGATGGTAGTTCTTTATTTATCCTGTCCGCTGAAACCAGGCTCAGGCGGATGATAAACGCCAGGTGACTCAGCCGGTAGGGGCATCTCCCAAGATTAGTGGGGATTACCGTGTACAAAAAGGCTGAGTTTGGCTGGATATAAAGTAGAAGCCAGAGTAGCTCAGCTGGTAGAGCAGCTGATTTGTAATCAGCTGGTCGGGGGTTCGAGTCCCTTCTCTGGCTCTGCATTGGGCAAGTAGCCAAGTGGCCAACGGCAGCAGACTGTAAATCTGCCCTCTTCGGAGTTCGGTGGTTCGAATCCATCCTTGCCCACAGTATTCAATACTTCAGGAAATGAGGAGTTCTTTGAATTAATGATTAGTAATTACTAATTATTGATTATCCTGCGGAAGTAGCTCAGTTGGTAGAGCGACAGCCTTCCAAGCTGTAGGTCGCGGGTTCGAACCTCGTCTTCCGCTCAAACTCATTTGTAGTTTGAGGTTTGTAATTTGTAGTTCGTTTCACTAACCGCAAACCACAAATTATAAACTATCAACTGGGTATGCCGTTGTAGCTCAGTGGTAGAGCACTTCCTTGGTAAGGAAGAGGTCGTGAGTTCAATTCTCATCAACGGCTCACGGGCGTCTGACGGTCTCCGTCTGACGTCTATATCAGGTAGAAACTGCCTGATATGCTGAATAGCGAACAGAACGTACAAGAGTGCGACGCAACGGAAGCTAAATCGAGCGCTGCTGCCGGGCACCTAATTATAAAACACAACTTAAAAACGGATAACAATGTCAAAAGAGACCTTTAAGCGGGATAAACCCCACGTAAACGTTGGTACCATTGGCCATATTGACCACGGTAAAACCACACTGACTGCCGCTATTACTCTTATTCTTTCGCAAAGAGGTTTGGCGCAGGCTAAAAAGTATGATGAAATTGATGCCGCCCCGGAAGAAAAAGAACGCGGTATCACCATCAATACTGCTCACGTAGAGTACCAGACGGCCAACAGACACTATGCTCACGTTGACTGCCCGGGTCACGCTGACTATGTGAAAAACATGATTACCGGCGCTGCCCAGATGGATGGCGCTATACTGGTGGTGGCGGCCACTGATGGCCCGATGCCGCAAACCAAAGAGCACATTCTGCTGGCCCGCCAGGTGGGTGTGCCCCGCATGGTAGTGTTTATGAACAAGGTGGACCTGGTAGATGATCCCGAGCTGCTGGAGCTGGTGGAAATGGAAATCCGTGAACTGCTTACCTTCTACGGTTTTGACGGAAACAATACCCCCATCATAAAAGGTTCGGCTACCGGCGCCCTGGCCGGCGAAGAAAAATGGGTGAAAGCAGTGGATGAACTGATGGATGCCGTGGACAATTATATTCCGCTTCCTCCCCGCCCGGTTGATCAGCCCTTCCTGATGAGCGTGGAGGATGTGTTCTCCATTACCGGTCGCGGCACGGTGGCCACCGGCCGTATTGAAAGAGGACGTATAAAAGTGAGTGAGCCTGTAGAAATTGTAGGCCTGATTCCCCAGCCGCTTACTTCGGTGGTTACGGGTGTGGAAATGTTTCGCAAAATACTTGATGAAGGTGAAGCCGGCGATAATGCAGGTTTGCTGCTGCGTGGTATTGAAAAGAAAGATATCCGCCGTGGTATGGTTATCTGCAAGCCGGGCTCCATTACTCCGCATACTGAATTCAAATGCGAAGTATATGTGCTGAGCAAAGAAGAAGGCGGACGTCACACCCCCTTCTTCAATAAATACCGTCCGCAATTCTATTTCAGAACAACTGACGTGACCGGTGAAGTGGAACTGCCGGCAGGAACTGAAATGGTGATGCCCGGCGATAATACTGCCCTGACTGTAAAGCTGATTCAGCCAATCGCAATGGAGAAAGGTTTGAAATTCGCTATTCGTGAAGGCGGCCGTACAGTGGGAGCCGGACAGGTGACCGAGATTCTGAAGTAATGCCCCCCAGCCCCCTGAAGGGGGAGTATGGAAGCTGTAGTATATTTGCAAAGTACTTGGGCTGCAAAGTTCAGGTACTTTATTTGTTTAAAAATTTATTCAAAGCCCCTTTAGGGGATTGGGGTATACGGGCATAGTTCAATGGTAGAATAGAGGTCTCCAAAACCTTTGATCCGGGTTCGAATCCTGGTGCCCGTGCAAATAGTTTGAGGTTCGAGGGTTTTATCGGATTTAATAACATCAAACATCAAACTACAATCGTTAAACAAATATGAACAAGATTACAACCTATTTCAGGGAAAGCTACAAAGAACTGATGGAGAAAGTAACCTGGCCTACCTGGAGCCAGCTACAGCAATCTACCATGATTGTGATAGCCGCCACGCTGGTAATTACTGCGCTGGTAGCGGCCATGGATTTTGTAACCAATGTGGCGCTGAAATTTATTTACGACATTTTTTAATTATGGAAACAACAAACACACCTGATACTTCCGTGCAACAGGAACAAGCAGGCGGGCAGCAGGCTGAAACCAAATGGTATGTGCTTCGTGTAGTAAGCGGCAAGGAGAAAAAAGTAAAAGAATACCTGGATAAGGAAATTTCCCGCAGTGGTTGGGACAAAGTGGTGAAGCAGGTATTTCTGCCGGTGGAGAAAGTATATAAAGTGCAGAACGGCAAAAAAGTGATGCGTGAGCGCAACTATTACCCGGGCTATGTGATGATTGAAATACTGGAAGGCAAATTGTCTGACGACCTGCGTGACACAATTAAAAACACATCCAATGTCATTCATTTCCTGGGCAAGGAACACCCGATAGCCCTGCGCAAAGCCGAGGTGAACAAGATGCTGGGCAAGATGGATGAAATGGCCGAAGCCGGCGGTGTAAGCATGAGCGAGCCGTTTATTGTGGGTGAAACCATCAAAATCATCGAAGGTCCCTTCAATGATTTCAATGGAGTGATAGAAGAAGTAAATGATGAAAAGAAGAAGCTGAAAGTGACGGTGAAGATTTTCGGCCGCTCCACACCTGTAGAGCTAAACTATATGCAGGTAGAAAAAATAAGCTGATATTTGTACATATTTTTTTTAAAAGGCAATCCTGGTTAAGGATTGCTTTTTTAATTTTATGCGATGCTGAAAAAAATTTTGTTCCTGCTGATTTACCTGCTCACCTGGATTGTATTTTTTGAAATAGCCCGTATCTATTTTCTTTTAGCCACGAATCAGTATGCACAGGAGGCGCCGGCACCCGTAGTGTTAAAAAGCTTGTGGCACGGATTGAAAATGGATATTTCAGCAGCGGTGTATCTTACCGGTACGGCTTGTGTATTTGTGCTGCTGGGCCTGTTTATTCCTTTTTTCCTGCGAAAGAAAATTTATTTTATCTACACCGGTATTATTCTTTTTGTGCAGTTGCTTTTGATTATGGCGGATGCAGAAATCTTCAAAGCATGGGGAACGAGAATTGACTACACGCCGCTGAAATACCTGGCTATGCCACGGGAAGTATGGGCTTCTGTCAGCCACCTCCCGGTTTTCTGGATGGCGACAGGATTTGTTGTTATCTATATTTTTTTCTTCTGGGTATTCAGAAAAATAATTTCCCGTGCAATAGTGCTGCTCCAAAACAACAGCTATCGCCTTGTGCAGATGCCGCTGGTTCTTGTTTTTACCGGCCTGCTCATCATACCGGCCCGGGGTGGTTTGCAATTGTCTCCTTTAAATCAAAGCAGCGTTTATTACTGCAATTACCAGTATGCCAACAATGCGGCCGTGAACGCTTCGTGGAATTTTATGTATTCGATGACGCTGATAAACCAGCTTAATCACAATCCGTATGAATACATGAATGGAGAACAGGCAAAAGCCATGGTTCAATCACTTTTCGATGCCGGGGATAAAACAGAAGCGGTGCTGAAAACAGATTCTGTAAAAACCAATGTACTTTTTATTTTATGGGAAAGCTTTACAGAAAAAGCGCTGAATAAGATGGTGGACGGCCGGCCGGTTATCCGGTTTTTTCCGCACCTGATGAAAGAGGGGATTTATTTCAGCAATTGCTACTCATCGGGCGACAGAACGGATAAAGGCATCAGTGCGGTGTTGAGTGGCTACCCCGCTTTGCCAAAAGGCTCCATTGTAAATTACCCGGAGAAAACAGCAAGGCTCCGGGGCCTGGGAAATTTGTTTCTTGAAAATGGTTACTCCACCCATTTTTATTATGGCGGCGAGCCGGAGTTTGCCAATATTAAAAGTTACCTGGCAGCTCAAAAATTTCAGCGCCTGACTACAAAAGAAAATTTCAGTGACGAAGACATGAATTCAAAATGGGGCGCCCATGATAACGTGGTGATGAAAAAACTGCTGGCAGATATTCCGCAAATGCCGCCGCCATTTTTTACTACCTGGCTTACCCTCAGCAGCCATGAGCCTTTTGAAACCCCGGTGCCCCCTGTTTTCAGGGGAAATGATAAGGAAATAAAATTTCTGAATTCGCTTCATTACACCGATTCGGTAGTGTTTTCTTTTATCAGTGAACTGAAAAAGCTGCCGCTGTGGGAAAACACACTGGTGATAATTGCGGCCGATCACGGGCACTACTTGCCAATAACAGGCAAGCGGGCAGATGATTACCGGGTACCTGTTTTGTGGCTGGGCGGGGCATTGCAAAAGAAAAATGTGGTCGTTGAAAAAACAATCAATCAGCTCGACATGGCCCGCAGTCTTAGCCGGCAGTTTCACTTTGACGACGCTTCATTCCGGTTCAGTAAAAATGTTTTTGATACAACAGTAAAACACTGGGCATTTTTCACATACAACGACGGCATTGGATTTAGCACCGACAGCAGCCGTCTTTTATTTGATAATGCCGGCAGAAGGGTGGTGTTCGAAGAAGGAAAAACCAATAAGGCGCAGGCAGAAATTGCAAAAGCCCTGATGCAGGTGCTGTATGAAGATTTTTTGAAGAGATAAGCTTTTATCGGGAATTAGAATTATAAATCCTTGAACAGAATGCGACCTGGCTGTTAAAGCCAGGTACAGAAGAAGGCTGCTGCCAAAGCAAAACCAGGGCCGGAAACCAGTTAAAATTATTTCTGATAATCCTCCCAAAAATTAACTGTCACACCCTATCTTTGCCGCCCCAATAAGTTCTTTAGCATTACCCGCCTGCCAAAGGCGGGAAAGTGAATTTGGGAGTGCCCTGATTAAATCGGGGTACGTTTGAACCAATAAATTTTTAAAAATGGCAAAAGAGATCAGTGGCTTTGTAAAGCTCCAGTGCAAGGGTGGCCAGGCCAATCCTGCACCCCCCATCGGTCCGGCTTTGGGTTCCAAGGGTATCAACATCATGGAATTCTGCAAGCAATTCAATGCCCGCACGCAGGACAAAATGGGTAAAACACTTCCCGTATTAATTACTGTTTATTCCGACAAAAGTTTTGATTTTATTATCAAGACCCCCCCGGCTTCTGTGCAGTTGCTGGAAGCAGCCAAACTACAAAGCGGCTCCAAAGAGTCGAACCGCACCAAGGTGGGCAAAGTGAGCTGGGCACAGGTGGAGGCTATTGCCAAAGACAAAATGCCCGACCTGAACTGCTTCACCATTGAAAGCGCCATGCGTATGGTAGCAGGCACAGCCCGCAGCATGGGCATCACTGTAGAAGGTAAAGCTCCCTGGGAAAACTAATCCCGATAACTATCGGGACCCCGGATGGGGATCTAAAAAAATTAAAATGGATTACAATGGCATTCCTCAGTAAGAAAAGAAAAGTTGCCCAGTCAAAAGTTGAAAGCAACAAACAATACAGCCTGAAAGAAGCTTCAACATTGGTGAAAGACGTAACCACCTGTAAGTTTGATGCTTCAGTTGACTTGCATGTGCGCCTGGGTGTAGATCCTAAAAAAGCCGACCAGGCCATCCGTGGCACAGTGACCTTGCCGCATGGCACAGGAAAAACAAAACGTGTGCTGGTGCTTTGCACACCCGATAAAGAAGCGGAAGCAAAAGCCGCCGGCGCCGACTATGTCGGGCTGGAAGAATTTATCACTAAAATTGAAGGAGGTTGGGTGGATGTGGATGTTGTCATAGCCACACCCCAGGTAATGCCGAAAATAGGTAAGCTGGGTAAAGTGCTTGGACCCCGCAACCTGATGCCGAACCCTAAAACCGGTACGGTGAGCAATGATGTAGCGGCTGCAGTAAATGAAGTAAAAGGCGGAAAGATTGCTTTCAAAGTGGATAAAGCAGGCATCGTGCATGCTTCAATCGGCCGGATAAGTTTTGCGCCGGAAAAAATTGCTGAAAACAGCCAGGAGCTGCTGAATGCAATCATCAAAGCAAAACCCGCCACTGCAAAAGGCACTTACCTGAAAGGTATCAGCATGGCCAGCAGCATGAGCCCGGGGATTTCTATTGATACAAAAGGATTCGTTCATTAACCCCTCTAAAAGTGGCTTTGGAAGAAATAAAAATTTGAAGAGTCAAACTTTAATAAAATGACTAAAGAGCAAAAAAATGAAGTGATTGAAGTGTTGAAGGGAAAATTCTCTCAATACAGCAACTTCTATGTCACCAATACCGAATCGCTGACCGTAGAGCAGGTAAATAAACTGCGCCGCATCTGCTTTAATAAAAAAGTGGAGATGAAGGTGGCGAAAAACACCCTGATTAAAAAAGCGCTGGAAGCCCTGGATAAAGAAAGGTACTCCAATGTGGTTGATGCGCTTCACGGCGTGACGGCACTCATGTTCAGCGAAAGTCCCAAAGATCCTGCCCTGATCATTTCAGATTTCAGGAAGGAAAGCAAGGGCGAATTGCCGGTGTTGAAAGCTGCATTTATTGACGGGGATGTGTTTGCCGGCAATGATCAGCTGAAAACGCTGACCTCGCTGAAGAGCAAGCACGACCTGGTGGGCGAAATAATCGGGCTGCTGCAATCGCCTGCAAAGAATGTAATCAGCGCATTGAATGCCGGAAACAGGCTGGCAGGCCTGGTGAAAGCTTTAGAAGAAAGAGCTGCGAAGGCATGACTTCAGATTTCGGTTTTTAAATATAAAATTTTAAATAGAATCCTACGTCTTCGGGTATAAGTGAAGACACAATTCATAAACCTCCGCCGGAGTAGAGATGCAAAACTTTGCATCTCCAGCTATGAAGGCGGTTTTTAAAAAAGTAAAACAATGGCAGATTTAAAAGCATTTGCTGATCAGCTGGTCAACCTGACAGTAAAAGAAGTAAACGAGTTGGCAAAAATTCTGAAAGAAGAATACGGCATTGAGCCTGCAGCCGCTGCTGTGGCTGTGGCAGCCGGCCCGGCTGCCGGTGGCGCTGCTCCCGCTGCAGAAGAAAAAACTTCTTTCAATGTAGTATTAAAAAGCGGTGGCGCTAATAAACTGAATGTAGTGAAAATTGTGAAAGAACTCACCGGTCTTGGACTGAAAGAAGCTAAGGACCTGGTAGACGGTGCACCCAAGCCCATCAAAGAAGGTATTTCCAAAACTGAGGCTGATGATATTGCCAACAAGCTGAAAGAAGCAGGCGCGGATGTTGAGCTAGCTTAAGACTACCGAAATTCCGGCCAAAACGCCGGGAGGGAGATTGCGAAAATATCTTCAACAGAAACTTATGATCCCGGACAGGTACCGGGATTTTTTTTATTCAATCGTCAGGTAGGGTGATATCTTTTGATAAATCTCTTCCGAAACAGCCATCACCTTCTTAATGTCTTCAATTTTAGAAAATGGGCCATGTTCATTTCTATATGCAACAATTGGATTGGCAAGACTAAATTTGATATAAGGATGCGCTTTTAATTCATCAACAGTAGCTGTATTGATATTTATCTTTTTTAAAACCATATTTTCCAGCTTCAGGTATGGTTTTAATTTTTGAAAAGTAGAGTCGGGCAAGCCGAAAGTTTCAGCAATCTGTTCAACCGAATAAAAACCACCGAGCTTATCCCTGAAATTGACAATTCGTGCAGCCAGTTTGCTGCCAATACCGGGCAGCGCAATGAAAGCAGTTGTATCGGCAGTATTGATTTCAATTGCAGAATAACGGGCAGGGTATTTTGATATCACTGTTGCCGGTTCAGTTGATTTTGCAAAAGTGCTTACCAGTTCTTTTGATTCAGGTTTTAATTCAATTTTAATAAAAGGCACCAGCCGGCTGTATTCATCCTTGTGGAGACCATAAATTTTTTGAAGATCCTCCGGCTTATTAAAGTGGCCTCCTTTGGCCAGGTAATTCTGTATGGTTTGAATTGTTCTATTTCTTAGCCCTAATTTTTTCCAACCATCAGCCGGCAAAGTATTGGGGTCAAAATAAAACAACTCAGTTTTAGCGTATTGGTTTGCATAATAACTGCCTTTGGAGGGTTCGAACTGATAATTACTTTCTTCTTCCCCGCTTGCATTATCTTCCGGCGCATCGTCAATCTTTATCTCCAGCTTTTTCACTTCAGAAAACCAGGTTGTGTCCGGGTTACTATTTAGCCGGCCCAGTTTTACTGAAACCACTTCAGGAAGTAAGGCAACAATTACAATCAACCCGGTAAGGATGAGTATTCCTATCCGCTCCTTACGGGTAAAGCTTAGATAATCTTTCAAAAACTCCTGCCAGTTCATCGGGCCCAATTTTTATCAAGGTAAAAGAACTTTCAATCCGGGAAAATGCCCTGTTCGTGGTATTTTCGGCCGGATTTTTGTTGGCAAACTTTTCTTGGCCGTGAAAATTATTTCCTTACCTTTGCCATCCTTTTATTTAGCGCTAATACATTGACGGCCCAAATCATGATTAAATAGCTGAGATTCACAGGATTTTCTTTTACCGAAAAGGAAAGCCTGAGAGTGATTTGTGTCCCCAGTCAAACCTAAAAAACCGGTTTTACAGATATGTCTTCAACAAAACTTAATCACAGGATCGATTTCGGGAAAATAAAACACCTCGCCGACGCTCCTGACCTGCTCGACATCCAGATCCAATCCTTCAAAGAATTTTTTCAGCTGGAAACTACTCCCGACAAAAGAAACATTGAAGGTTTGTTCCGGGTGTTTAAAGAAAACTTTCCGATCACCGATACCCGCAACATATTTGTACTCGAGTTTCTCGACTACTTTATCGATCCTCCCCGCTACACCATCGAAGAGTGTATGGAAAGAGGATTAACCTATGCCGTTCCTCTCAAAGCTAAACTGCGCCTGAGCTGTAACGACGAGGAGCATGTGGACTTCCAGACCATTGTGCAGGATGTATTCCTTGGCAATATTCCTTATATGACGCCGAGAGGCACGTTTGTTATTAACGGTGCCGAACGTGTAGTGGTATCTCAGCTTCATCGTTCACCGGGTGTATTCTTCGGCCAGTCAATCCATCCCAACGGAACCAAAATTTACTCAGCAAGAGTGATTCCGTTCAAAGGTGCCTGGATGGAATTTGCCACTGACATCAACAACGTAATGTATGCTTACATTGACCGTAAGAAAAAATTCCCTGTAACTACACTTCTCCGCTCGATCGGTTACGAAACGGATAAGGACATTCTGGAACTTTTTGGAATGGCCGATGAAGTAAAGGCAGATAAAAAGACATTATCGAAATACGTTGGCCGCCGCCTTGCTGCCCGTGTGCTTCGCAGCTGGGTCGAAGATTTTGTGGATGAAGATACCGGCGAAGTGGTTTCTATCGAAAGAAACGAAATTGTGCTGGAACGTGACTCCATCCTCGATGAAGAAGCCATCAGCATGATTACCGAAATGGAAGTGAAGAGTGTGTTTATCCAGAAGGAGGACGTGGGTGGCGATTTTGCCATTATTTACAATACGCTCAACAAGGATACATCAAACAGCGAACTGGAGGCGGTGCAGCATATTTACCGCCAGCTTCGCGGTACGGATGCTCCCGACAATGAAACGGCCCGGGGTATTATTGACAAATTATTCTTCAGCGATAAGCGCTACGACCTGGGCGAAGTAGGCCGATATAAAATCAACCGGAAGCTGAACCTCGATGTGGAGCTGAAGCAAAAAACACTGACAAAAGAAGATATTATTGAAATCATCAAATATCTCGTCCGCCTTACCAATGGTAAAGCCGAAATTGATGATATTGATCACCTGAGCAACCGCCGTGTCCGCACTGTGGGCGAGCAGCTCTATGCCCAGTTTGGCGTGGGCCTTGCCCGTATGGCACGTACCATCCGCGAAAGAATGAATGTAAGAGACAATGAAGTGTTCACCCCCGTTGACCTCATCAATGCAAGAACACTTTCTTCTGTTATCAACTCATTCTTTGGCACGTCGCAGTTGTCGCAGTTTCTCGACCAAACCAACCCGCTGAGTGAGATTACACATAAACGCCGTATTTCAGCACTGGGCCCCGGTGGTTTGAGCCGCGAAAGAGCC
Source organism: uncultured Chitinophaga sp. (assembly GCA_964508655.1). Classification (GTDB taxonomy): domain Bacteria; phylum Bacteroidota; class Bacteroidia; order Chitinophagales; family Chitinophagaceae; genus VBAS01. The sequence continues at coordinate 22,490 of CAZDUO010000014.1, read as the reverse complement.
GGCTTTGAAGTTCGGGACGTTCACTATTCTCACTATGGCCGTTTGTGCACCATCGAAACACCCGAAGGCCCCAACATCGGTCTTATCTCTACTCTCTGCGTTCATGCCAAGATCAACGAGATGGGCTTCATTGAAACACCGTACCGTAAAGTGGAAAGTGGTAAAGTGAATATGCGGCAGCTCACATTCCTGAGTGCAGAGGAAGAAGATACAGCTAAAATTGCGCAGGCTAATTCACCGCTCGATGAAGATGGAAATTTTAAAGAAGAGAAAGTAGTAAGCCGCGAAACAGGTGATTTCCCCATACTGGATAAAAATGAAGTGGAGTTTATGGACGTGGCGCCTAACCAGATTGTGGGCCTGAGTGCATCATTGATCCCCTTCCTTGAACATGATGATGCCAACCGTGCCCTGATGGGCTCAAATATGCAACGCCAGGCAGTGCCGCTCATTCGTCCTGACCAGCCGGTTGTAGGCACAGGCCTCGAAGGCAAAGCTGCCCGTGATGCCAGGATACAGATTCACTCCGATGGCGACGGTGTGGTGGAGTTTGTTGATGCCAACGAAATTCATGTTCGCTACGACCGCGATGAAATGGACAGGCTCGTAAGCTTTGAGGATGACCTGCGGGTTTACAAACTCACCAAATTCATCAAGACCAACCAGGAAACAGCCATCAACCTGAAGCCTGCTGTAAAGAAAGGACAGAAAGTTAGAAAGGGCGATTTCCTGACCGAAGGTTATGCTGTGAAAGACGGCGAACTTTCATTAGGTAAAAATCTGAAAGTGGCCTTCATGCCATGGAAGGGTTACAACTTCGAAGATGCCATTGTGATCAGCGAACGGGTGGTTCGTGAAGACCTCTTTACTTCGGTTCATATTTCAGAATACGAGCTGGAGGTTCGTGATACCAAGCTGGGCGAAGAAGAATTGACCCCGGATATACCCAACGTTTCAGAAGAAGCTACCAAAGACCTTGACGAGAACGGAATCATCCGCATGGGCGCCCATGTTAAGGAGGGTGACATCATCATTGGGAAAATTACCCCTAAGGGTGAAAGCGATCCCACTCCGGAAGAAAAACTACTGCGGGCTATCTTTGGCGATAAAGCCGGCGATGCAAAAGACGCTTCGCTGAAAGCACCAAACGGGGTGGAAGGTGTGGTGATTGGCCGTAAATTGTTCCAGCGGGCAAAGAAAGATAAAAACTCCAAAATCCGGGAAAAAGCAGCCATTGAAAAACTGGAGAAGCTCCATGAGAAGAACGAAACAGACCTGAAAGAATTGCTGTTAGAAAAACTCCAGCAATTACTGAGAGATAAAACCAGTGCCGGCGTATCAAACAATTTTGGTGAAGTACAGATTGGCAAAGGAGTAAAATTTACTGCCAAAAACATTTCCATTCTCGATTACCAGAATGTGAACCCGCTTGGCTGGACAGGCGAAAAGAAAACCGACGAACAGATCAATACGCTGCTGCACAACTTTAACATTAAGTACAATGAAGAGCTCGGTCGCTATAAGCGGGAAAAATTCAATATCAGTATTGGCGATGAATTGCCTGCCGGTGTGCTGAAACTTGCAAAAGTTTATCTCGCAGTAAAGCGCAAGCTGAAAGTGGGAGATAAAATGGCCGGACGCCACGGAAACAAAGGTATCGTAGCAAAAATCGTTCGCCAGGAAGATATGCCATTCCTCGAAGATGGAACACCAGTAGATATTGTGCTAAACCCACTGGGTGTACCCAGCCGTATGAACCTGGGCCAGATTTATGAAACAGTACTTGGCTGGGCTGGCATGAGGCTGGGTGTAAAATTTTCAACACCCATCTTCGATGGCGCCACTATTGATGAAATTGCCGGTTATTGCGAAAAAGCAACCATACCTATGTATGGGCACACGTACCTGTTCGATGGCGAAACCGGTGAACGCTTTCACCAGAAAGCAACGGTAGGCGTCATTTACATGCTCAAGCTGCATCACATGGTAGATGATAAAATGCATGCCCGTTCTATCGGACCATACAGCCTCATCACCCAGCAGCCGCTTGGAGGTAAGGCACAGTTTGGCGGCCAGCGTTTTGGTGAAATGGAAGTGTGGGCACTGGAAGCCTATGGCGCATCCAACATTTTGCAGGAGCTGCTCACATTAAAATCCGACGACATCATTGGGCGGGCAAAAACCTATGAAAGCATTGTGAAAGGTGACAATGTGCCACGGCCCGGTGTGCCCGAATCATTCAATGTGCTGGTGCATGAATTGCGCGGCCTGGGTCTTGACCTGAAATTTGAATAACCCAGCCCCCTGCCCACGTCGCGGCGGGGTATCTTAGGCGGGTGTAGTTCTTTTAATAATAAAATTTCTAAATAGAGGAATTGTATGATTGTGTTGCCAGCATCTGCTCCCTGGTTTAGCTCTTGTTGCGTAGCATGCCGACGATAAATGTCGGCATCCCGACTAAAACGTCGGTGACTCTTGTACGTTCCGAATCCTATTCAACAATTAAAAAAGCCCCTTTAGGGGTGGGGTTCTTATGGCAATGAAAAGAGATAATCGTCCCAAGTCAACGTTCTCAAAAATCACCATCGGGCTCGCTTCGCCTGACACCATTCTTGAAAAAAGCTATGGCGAAGTGCTGAAGCCTGAAACCATCAATTACCGCACCTATAAACCTGAACGTGACGGTTTGTTCTGCGAAAGAATATTCGGTCCGGTGAAGGATTACGAGTGCGCCTGCGGCAAATACAAACGTATCCGTTACAAGGGTATCGTGTGCGACCGCTGCGGTGTGGAGGTGACCGAGAAAAAAGTACGCCGCGAACGTATGGGTCACATCAAACTGGTAGTACCCGTAGTGCATATCTGGTATTTCAAATCACTGCCAAACAAAATCGGTTACCTGCTGGGCGTAAGCTCCAAAAAACTCGAAAGCATTGTTTACTACGAAAGATACGTAGTGATTCAGCCGGGCCTGCGAGCCGACAAAGGGCTGAATGTGGGCGACCTGATTACAGAAGAGGAGTATCTCGACATTCTGGAAGCTTTACCCAAGGAAAACCAGTATTTGCCGGATGACGATCCCAATAAGTTTATTGCAAAAATGGGGGCCGAAGCAGTGCATGACCTGCTGGCCCGTATTAACCTCGACCAGCTTTCATTTGATCTGCGCAATGCTGCTGCCACTGAAACCTCGCAGCAACGTAAAGCCGATGCGCTGAAACGACTGAGTGTAGTAGAAGCCTTTCGCGATGCCAACTCAAGAATTGCCAACCGCCCCGAATGGATGGTAATGCAATATATCCCGGTAATCCCTCCGGAGCTTCGTCCCCTGGTGCCGCTTGATGGCGGTCGCTTCGCTTCATCCGACCTGAACGATTTATATCGCCGGGTTATCATCCGCAACAACCGCCTGAAAAGACTTTTGGAGATTAAAGCACCCGAGGTGATTCTGCGCAATGAAAAGCGGATGCTGCAGGAAGCCATAGACTCCCTGTTTGACAACTCAAGAAAATCAAATGCCGTAAAAGCCGAAGGCGGCCGTGCACTGAAATCACTCAGCGATGTGCTGAAAGGGAAACAGGGTCGTTTCCGCCAGAACCTGCTTGGTAAAAGGGTTGATTACTCCGGCCGTTCGGTAATCGTAGTAGGTCCTGAACTGAAACTGCACGAATGCGGCCTGCCAAAAGATATGGCTGCCGAATTGTTTAAGCCCTTTATCATCCGCAAGCTGATTGAAAGAGGTATTGTGAAAACCGTGAAGAGTGCAAGAAAGCTGGTAGATAAAAAAGAAGCTGTTGTTTGGGATATTCTTGAAAATATTCTGAAAGGCCACCCGGTGATGCTCAATCGTGCCCCCACACTGCACCGTTTGTCCATCCAGGCTTTTCAGCCCAAGCTGATCGAAGGAAAAGCCATCCAGCTTCACCCGCTGGTGTGTTCGGCATTCAACGCCGACTTTGATGGCGACCAGATGGCCGTGCATGTGCCCCTGAGCCACACTTCCATACTGGAAGCTCAATTGCTGATGCTTTCATCGCACAATATTCTGAACCCCCAGAACGGTACGCCCATTACACTGCCTTCACAGGACATGGTGCTGGGTCTTTATTACCTCACCAAGGGAAAAAAGAGCACCGACAAAGAAAAGGTTCGCGGCGAAAACATGCGTTTCTACAGCAGCAGCGAAGTGATTATTGCCTACAACGAAGGCAAGCTCGATTTGCATGCCTGGATAAAAGTGAAAACAAATGTGAGAGAGGGTAGCGACCTGGTGAACAAAATAATTGATACCACCGTGGGCCGTATTGTTTTCAACCAGTATGTTCCCGCTGAAGTGGGCTTTGTAAATGCCCTGCTTACCAAAAAGAACCTGCGTGAAATAATCGGCGACATTCTGAAGATAACCAATATCCCCAAGACGGTAAAATTCCTCGATGATATCAAGCAGCTTGGTTTCCGTACTGCATTCCAGGGCGGGCTTTCATTCAATATCAGCGACCTGGTGATTCCCGGAATAAAAGAAGAGCTGCTGGAACAGGCCAAAGGAGAAGTAAATGACGTGTGGGAAAGCTACAACATGGGCCTTATCACCAACAACGAACGCTACAACCAGATAGTTGACATCTGGAGCCGTGTAGATACCCGTATCACTGAAACGCTGATTCGTGAAATGAGCAACGACAAGCAGGGCTTCAACTCTGTGTACATGATGCTCGACTCCGGTGCCCGTGGCAGCAAGCAGCAGGTAAAACAGCTTGCCGGTATGCGGGGGCTGATGGCCAAACCGAGAAAATCAGGCTCTACCGGAAGTGAGATTATCGAAAACCCGATTCTTTCCAACTTCAAAGGCGGACTGAATGTGCTTGATTATTTTATCTCCACACACGGCGCCCGCAAAGGTCTTGCCGATACAGCTCTGAAAACAGCCGACGCCGGTTATCTTACCCGCCGTTTGGTTGACGTAGCCCAGGATGTAGTGATTACCGAAGAAGACTGCGGTACGCTGCGTGGTATTGCCATCAGCGCATTAAAAGATAATGAAGACGTTATTGAGCCGCTGAGTGACCGAATTGAGGGCCGAACCTCGCTTCACGATGTGTACGACCCGCAAACCGATGAACTCATCATTCATGCCGGTGAAGAAGTGACAACTGAACTTGCCAAACGAATAGAAGAAAGCGGGGTAGAAGTAGTGGAGATTCGTTCGGTGCTTACCTGCGAAAGCCGCCGTGGCTGCTGTGTAAAATGTTATGGTAAAAACCTGGCCACAGGCAACCTGGCACAGAAAGGTGATGCGGTTGGCATCATCGCCGCCCAGTCAATTGGTGAGCCGGGAACACAGCTTACACTGCGTACCTTCCACGTGGGTGGTGTGGCCGGATCTGCTACCGTGGAATCCACGCTGATTGCCAAATTTGAAGGCACCATTCAGTTCGACGGGTTAAGAACCGTAACTACAGAAAGCCACGATGGCAACCCGGTGCAGGTGGTCATCGGCCGTACCGGCGAGGTGCGGATAATGGATGTAAAAAATGACCGCCTTCTCATTACCAACAATATTCCTTACGGCGCCGTGCTGAATGTAAAAGACGGGCAACGTGTAAGTAAAGGTGACCTCATTTGCACATGGGATCCCTTTAACAACGTAATTGTGGCCGAACAGCCCGGCAAAGTGAAATTTGAAAATATAATTGAAGGTGTTACGTACCGTGAAGAAAGCGATGAGCAGACCGGTCACCGCGAAAAAGTGGTAATTGAAACAAGAGATAAAACAAAGATTCCTTCGCTGGTGGTAGAAGGGAAAGAAAACAAATCGTACAACCTGCCCACCGGAAGCCATATTGTAGTGGAAGAAGCGGATGAAGCAAGAGCCGGACAGGTTATTGTAAAGATTCCGCGTATCATCGGTAAGCTGCGTGACATTACCGGTGGTCTGCCGAGAGTAACTGAATTGTTTGAAGCAAGAAACCCGGGTAATCCTGCTATCGTTTCTGAAATTGACGGTGTGGTTACCATGGGCGCCATCAAACGTGGCAACCGGGAAATCATCATTGAGGCTAAAGATGGTGTGCAGAAAAAATATCTTGTCCCGCTCACCCGCCAGATTCTTGCGCAGGACGGTGACTTTGTAAAAGCAGGATCACCGATGTCTGACGGGCAGATTTCACCGCAGGATATTCTTTCCATCCAGGGTCCGTTTGCCGTGCAGCAATACGTGGTAAATGAAATCCAGGAAGTGTACCGGCTGCAGGGTGTAAAAATTAACGACAAACATATCGAAGTTATCGTTCGGCAGATGATGCGCAAAGTGAGTATCGTGGATCCGGGTGACACCAAATTCCTTGAAGAAGATTTGGTTGATAAATTTGAATTCATTGAAGAAAACGACTGGGTGTTTGACAAAAAAGTGGTTACTGAGCCGGGTGAGTCTGCCAGGCTCAGAGCCGGCCAGATTGTAAGCCTGCGTGAATTGAGAGAAGAGAATTCAATTCTCCGCCGGAATGACAAGAATCTTGTTGAATTCCGCGATGCGAGACCGGCCACTTCGGCGCCGACTCTACTGGGTATCACCAAGGCATCGCTGGGAGTGCAAAGCTGGATTTCGGCTGCATCATTCCAGGAAACCACTAAAGTGCTTTCTGCCGCAGCCATCCATGGCAAAACAGATGAAATGCTCGGTTTGAAAGAAAACGTGATTACGGGACACCCGATACCTGCCGGCACCGGACTTCGTGAATTTGAAAACCTGATTGTGGGCAGCAAGGAAGAATACGAACTGTTGCAGACAACCAAAGAAGCCATGGCGTTTGATGAAGAAGAATAGTTTAGCCGGAAGTCAATAGTTTATAGTCAATAGTGGTAACAACCTGAACATAACAGAAGGAGCAAGGGAAACTTGCTCCATTTTTTATTTAAATAATATCAACATACTATGATCTATTGATCATAAACTATCCACTATAGACTAACGACTGACTAACGGCCCATTCCCTGTTAAGTGTTTCCTAAAGTAATCTGAATTCCTATATTTGCCCGGCCTGCATTGGTTAATTTGCAAAAAAGGGGTGCATGAATAAAGGTTTACTGGTTCTGAACATTCTCTTACTGGCAGCGGTAGCAGTTCTTTATTACCTCTATTTTAATTCTAAGAGTGATGGCAGTGTATCAGTAAAGCCGATGGGTCCGGATACAGCTTCAGCCTGGGAACATACTCCTGTAGCTTATTTTGAAATGGATTCCATTGAAACAAGTTTTATCCTGAGTAAAGAAATGCAGGCTGAAGTACTGAAAAGGGAAGAAACCATAAATGATTCGCTGAACAGGATGCGGGCAAACCTGCAGCTGGAGTTTCAAAAGTTCCAGGCGCAGCGATCCAAATTAACTCCCGAACAAATCAATGAAGAAAGCAACCGTCTTTCGCTGCTGGACCAGGATATAAAAAATGCAGAAAAACTGCTGAACCAGGACTACCAGAAATTTTACATGAACAAACAGCAGGAGGTTGTTTCGCTTATAAAAGATTATTGCAGGGAATTCAATAAGGATAAAAAATATTCCTACATCATTGCCAATGAGCCCGGGCTGTTTTATTTCAAAGACACAGCTTACAATATTACTGCAGAGCTGCTGAAAGGGCTGAATGAATTTTACAGCAAAAAACGGAAAAATTAATTCTGACTTGCATAGCCGAAAAATATTTTTCCCTCAACCTCAACCTCAACCTTAACCTTAACTCCAACCTCCTCATATGCTGGTCATATAATCCGAATTACTTATCTTGAACGGCAAACCAACGCTATGACAGATCAGCAAACTTCATTCAAACAATCACTCGGCCTGCTCGATGCCACTATGATTGTGGCCGGCTCTATGATCGGTTCCGGAATTTTTATCGTCAGTGCCGATATCACCCGCAATGTGGGCTCAGCGGGATGGCTGATTGTGGTTTGGCTGCTTACGGGCTTTATGACCATCACAGCTGCCGTAAGCTACGGTGAGCTGAGCGGCATGTTTCCGAAAGCAGGCGGTCAATATGTATATTTAAAAGAGGCCTACAATCCTCTGGCCGGATTTTTATACGGCTGGAGTTTTTTTGCCGTCATTCAAACAGCCACCATTGCTGCTGTGGGTGTGGCGTTTTCAAAATTTCTTGCCTACATCATTCCCGGTGTAAGCGAAGACCTGGTTTCTTTTTCCATCGGCAGCCTGAATATTTCGCCGGCGCAACTGCTGGCAATCGCTTTAATTGTTTTTCTCACTTTCATCAATACACTGGGTGTGAAGGGAGGTAAAACCATTCAAACCACCTTTACAGTAACCAAGCTTTTGAGTCTTTTCGGGCTGATTGTTTTTGGATTAATAATGATGAAACCGGACGTGTGGAGTGCAAACTGGAATGATGCCTGGCACCTCCGTGAGCTGAACAGCACAACAGATTATACCATGGTGGCGGCGCTTGGCGCCATAGCGGCAGCCATGGTAGGCTCCATCTTCAGCAGCGATGCATGGAATAATGTGACGTTTATTGCCGGTGAAATTAAAAACCCGAAACGCAATATCGGCCTTGCTTTGTTTTTGGGTACGCTTATCGTAACCACCATTTACGTCACCACCAATGTGATGTACACAACTGTGCTGCCCATGCAGGAAATTGCTTCGGCAGAAAAAGACCGTGTGGCCGTGGCTGCATCCATTGAAATTTTCGGCAACCTCGGCACGGTAGTCATTGCCCTGATGATTATGATTTCCACTTTTGGATGTAACAACGGGTTGATACTTGCCGGCGCCCGGGTATATTATACTATGGCAAAAGACGGTTTATTTTTCAGACCGGCAGGGCATTTGAACAAATTTGCCGTGCCGCAGTGGGCTCTTTGGGTGCAGTGTGTTATTGCCTGTATCTGGAGCATCAGCGGCCGCTACGGCCAGTTGCTGGATATGATTTCATTTGTTGTGGTGATATTTTATGTGCTCACCATTCTTGGCATTTTTATTCTGCGAAAAAGACAACCCGATGCTGAAAGACCTTACAAAGCATTCGGATATCCCATACTGCCAGTACTTTATATCGTGATGGGAATTACCTTTTGCGGCTTGCTGATTGTATATAAGCCGCAGTTCACCTGGCCAGGGCTTATCATCACGCTGATCGGGATTCCGCTTTATTATATTGCCGTTGCTGCAGGAAAAAAAACGATGACAACCGGTTGACGTGTTCAGCTTTTCATAGCATTGATAATGGCAGTGGTGGAAAACCCTTCCAGTACAGGATTGATTACCACTTTGCCGCCATTGGCAATCACTTCCTTTGCACCGGCAATCTGCTCCACGGTATAATCGCCGCCTTTTACAAGCACGTCGGGCATGATGGACAAAATAAGGTTGAGCGGAGTTTCTTCTTCAAACAGTACAATTGCATCCACCATGGCCAGTGCAGCAAGCACCAGCGCTCTTGCATCCTCGTTGTTGACGGGGCGGCTGTTGCCTTTGAGTATTTTCACAGATGAATCGGAGTTCAATCCCACCACGAGCACATCGCCTTCCTTTGCTGCCTGCGTAAGAGAATAAATGTGTCCTTTGTGCAGCAAGTCAAAAACGCCATTGGTAAAAACAATTTTTTTCCCCTGTTGTTTCCATGCTTTTACTTTTTCTGCTGCCTGGGGCCGGGTTAAAATTTTTTCTGCCATAAAAGCGGCGTTCATAATATCTTTATCCTTTGCACGCAAATGTATGATTTATTAACCATGGATTATTTTAAGCAGCACTAAATGAACTGTACTGAATTGTTTGATTCATTCAGGTCGCTCAAGATTGGCGTTATCGGCGATGTGATGCTCGACACTTACATCTGGGGCAAGGTGGAACGGATTTCGCCGGAAGCGCCGGTACCGGTGGTTTCGCTTCATCACAGGGAACAACGCATTGGCGGTGCGGGCAATGTGGCGCTCAACTGCAGCAGCCTCGGCGCAAAGGTTTTTTTATTAGGTGTAACAGGCGATGATGATGATGCAGTGATACTGGAAAAACTTTTAAAAGAAAACCTGGTAGATACCACCGGGCTGGTGAAAAGCAAGAAGCGCATCACCACCAACAAGACACGCATCATCAGCCGCAACCAGCAAATGATGCGGCTGGACAGTGAACTGACTGAAGACATCGGCAGCGCCGATGAGCAGGCTTTGCTGAAACAACTCGCTGACTTTATCGGGCAGGAAGACCCGGACATCCTGATTTTTGAAGATTATAATAAAGGTGTGCTTACAGAAAAAGTGATAACCGAGACCATCGCTTTGTGCAGGGCATCCGGTGTAATCACTGCTGTTGACCCAAAGCGGAAAAATTTTTTTGCATATAAAGGAGTTGACATTTTCAAACCTAACCTGAAAGAAGTAAGGGATGCTTTGAATTTGCTGTTTGAATGGCCTGATCTTTACCTGCTGCGGGAAATTCATCAAAAGCTGGAGCAGCAACTGCAACACAATGTTTCGTTGATTACTTTATCCGAAAAGGGAATTTTTTATTTCCAGGATGAGCAGGCGGCTATCATTCCGAGTCACCTGCGGAATGTGGCCGATGTGTCCGGTGCCGGAGACACGGTAATTGCCGTGGCTTCGCTGGTATTTGCGGTTACAAAAAATGCACATCTCGCCGCCGAGGTGGCCAATATTGCCGGCGGCCTGGTGTGTGAGGTAGTGGGAACCGTGGCTATTGACAGGGAAAAACTACTGAGAGAATGTGAGCTGTTGCTATCGTAAACTAAACCCCAATCCCCCGAAAGGGGTTTACCAACGGCATAAAGCCGGCAATTTGTTACTATCTCATTTATTTTACTGAGAACTTAGGATGAAATAAGTGAAATAGTATTTCATTCTTCATCTGCCGGTTTCAATTCTCCTTTGGCTGCTTTGCGGATGATTAAATCAAAATTTACAAACACTTCAAAGAAAATTTTTACCAGCGCAAAAACAAGGATGAATATTTTACCCGCCCCGAAGCTGAGAAAAATACTGCCGACAATAACTGTAGCCTGCTGGATAAAAATTCTGCCGTAGGGCTGAAACATGAGATAGCCGAGTGAGGCTGTACGGTATTCGCCGGTGAGAATGAAATCGGTTGTCATACGAATGCCATAGCTGAGTATAAAAACGGCGAGCATGAGATAAGCCTGGCCGGTAAGCAGCTCCGGCCATTTGGAAAAGAAATTGAAAAAAGTGATTCCATACTCATCGCCGAGCCCCGAAACGGCAAAGAACAAACCCATCTGTATGGCCACAAACATGCCGTAATGCACCAGGAAGAAAAGCATGAAAAACCAGAAAGGCTGCCTACTTACAGCGCCGCGGTTTTGCCAGTCGTCTTTCTTTTTGATGAGGCCGGTGATGAGCATTTTAACCAAAGCAAAGAATCCGATAATGATGGTTTCAAAGCAATACACCAGGAAAACTTCTTTGGCGCTCCAGTGAAAGAACCAGACACCCGCAACAGGCAGTAGATTGGCAGTGATAAGTGACCAGTCGCTTTGGGTTAGTTTGGTTTTGCGGATGTCTTTCCATGTGGTCATTCAGGCAGTAAAATAATTAAATTCGCAGCTATGGCAAAATTCACAATAGCGGTTCACGGTGGTTCGGGAACGATACGGAAAGAAAACATGACTGCGGAACTGGAAGCCGCATACCTGCAGGGTATGAATGATGCATTGCAGGCGGGTTATTCTATTCTTGAAAAAGGTGGTGAAGCACCGGAGGCTGTGCTGGCGGCTGTTATTTCTCTTGAGAATAATATTCTCTTCAATGCCGGCAGGGGTTCGGTGTTTACAAAAACCGGCACACACGAAATGGATGCTTCCATCATGGATGGAAGAAATCTTGCAGCCGGTGCAGTGGCGGCAGTGAGTAATGTCCGTAACCCGGTTGAGCTTGCTTATTCCGTGATGAAAAGCAGTGAACATGTTTTCCTGTGCGGTGCGGGGGCGGAAGAATTTGCCAGGCAAAATGGAATCGCCTTTGAACCGGATGAATATTTCTTTTCTGAATTCCGCTACAGTCAATGGCAGGCAATAAAGGATTCGGATGAAACGGCGCTGGATCATAATATCATCCCTGAAGTAAAGGAAAAGAAATTCGGAACCGTTGGCGCTGTGGTTTGCGATGCGGATGGAAATCTTGCGGCAGCTACCAGCACCGGCGGTATGACGAACAAACAATTCGGCCGTATCGGCGACAGCCCTATTATCGGTATTGGCACGTATGCCAATAACAGGACCTGCGCCATCAGCTGCACCGGGCACGGCGAGCCGTTTATAAGGGCCGTGGCTGCTTATGATGTAAGCTGCCTGGTGGAGTATAAAGGATTGTCGCTTGAAGAAGCGATGAACAAAGTGGTGATGGAGAAATTGAAGAAACTGGATGGTGAAGGCGGAATGATTGGCGTGGATACAAAGGGGAATGCTGCAATGATTTTTAATTCCGAGGGAATGTACCGTGGCATGTGGACGAGTGAGGGGAGGAGGGAGGCGGGGATTTACAGGTGAGTAATTGAAACGCGGATGACGCGGATAAGACAGAATTAATTTTTCCAAATCAGCTTAATCTTTGATTACGATATTCATTTTTGCTGAGTAGAATTACCAGACGTACAAGAGTGCGACGCAACGGAAGCTTAATAGTAGTAATAAAGCCGGATAAACAAAAGTTCAAATCATTGGAATGTAAAGCAACTTCCGAAAGAATTATGGGGATTGCTTCAGCCTTACTAAACTAAATCAGAATATTTCATTTAACAAACGGCTTCGCAAGTTCAATAATGCCATCGCACAAATGCTTCCATGGCTGCATAGTGAGTGAGGCCGAGATCGGCGTAAAGGTTTGCAGTGGCGGCATTGCGTTCTTCGGCACGCTGCCAGAACTCCCGTAAGTCGCTGCCCTGGAAAGGCACCATGTCTTTTTGCGACTGGTGAATAAAAATGCCGAATCGTTTTCGCATCACCTGGTCGGGACTCATGGGCACGGCCATTTCAATTTCTTCTATGTTCCATTCCTGCCAGGCGCCTTTGTATAGCCAAAACCAGCAATCGTTAATCCATGCATCGCCGGCAGTTTTTATGCGGCGCAAAGATTCAAGTACCACGTTGAAACAAACGATATGCGTACCATGCGGATCGGCAAAATCGCCGGCACAATATACCTGGTGCGGTTTCAATTTGCGCAGCAACTCCATGGTGAGTCTGATATCTTTTTCACTCATGGGCTTTTTCTCCACGCTGCCGGTTTCGTAAAACGGAAGGTTCTGGAAGTAGATGTTTTCTTCCCGGATGCCCACATAGCGGCAGGTAGCTTTTGCTTCGCAGCGCCTGATGAGACCTTTGATGGCACGAATGGTTGGGGTGTCAGTCTGGTTGTCTTTTTTGCGGGCAATAAATTTTCTTGCATCAGTCAAAATCTTTCCGGATTTTTTTGTGTCAATGCCGGCAATCTCTTCGAAGCCGACGGCAAAGTCGAGAAACCGTGTTACAAACTCATCGGTGACGGCAATGTTGCCGCTGGTCTGGTAAGCCACATGCACATCATGACCCTGGTCGTGCAGCCGCTGAAAAGTGCCGCCCATGCTTATGATGTCGTCATCAGGATGCGGCGAAAAGATGAGGCAACGTTTGGGATAAGGCTCGCTTCGTTCGGGATGCGCAGGCAGGTACACATCGGGTTTGCCTGCGGGCCAGCCGGTGATGGAATCACGCAGCATGTAATACACTTTCAGGTTAATCTCGTATGCATCGCCTTCTTCTACCAGCAGATCGCTGAGGCCATATTCATTGTAGTCGCTGTTGGTGAGGCTGAGCACCGGTTTTTTCAGCTTGAGAGCCATGTTCACCACGGCTTTCTTTATCATCTTGGGTGTCCATTCGCATTCGCCGGTGAGCCAGGGCGATTTGAAGCGGGTGAGCTCAGCGGCGGCAGCTTCATCAATCACAAATGTGACGTCATCGTGATGCTGCAGCAGCGAGGCGGGCACATGCTCGGTGTCGTCATCTTCCACTGCTTTTTTTATTATCGGCGCCTTGCCGGGGCCCCATGCCATCAGGATGACTTTTTTAGCCTTCATGATTTCGCCGATGCCCATAGTAATGGCCAGCCGCGGCACTTCGGAAATGTTGGCAAACTCGTACGAGTTGGCCAGCCGGGTGGAGTTATCGAGTGTAATCAGTCTTGTTCGGGAATAAATGCTGGAGCCCGGCTCATTGAAACCGATATGGCCATTGTTGCCTATGCCGAGTATCTGCAGGTCAATGCCGCCGGCATCCTGTATCATTTTTTCGTACTGGCGGCAATGCTCCTTGATGTCTTCTTTGCTTATTTCACCATCGGGAATATGAATGTTTTTGGGATCAATATCAATATGATTGAACAGGTGCACCCGCATGAAGCGGTTGTAGCTCTGCAGCGCATTTTTGCTGATGGGGTAGTATTCGTCGAGGTTAAATGTAATTACGTTTTTAAAGCTCAGTTTTTCTTGCTTGTGCATGCGCACCAGTTCGGTATAAAGTGTTTTTGGGGTGGAGCCGGTGGCAAGGCCCAGCACGCATTTTTGTTTTTTCTTTTGTTTTTCGCGGATGAGAGCAGCTATTTCTTTTGCTACTGCTTTTGATCCGGCTTTTAGATCGGGAAAGATTTTTACAGGTACCCGTTCGAAGGTGTCAACCATGGTCATGGTGTCTTATGTTTAGATGTTCGAAAATACCGAAATGATTTGTTATGGTGAAGTGTGAAGATTATTGCCACGGAGATACGGAGAAAAACGGAAAATTCAGAACAGTTTTATTTCTCCGTGTATTCCGTGTCTTCGTGGCAATA
>CAZDUO010000014.1:0-7544 GCA_964508655.1 uncultured Chitinophaga sp. | reverse complement strand
CGTGGCAATAAGTTTTCAAAAATCTGTTGGCCTCCTAAGCATACTATAAATGTTAACAGTAGGAAATACAATAGATGAAATAAAATTCCCGGAGTTCAATAAAGATTCATGGTTATAAAAGCCCCCTTCAGGGGGTTGGGGGTTTAATTTCTATTTCATCTATAAACAACCATGCTTTATTACCTTCACCTGGTTTACCGGCAGGAATTTCGCCCCGGTTTTTTACCACCACTTTTACAAAGCGAACGGGGCTGGCTGTAATAAATTCCACTTTCATAATACCGTTGCCGCTTTTTGTTTCGGTAAAATCATCGGTGAGGCCAATGCTTGAAAAGTTTTTGCCATCGGCGGATAAAAACACTTCAACAGTAAGCGGCCGCCAGATCCAGGAAGCTTCATTTCGGTATGCATGCACAATGACGGATGAAAAATTTTCTTCCTTGCCAAGATCAATGATGGCTTCGCAATCAGTGCTGCTGAAGCCGAGAAACTCTTTTGCTTTGGCGAGGCCTTTTTCATTCCACACTCCGTTTACCAGAGTAAAGGCGCCATCGCCGCTGTAAGCTGAAGCCGGCGGAGTGTTGAGGGTTATTTTTTTGCCGGTGGCTTTGTTGAAATGAAATTTCTGTTCTATTACAGGACCTTTTGTATGATGAAACCTTTGTTCAGCTTTTGCAGTAGTAGATTCAGTTATTTTTACAATGGCTACAGTATCTTCCAGGTATGCAGAATTTACACTAATACCTTTTGCCCCTTTATTAATTTTTTTAGATTCAATTTTAAAACTGACAATACGTGTTGGATTTTTTATATCATATACCGCGATAGTATCATTCTGAACAGTATCATTTTGATAGATAAACTCTTTTTCAGTCCTTATATAACAATACTCACAATTTTTTCTTGAATATTTAGATTGCAATTTCCAGATTAAAGCCTTCGGATCATCAGAAGGTAAAATAGAAGCCTTTAAAGAGTAAAAAGCTTTGCTGTAATTAGCTTTCCATAACTCGAATCGTTTAAACTGCGCCTGCAATCTTTTTTCAAAATCCTGCCAATCCCGGTTTTCTTTCGGGCTCCAGAGCACTTCGCTTAAAGCAGTAAGCCGGGGAAACAGCATGTACTCAACCTTCCGCGGATTGTTCATGTATTCGGTCCACACGTTGGCCTGGGCGCCTAAAACATATTTTGCCTGTTCGGGGTTCAGTTCTGCCGGTATGGGTTCATAACTATACACTTTTTCCACCGGCAGATAGCCGCCGATAACTATGCTGTCTTCATTCTCGGTTTGTGAATAATCAAAGTAAACATGGCTGGTCGGTGTCATAATCACTTCATGTTTTTCTTTTGCTGCATCTATGCCGCCTTTTTCGCCCCGCCAGCTCATCACCACGGCATTGGGTGCAAGGCCGCCTTCCAGTATTTCATCCCAGCCGATAAGTGTTTTGCCTTTGCTGTTGATATTTTTTTCCATGCGCCGGATAAAATAACTCTGCAGCTCATGTTCATCTTTCAGGTTGTTGTCTTTAATTCTTTGCTGGCAGTTGGGGCAGCGCTTCCAGTTGGCTTTCGGGCATTCATCGCCGCCTATGTGGATGTATTTTCCGGGAAACAGGGGCAGGATTTCATCAATCACATCCTGCAGAAATTTAAATGTTTCTTCTTTGCCGGCGCAAAACACATCGCTGTAAATACCCCATGCCTGCTGTACCTGTTTGCCGGTGCTGTCACCAGCCCATTTGCCATTTTTAGGAAAATAATTTTTTGTCGGCTCTTCGGGAAAACAACTTAACGATGGATAGGCTGCAATGGCTGCGCTGCTGTGGCCCGGCATTTCAATTTCGGGTACCACGGTGATGTGACGGTCGGCAGCGTATTTAACTATCTCCTTTACCTGTTGCTGTGTATAAAAGCCGCCGTACTTTTTATTATCATTCCCCATACCCGGATGACGACCGATGATGGTGCCGTTTCGCCTGGCGCCGACAGAAGTGAGCCTCGGATATTTTTTTATTTCAATACGCCAGCCCTGGTCTTCGGTCAGGTGCCAGTGGAAATAATTCAGCTTGTGCAGCGCCATGTAGTCAATATACTTTTTGATAAAATCAACGGGCATGAAGTGGCGGCCGCAGTCGAGATGGAGGCCGCGGTAGGAGAAGCGGGGGAAGTCAGTGATAGTGAGCTGAGGGATTTGCAATTTTTGATTTGGGATTTTTGATTTTGGATTTGGAACGGGGAGGAGCTGAATAAGCGTTTGAATTCCGTAAAAAGTGCCGGCATACGTATCCCCTTCAATTGCCACGCCGGTAGCAGACGATGTGAAAGTGTAAGCGTCTTTACCGGGGGCAGTAATAAATTTTTTTGTGTAGATGCTGATTGAGTTTTTTGTATCCGTGTTTTTAACCGGCAGTTGAAATCCATAAAACCTTTTGAGATAACTATTGAGAAAACCGGCGCTTGACCTGTCTCCATCGTCTTTCACAACTATTGAAGTTGACCGGGTAATAGTAAAAATTCCTTTGCCGGGATGGAGAACGGCCGGATGGGGAATGATATTTATTTCCTGGGAGAAAATGGTTTCCATGAACACAAGGCAGGTAATCAATAAAGCAGTTTTCATTTTTTGTAATGATTTTTTATGAATTCAGGTAAAGTGCAGATGATGGTGTTTTCAAATTGCTTCAGGGCTAAAAGGTCAAGGTCGCCGGTAATTAAGTAATCTGCATTAGATACTTTTGCAAGATCCAAAAGATAATTATCCTTTGGGTCACGGCAACTGGTTATTAATTTAGCGGGAGTATAATAAAGGCTTCTTTGCTTAATAAAACCAAAATATCTTTTTGCAATATCAACTGTAAAATAGCGACGGTGTTTGGGATAAGTAATTACCTTTTCAAATTCTTCTTCTTGTTTATCACTTAGTATTATTTCATAATCATCGTCGATCAGTATTTTGTCTAATATTTCAGGCCGGCCTGTAATAATGTGACTAATAAACCAATTGGTGTCAAAGATAATTTTAACAGGATTATTTTTTGCCATAAATTTCTTCTTCAGCCTCTTTTACCATGCTCATAATTTCATCATCCGATAAATCGAATTTCGGATGATTTTTTGCAATGTCTGCTGCCTTTGCACCTGCAAGTAATTTGCGCTCTCTTTCTGAGATTACTTCAGAGACAAACCCTAATTTTGAAAGAATTTTTTTTATAATATTCATTTCTTTTTCATCCCTGGGTTCAATTAAAATGGATTCCATAAATACAATTTCAATAAAATTACAAAATCATTTCAGCACCGGCAATAACACACTGCTTGCATTCGCCGCCTCATGATGAATGCGGATAGTTGCTTTCTGAAAATCGCTGATATCCGCTTCATAAATGTTGACAAACTTCTGCGGGTTGCGGTCGGCCAGCGGAAACCAGCTGCTTTGTACCTGTATCATCAGCCGGTGTCCTTTTTTGAAAGTATGCGCCACATCGGGCAGCTCAAATTTTACCCTCTCCACTTTGTTGGGAGTAAACGATGCAGGGTTTTCAAAACTGTTCCGGTATTTTCCCCGCATAATTTCTCCCCGCACCAGCATCTGGTATCCGCCCATCGGGTAGCTGCCACCGCCGGCACGGCTCTGCTGCTGAACTGCGCCCGGATAACTGAAATCATCCGGAAACACATCAATCAGCTTGATCACAAAATCGGCATCGGTGCTGCTGATGCTTACAAGCAAATCGGCAATCACCGGCCCGGCCAGTGTCAAATCTTCACTGAGCACTTCTGTTTGAAAAGTGAGAACATCAGTTCTTCTTGAAGCAAAGCGCTGGTCATCGGTCATGTAGGCATTGGTGCGGCTGAAGTGCACATCTTCAGTATAAGGAACCGGCTTGGCCGGATCGCTGATGTATTCCGATGCACTTTTTTTATCAGCCGGTTTATTCCACGACAAGCTTCCGTTTGCCTGGAAATAGATTGCCTGATTCGTTGCATTTGCCGGCGGCCACTGGTCAAAATTCTTCCAGCTGTTTTCGCCGCTGAAGAAAATTATAGCTTCAGAAAGTTTTGGTTCCTCCCCCTTGCCTTTCAGGTAATAATTGAAAAAAGGAATTTCAATATTATTCTGGTACCAGATGGAAGTATTGGCGCCAAAGCGGATATTGCCCAATACCGACCCGTCTCTTGAAGCCCATTGACCATGGCTCCACGGGCCCATTACAATTTTATTCTGAATGCCGGGATTTTGTTTTTCGATTGCCTTGTACAGGTTCCATGCGCCATAACAATCTTCGGCATCAAACAAACCACCGACAGTCAGCATCGCCGGCTTGATATTATACATGGCGCGGCGGGCATCTCTTGCCTGCCACCAGTCGTCGTAGTTGGGATGCTGGTACATATGGTGCCAGAACCGGATGCTGTCACCAATCATCTTTGCCAGGTTTTTCAGCGTGCCGGCCTCCAGGTAAAATTTGTAATTATCACGAATGGTAAAATTGTAACCCGGTGAGCCCACGGTGGTGGGTTTGGGTCGTGGTTTGCCAAAACCGGAGTAAAAAACAAAACCATCCATCTGGAAAAAAGCGCCATTGTGATGAAAGTCGTCGCCGAGAAACCATTCGGTAACCGGCGCCTGCGGACTCACAGCTTTTAAGGCCGGGTGACCCGAAGCTGCCGCCATGGTGGAATAAAAGCCGGGATAAGAAATGCCAAACACTCCCACGTTGCCGTTGTTGTTGGGTATGTTTTTCACCAGCCAGTCAATGGCATCATAGGTATCGCTGGCTTCATCAATATCGGCATTCGTTTTTTTGTCTTTCATAAACGGCCGCACATCTTCAAATTCGCCTTCGCTCATCCAGCGGCCGCGTACATCCTGGATGACATAAATATAATTTTCGCGGAAATAATAACGCAGGTGGCTGTTCCAGAATGATGCAAAATTATTTTCACCGTACGGAGCGCAGCTATAGGGAGTGCGGCGCATCAGTACCGGGTGCTTTTCACTCATGTCTTTTGGCAGGTACACGGCGGTGAACAGCTTCACTCCGTCACGCATCGGTATGTAAGTTTCTTTCTTGGTGTAGTTGTCCCGAATCCAGGCGCTGTCCTGTTCATTTTGTGCATGCAGCAGGATGAAGGAAAATAAAAAAAGCAGCAGCAGCAGTTTGCGTAGCATGATGGTATAGTTTTGTGCGGCTAAATTTAACCAATCTGTTTGCCCGGCAATAAAAATTTTACTAATCTTAGAAATCAAATTTTAAACCCCGCAATTCTCCCCTCTCCGCCCCTGGCGGAGAGGGGCAGGAGGTGAAGTTATGATGGATAACAAAAAAGTGATTGAACGGTTTTATTCGGCTTTTCAAAAACTGGATTATAAAACCATGAATGATTGCTGCAGTGCAGATATTCTTTTCAGCGACCCGGTGTTTCTTACGCTGCAGGGCGATGAGGTAAGAGCCATGTGGGAGATGCTGTGCCGCAATGCAAAAAATTTTACACTTACTTTTTCTGATATTGAACTGCTGGATGAAGAATACACCACCTGCCAATGGACGGCCACTTATACTTTTTCAAAAACCGGCCGCCGGGTCACCAATCATATTAAGGCATTTATGCGCATACGGGATGGAAAAATCATTGAGCACAGCGATGCCTTCCGCCTCAGCACATGGATAGCGCAGGCTTTCGGCTGGAAAGGATTGTGGTTCGGCTGGACGGGGTTTATGAAACGGGCGGTGCAGAAAGGGGCGAGGGAAAACCTGAGAAAATTTATGGAGAAGAGAGTGGCGGGTGGAATGGGATGAGAGGGATGAATTTTAAAATCTGTTGTATTGCCGAAACTGCCGGGAATCTTGTATGAATTGGGTTAATGGTATGAATTTCGGGGCAACAATACCGAATCATTTTTTTTAAAGTTTTGTATTTTCGGGAAGACACCTGTTGCATGATATTTTAAGAGACAATCTCCTAACAGCCAAATATCGACAAAATATAACAAAAGAAAATTGCCGATTAATAAAACAGAAAATGAAAAATTTGGATGAAAAAATGTTAACAGCAGCTTTAAAAGGTGATTTAGTGACTGTCGAAAAACTGGTTACTCAAGGGGCAAATATAAATTACACCGACACTGGGGGCAATTGTGCAATATTTGCTGCTGCTTGGGAAGGCAATACACAAGCACTGGATTTATTTTGCAATTTAGGAGCAAAAATAACATTTGATGATTGTAATCTGCTTTGTAATGCCGCCTTCAATGGCAAGGTAGAATCAGTAAAATGGTTATTAGATAAAGGTGAGAACGCTAATTTTACTTTTACAAATACAGGAGAAAATGCCTTGCATTATACTATTAGTAAAACGAGTGAAATGGACGAAAGGGCTGAAATTGTAAAAATTTTAATAGCGGCAGGTATAGATGTTAACAAAAAAACATTAGCAGGTAAACCGACCCTTTGCTTTATGCGAGACGCCTACCTCAAAGGAGAATCGCCATTACATAGGGCTGCAGCATTTGGAAATGTAACCATTATAAAAATGTTATTGGATGCTGGTGCCGAACTTTCTATGAAAGATGCAAACGGTGATACTCCTATTTCATGGGGAAGCTGGTACCTAAGAGACGCTGATATATTACGGTTGTTAATTTATGAAGGAGTACCTGGTATTCATTAATTTCCCGTGAATGGACAACTTCAATTATCGATCTAATTTGACGGAAAAAAAACATCATACAACAGGCGGTTCCTATGTATATAGAAATTCAGAGAAGGATCGTATCATGTAACTATATTTTCCTTTGTGGCAAAGCCATCGCTTTGGGAAAAGCAGGAGACCTGTCTGCCGGTAGGCAGATAATGGAAGGTTTACTCAATTACCTCCCCCCTTCGCCGGAATTTTTTCTTCCGTGCCGACTGAAGAAGTTTTGTATAGCTCCATTTTAAACCGGCCACGCACTGCTTTTTTGTGTTGCGCAGAAATTAGTATTTTTATTTAACAGATGTGAATATTTTTTTCACTGACTGACGTTGGCTGCAAGTGTATAACGACACTTCACTATGGCAAAGACAATCATTTTGATAACTTGTGTTTCAAAAAAAGGCGACAAAAAAGCTAAGGCTAAAGACTTATATGTAAGTCCATTATTTAAAAGCAGCTTCGCTTATGCAAACAGACAAAAACACGATAAGATTTTTATTCTTTCGGCTCTTCATTGTCTGCTTCACCCTGATAAAGTAATCGAACCTTACAACGTAACATTAAGCAATGTTCCGAAGGCGAAAAGAAAGGAAGGATTAATAGTATTAACCCCTTCTGAAAAAGTTGAGTGGGGCAAAAAAGTGCTTGAACAACTTTCCAAACAGGCAGACTTGCAGAATGATACCTTTATAGTATTAGCAGGACAAGAATACATTAAGCCAATTAAGAACGGTATTGCCAACCTGATAAACCCATTAGAAGGAAAAAAGCAAGGGGAGAGAGTTAAGTTTTTAAATCAGTAGCGTCTCGTTTAAATTAAAAGATTTTCAATTGATTATATAAAAGCT
>CAZDUO010000013.1:46128-56796 GCA_964508655.1 uncultured Chitinophaga sp. | reverse complement strand
CCTCGTTTATTCTCTTAGCTTAATTCCTCTTTTTTTCATATACGCATGCCACAAAATCATCGCGGCAATAGTGCGGTAAGGCCGCCACGGCCCGGCTATCGCCAGCATCAATTCTTTTGTTGTGTGAGAATTCAACTGCTTTACTTCTTTCAGGCTTTTCACCAGCGCAATATCGCCCAACGGGAAAAGGTCGGTGCGGCGCAGGGCATGCATCAGGTACACATCCGCCGTCCAGTCGCCGATGCCTTTTATCTTTTTCAGTTCATGCCGCACTTCTTCATCCCCTTTGGCAGAAAGTGATTTCAATTTCAATCTGCCGCTTTGAACGGCTGCAGCCAGTTCTTTTGCATATTCTGTTTTCTGCCGGCTGAAGTAACAAGCCTGCAACTCCCTGTCGGATAGAGAAAGAATTTTTGCCGGCGTGACATAACCGGTTTTTTCTTTTAGTTTTTTAAATGCTGCATACGCCGATGCCAGTGAAACCTGCTGCTCGAGAATAGTGAGAATCAAAGTTTGAAATGTTGCCGGCCGTGTCCACATGGGTGGGTAACCATGTGTTTTAATTACAGATTTCAGTTCCCGATCTTTGCCGGAGAGCCTGTTGCAAAACAAATAAAAATTTGATGCATCGAAAGTGCGGTGCATTGCTCAGGTTCCCTTGATTTGTTTTGGCACTTTGAATTTTTCTATGGCCGATTTTGTAAACTCACTCAGCACCAGCCGGCCGCTGATCCGGGCCCGTTCAATCAGCAAATGATCCCAGTGCTCGGTTCCTTTCCAGAATATTTTTTTCATTTCGGCCATGGCTTCCGGGTTGGAATGCGATAAAGCAAATGACAAACGATGAATGGCATCATCCATATCGCTGATGCTGCTGTGCACTTCAGCATACAAGCCTTTTCGTCTGGCCCAGTCGGCATTGCGCCAGAGTGTGGCGTCAATGGCCAGCTGTGAAAATGCAGAAATGCCAATCCTTCTTTCTACGGCAGGCCCCACCACGAAAGGCCCGATGCCGATGGCCAGCTCGCTGAGCCGCACTTCAGCTGCATCGGTGGCAATGGCATAGTCAACGGCAGCAGCCAATCCTACGCCGCCGCCCACACATTTTCCATGTATGCGGCCAATGATGAACTTGGGACAAAGCCGCATGGCATTGATGACATGAGCAAACCCGCTGAAAAATGCCAGCCCTTCTTTTTCATTTTTAATAGCCGCCAGTTCATCAAAGGAAGCGCCGGCGCAAAAAGCTCTTTCCCCCGCCGAACGAAGAATGATAACGATAGTATCCGGATCTTCGCCTGCATGCTGAATGGCGACTGCAAGATCATGCAGCAGTTTTCCCGGCAATGCATTGCTTTGTGGATGGAAGAATTCGATGCTGTTTACGCCATTATGCGTTTCAGTTTTTATATACCCGTTCATGTATTCTAAGTTAATTCACTTTCTTTTCAGTTCATCACGACAATAGAAGAAATTATCAAACTAATTCACCCCGCCTCAGGCGGGGGACAGGGGGCTTTTAGCTACCATTGTCAGTATCGTCGCCACGCCGGTAATCTCCCCCGTTTCATCTATCATTTCCACCAGCCATTTCACAATCCCCTTTTCAATATCGTCGCCCCTTTTTGGTTCTTCGCCGGGTTGTAATGTCCGTTTATCAGTGGGCAGTTTTTCTTTGCAGGTAAACCGGATATGAATTTCAGCGCCGGGATACACCGGTTTGGTGAAGCGGAGTTCGTCAATTCCGTAATTCAGCAGCACGGGATTTTTTTCATAGCTGTCAACAAACAAACCGGCTGCAATACTCATGATAAAATAACCATGCGCCACCTGCCGCTCAAACATGGTGCCGGTGAAATCCGTCGTTTTGATATGCGCATAAAAATGATCGCCGCTCAGGCCGGCAAACTTGTCAATGTCGTCAGCAGTAATCAATCTTTTATCCGTTATCAGCTGCTCGCCGATCTGCAATTCCTCAAAATATTTTTTGAAAGGATGCTTGCCGGGATCTTTTCCCTTTGCATGCTGCTGGTAAACGCCGGTGATTTCCGTAATGGTTGTTGGTGAACCCTGCAGCGCTGTTCTTTGCATGTAATGCTTCACACCCCGGGTGCCGCCCATTTCCTCGCCACCACCTGCCCGGCCCGGCCCGCCATGTACCAGCAAAGGCAGCGGTGAGCCATGCCCCGTATTTTCTTTGGCACATTCATTATTTAATATCAAAATTCGTCCGTGATGGGTGGCGGCTCCAATTACATAGTGCCTTGCTTTTTTATAATCAGCCGTTACAATCGTTGTGCAAAGACTTCCTCTTCCAAGTTTGCTCAGCTCAATGGCTTCATCCATGTTTTTATAAGGCATGAGGGTGCTCACCGGCCCGAAGGCTTCCACTTCATGTGCTTCTTTTGCTTCAAAAGGACGTTCATTCATCAGCAATACGGGTGAAATAAATGCTCCCTTATTTGCATCGGCGTCAATCACCTCCACGCTGTCCAGTGAACCATAAATGATCCGGGATGATGCCAGCAGTTTCTTAACCTGAACCTTAACTTCTTCCCGCTGGCTTTGTCCTGCCAGGCTTCCCATTCTCACTTTTTCATTCAGCGGATTGCCGATAGGTGTTTGTGCCAATGAAGAAGCAATCGCTTTCCATACATCTTCCATCTTGTTTCCCGGTACAAAAATGCGGCGGATGGCCGTGCACTTCTGCCCCGCTTTCACGGTCATTTCTTTTCTTACTTCTTTTATAAAAATGTCCCACTCCGGTTTACCAGGACTTACATCTTCACCCAGCACAATGCAGTTGAGTGAATCGGCTTCCATATTGAAGGGAACACTTTCACTCAGAATTTTCAGGTGGCTTTTCAGCATCAGCCCGGTGGATGCAGAACCCGTAAACGTAACCACATCCTGCGAAGTGACATGATTCAGCAAATCGCCGGCGCTGCCGCAGATGAGCTGCAGGGCGCCTTCAGGTAAAATTTGCGAAGCGATAATTTCTTTCGTCACCGTTTCGGTAAGATAAGAAGTAATGGTAGCCGGTTTCACAATGGCAGGCACTCCGGCCAGCCAGTTTACCGCGCATTTTTCCAGCATGCCCCATACGGGAAAATTGAAAGCATTGATGTGAATGGCCACGCCTTCCTTCGGCACAAGAAGATGGGTGCCAATAAAAGTATTTTGCCTGCCCATGTTATGACTTTCGCCGTCAATGCAAAAAATTTCATCAGGAAATTTGCGGCGCAGCGATGCGTTGGCAAACAGGTTGCCGATGCCGCCTTCAATATCAATCCAGCTATCGGCCTTTGTAGCCCCCGACTGGTAACTGATTTTATAAAATCTGTCGAGATGCTTTCGAAGATGAAGGGCAAGCTCTTTCAGCATTCGTCCCCGTTCGTGAAAAGTAAGCCGGCGCAGGTTTTTGTTGCCCGCCTTTCTTGCATACTCCGTCATGGCTTTAAAGTCCAGCCCTTTTGAAGATGCTGCAGCTATTACTTCACCCGTCACAGCATTAAAAAGCGGCTGACCTTCGCCGTCGCCGGTAACCCATTTGCCGGCAACAAAATTTTCAAGTTTCATATAAAAAAATTTTGAGGCGGTTCCACACCAAATTGTTTCAGGTGATGCAGCGCATGTTTGTACAGCAGCTGAATGTTTTCTTCATAGTTCAGTTCGCCAAATACAGGGTTGGTTGTTTTCAGTGCCGGGTTTTCCTGGTATGCTTCGAAAAAATGAATCAGTTCTTCCTGCAGCTTGCCGATGGCGGCTTCTTTTGTATGCTTTCGCAGCGGCGCCGGCTCATCGCCCAGCACCGGGCTCTTGGTGTTTTCTTTAAATGGCTTGTCGCTCATCATAAATTCACGCAAACGCGGAAGCTTGTCTTCGGGTGTCACCACCGGCAATTTTATTTTCCCCGACGCCACCATCATCACATCGGTAAAATGTTCTATCATCTGCTGTACATTCATTTTGCCCCAGCGGGGTGGCGTATTGGCTTTCAGCTGGTGAAGCAGGGGGATAAATTTCGCCTGTAAAAAATTTTCCTTTTCGATATTCATAAAACAAGCTTAGAAATGCAAGTTTAGGAAAATCGGGAGCATAAAAAAAACGGGAGGGTGCAGTCATGAGAGCAGGATGAAAACCTGGTTCAGGAAAGGGCGAAAAGGACATTACACTTTATGTGCTGCCATGGCTTTATCAATTGCCTGGCGCAGCGCCGCATTTATTTCTTCCACCGACCCTTCGCCATGTATGGCTTTGAATTTTTTGGCTTTTTTGTAATACTCCGCCACCGGTGAAGTTTCATTGCTGTAAACAGTGAACCGTTTTCTTATTACATCTTCATTCAGGTCGTCGCTGCGGCCGCTGGTTTTGCCGCGGTTGAGCAGGCGTTTTACCAGTTCTTCCTCGGTTACATCCAGCGCCAGCACCAAAGCAATGTCTGTTTTTTTCAAGGCCATCAATTTGTCCAGCGCTTGCGCCTGTGCCACGGTGCGGGGAAACCCATCAAACAGAAATCCGTTGGCATCTTTATGTTTGTCAAAAAAAGAATCCACCATGCCGATGACCACTTCATCGGGTACCAGCTGGCCATGATCAATAAATTTTTTTGCCTCAATGCCCAGCGGAGTTTTGCTATTAATCTCTTCCCGCAACAGGTTGCCGGTGGAAAGATGAATTAACCCGTATTTTTTCTCCAGTTTTTCTGCCTGTGTACCCTTGCCGCTGCCGGGCGGGCCGAATAAAATCAAATTAAACATAAGCACTCATGCGCCTTGGGTGAACGGCAAATATAGGGCTAAGCGGGGAGATGTATAGGGCCTTTGGCAACCGGTTTGGTTGTTGGAGAAAGGCTGAGAATCTTTTCCCAAAACCCAAGAGACTTTAATCCTGAACCGGCAACCCCGCCCAATACCCGGCATCTTTGTATTATCAAGTGCAAATAAATTGTTATCACCCTCGCCTCTGTCTCCATGCCGACAAACCCGCCAACCGGAGAAAACGTAAATTTGCTGTACAAGCAATGAAGAACATGAAGCAGATACTTGTCATTATGCTGATAGCCGCCGCCTGCCAGCAGTGCAGCTATTCCCAATCATCAAAAACAAATATTGCAAAAATGGACAGCCTTAAAAAAAATCCCGCCCTGACAAAGGAAGGGAACCCCGTTTATTCCAATACCGATACAGCAAAAGTGAACCTGAGTGAAGAAGAGTGGAAAAAAATTCTGCCCAACGATGTTTACTACATAGCCCGCATGAAGGGCACCGAAAGACCCTGGAGCAGCAGGTTCGAAGGTTTTTTTGATAAGGGAACTTACTATTGTGCTGCCTGCGGCAATGCCTTGTTTAAAAGCGATACCAAGTTTGAAAGCGGCTGCGGCTGGCCCAGCTTTTATGAGCCCATCAGCAAGGAAAGCATTATTTACACTCCCGACCACTCGCATGGCATGACAAGAACCGAAGTGCAGTGCGGCCGCTGTAAAGCTCACCTCGGTCATGTGTTTGACGATGGCCCTCCGCCCACAGGTTTGCGCTACTGCATCAACGGCGTGGTGCTCGATTTTGAAAAAGCAAAAGAAGCCGAAAAGAAATTCAATGAAAAGAAAGACCAGTAGGTTTCAAAAAAATCTTCTGTTCTGTAAAATCATTCACCCTCCTTGATACGGAGGGTTTATTTTTTCCCTGCCGGAATATTTTTTAATAAACCGGGGAGCGAAGCTCAGTTATGAATACACGAGGGATTTTTTTAAAAACAAAAAGTAATAGTTTATACTGCATGCTTAATTGTTCCTGAACTGAATCCATTCACCCGCATTCATGCACTTATTGTTGTTTACCTTTGCCGCCCATGGGTCAAAAAAAACTGAAACGGTTTGCTGAATTAACCACATTCCCGAATGTGCTGCAATACCCGCAAGGCATGAAAGGACAGTGGGCGGTATTTTTTAAGAATAACAACCCGATAGTGCTGGAGCTGGCCTGTGGCAAAGGAGAATACGCAGTAGGGTTGGGACAGTTGTACCCGCAAAAAAATTTTATTGGTATTGACCTGAAAGGCAACCGCATCTGGGTGGGGGCAAAAAAAGCTTTGCAGCTGCAGCTGAATAATGTGGCTTTTCTCCGCACACAGATTGACCGCATCACTGAATACTTTGATGCTAATGAAATAAACGAGATCTGGATTACTTTTCCCGATCCGCAGCTGCGGACAGGCAAAGCAAAAAAGAGACTCACTCACCCGAAGTTTCTCCGGCTGTACCGGCAGTTTCTTGCCCCTGGAGGTTTTATTCACTTGAAAACCGACAGTCCTGTGTTATACCGGTTTACCCGGCTGGTGATCGAAAAATACAACTGCGTTTTGCTTGAAGATGAAGAGGATCTTTACAGCAATCATAATGTCGGGGATGAATTAAAAATAAAAACCCATTACGAGTCCCTCGACATTGCAGGAAGCAAGCGGGTACATTATATAAAGTTTTCGTTGCCGGAAATTTTCCCGGCGAATGAAAAAGATAAAGCGCTGCAGCAAGTTTTAAAAGAATATGAAGCAAAGCAAAACGGATAAACCGGCGGACCAGCTGCTGGAAGGAATCCATTTTTATTTTAATAAAGACGGGCAGATGGTGTTTACGGAAAAATATCATCTGGAAAAAGGATGTTGCTGCGGGCTGGGCTGCCTGCACTGCCCATACAAATATGAAAATGTTCCTGAACCGAAACGAACTGAGTTGTTGAAGCAACTTCACGAAAAAGAAAATCCATAACTTCCATTTATGCCTGTTACCAAAAACTCATCACACAAACTGAAATCAATAAAACCTTCGGGAAAAAAAGAAGAAAGCTTTTTTGAACTGGTGTATGAAGTGGCAAGACAAATTCCAAGGGGAAGAGTGACCTCGTATGGCGCCATAGCAGCGGCGCTTGGTACAAAACTCTCGGCCCGAATGGTCGGCTGGGCAATGAATGGCTCGCACCGTGCAAAACCAAAAGTGCCGGCACACCGGGTGGTAAACCGTATCGGTATGCTCAGCGGCAAACATCATTTTACTCCCCCCGGCAAGATGGAAATGCTTTTGAAAAAAGAAGGCATCAAAGTGAAGAATGATAAAGTAGTGGATTTTGAAAAACTGTTTTGGGACCCGGTGAAAGAGCTGGGGTTTTAATTTCATGTGTAATAAGGACTGACCATAAGAAAGACAATTACCCCCGTCACCGCTACATAAAACCACACCGGCCAGGTGATGCGTGCCAGTTTTTTATGCTTCGGCCACTCGCCAACCAGGGCACGGTAAGCGGTAAACAAAATAAAAGGCAGAATAACAGCCGCCAGCAGGATGTGAGTGCCGAGTATAAAATAATAGATATAACGAACGATTCCTTCGCCACCGAATTTTGTTTCGCCGGCAAACAGGTGATGGCAGATATAGCTTACCAGGAAAATGCAGGAAAGCAGTATGGCCGAAAGCATGATTCGCTTGTGCAGCAGGTATTTTTTATTTTTTACTGCTATTAAACCAGCCAGCAGCAAAATGGAAACCGCTGAATTAATCCCGGCGTTGATTTTTGCAAAAATGTGCTCATCAAAACCCGGCTGCACATTCAGCTTCACCCTGCCCAAAACTATTACAGCAATAAATACAACTACTGAAACAGCAATGATGAAACTTCTTGCCCGTGCATCATTTTTTTGCCAAACGGCTTTCAGCATAGTTTATTTGTTTCTTGCTTTTCTTAAAAAAAAGAGAAAGATACCCAGCCCTGCCAGCGTAAGTAAATAAATAACGCCAATCAGCTCCAGCTTGCCGGCAAGAAAACTTTTTTTCTTCCTGTCTTTTTCCAGCGAAAGCAAAACAATATCTTCAGAAAGCCTGGCAAGCGATTCATCATCCAGCCCGCGGTAATAACCACGGATAACCCGGTCCCTGTCAATAAGCACAAAGCGGTCGGTATGAATAAAAGCCGTATCAACACCCTGTCCATCCACCAGCCCCAGCTTCATTTCGTTAATGCATAAATCATAAATCTGCTTTTTATCGCCGGTAAGCAACCACCAGTTTACAGGATTCACCCGGAAACGGTCGGCCCATTTTTTCAGTTCGGGCACCGAATCTCTTTCCGGGTCCACGCTGAACGAAAGCAACTGCACATAATCTGCCGTGCGGTCGCCCACTTTTTCCGCTGTCTTCAGCGACTCCTGCAGTTTCTTCATATTCGCAGTAAGCGTCGGGCAAATGGTGGGACAATGCGTAAAGAAAAAGTTTGCCACAATAATTTTTCCTGCCGAATCTTTCATCCTATCCTTCCAGCCCACCTGCTGACCCAGCTGGTTGGTAAATGAAATTTCGGGCAGGCGGTGCCACAGCGTATCGGTAATAATTTTTCCTTTCTCTTTTTTTCTGAGCACCGAATCGGGATAAAACCGCGGCGGAAGCTGTACAGCCTTTTCACTAACTTTTTTTACAATAAAATAAGCGACAAGCGGAAAGATGAGAGCCAGTAATAATGCGTATAGTGCGGTTCTGTTCACTTTTGACTTATGTTAAGAAAAAACCATCCGCACAGGGGATGGTTTTGAAAATATCAAATTCATTTTCCCTGCCATCAATGCTTTTCCGCCGGTGATGCAGCCGGTTTTTTTTCATACTTATGCGGCTTTTTCATTTCCGTCTTTTCTTTGAAATGCTTGTCATAATTGTTCCGCAGATCCCGGTACGAATTACCATCCCACAAAAAAGCGGCGATAAACCAGATGAAGAGCATCAGCGGCACTACGATGGTCATTATCATGTTGCGGATTTCATCGCCAAGATGCATAAAGATGGAAACGATGTAAAATGCTTTGGCCAGCGACAGAATAATGATGACGCCTTTCACTGCCAGGTTCAGGTTGTCGGGCCACTCGGTGGCATACAGAAGCAGGCCAAGCCCCAGCTCAATAACTGTCACTATAAGCAGAATCCAGAAAGTTTTCCAGATCCGTTTTACATTCTCGGGTCCCGGCACATGATGATGAAAAGTGATTTCGCTTGCTACCGGCTGATGATGTTCCATGCTCATGCTGAAAATTTATTTTGAAATTATATAAGATAAAAACACAAAAACACAAATACCCATACCAGGTCCACAAAGTGCCAGTAAAGCCCGGCTTTTTCAATCATCAGGTAATGTCCTCTTCTTTCAAACACACCCTTCTGCGCCATGATAAGCATCACCAGGTTGATGATGACGCCGGAGAATACGTGGAAGCCGTGAAAGCCTGTGATGCCAAAGAAATACCCGCCGAAGGCAATAGGCCCTTTCTGGCGGATATGAGCTTCCTCAATATTGATGGCTCCCAGCAATTGCTGCGTATTCATTTTTTCCAACGCTTCCATGCTTTGTGCAGTGCCGCCGGCGGGGTATTCGTGGGCCACGTGCACCAGTGTTTCGTGTGAGCTGGCAGCCAGGGCCTGTTGTATTTCGTCATGATGTACCAATGCACCCCAGGGATTGCCTCCCATTGTCTGGCCTATCAATTCAATTTTGCCATCTGCCAGCACCGGGTGCGCACCGGTTATCAGGTGATGCCATTCCCAGGCCTGGCATAAAAGAAAAGCGAGTCCACCGCAAATAGTCCATGCCATCCACTTAACAACTCCTTTTTTGTTGCTGCGGTGTCCTTCGTGCACGGCCAGCACCATGGTAACTGAGCTCATGATAAGAATAAACGTCATGATGCTCACAAAGGCCAGCGGCAGATCTCTGTGGCCTGCCCCCGGAAATGCATTGAACACCACGTTGGGGTCGGGCCAGAAATTCTGCGAAAAGCGGATGCTGCCGTAAGAAATCAGGAAGGCGCCAAAAGTGAAAGCATCACTCATCAGGAAATACCACATCATCAGTTTGCCATACTCCAGGTTGAAGGGGCTCCTGCCTCCTGCCCACCATTTGGTTTGTTGCTCTGTTGTTGCTGAAGCCATCTTGGTTATTTAAAATTTATTTGCCAATTATTATTACGTTATTGATTTCAAAATCCTGTTCTCACCTGCGCCTGCATTATTTCAGCCAAATAAAAAACACCAGCAGGTAAAGCCAAAGCAGGTCCACAAAATGCCAGTAGGTGGCCATCACTTCAATGCCGGTGCTTCCATAAATTTTTGTTTTTCCAAAAAATGCCTTTGCTGCCATTACGATAAGCGCAATTACACCGCCTGCAACATGCAGTGCATGCAGGCCGAAAATCACATATAAAAACTGACCCGCACCGGCCACTCCGCGAAACTGCACACCGCTGTTCCATAGTTGCAGAAAACCATTCCACTGCAAAAACACAAACAAGCCGCCCAGTAACAATGTCAATAGCATCAGCCGGCGGTAGCGGTTCATTTCTCTCTGCTTAAAAGAGCGCAGCGCCATTTGTATGGTAAGGCTGCTGAGCAGAATAACGCCGGTTGAAAAAAAGAAAACCTGCGGCGTTTTTACTTCCTGCCAGCCGGCATGGCTGCTTTTTACAATATAGGCGCTGGTAAGCCCGGCAAACATCATGACGATGCTGCCGATGGCCACCCACAAAGTGAATTTGTGAGGATGAATCCGTTTGCCTTGTTGCATAGCTACAAATCCTGCTTTCATAAATTCCAAAGAAAAAATTCCAAATTCCAAAGAAAAAATTCCAAATTCCAAAGAA
>CAZDUO010000013.1:0-46028 GCA_964508655.1 uncultured Chitinophaga sp. | reverse complement strand
AAATTCCAAAGAAAAAATTCCAAATTCCAAAGAAAAAATTCCAAATTCCAAAGAATCCTCTATTCATTACCTTTCTCAATGTTCTTAAGCATGGTCGTGAATATTCTCCTGAACTGATTTGCCTCATCAATCAATTCATTTCGTTCATTTTCCAGTGACTGGTCTCCAAATAGCTCTATTAATCCTAAAAAGTGAATACTTTCTTTTGATTCTTTTCTACAAACCTTTATCCTGTACTTTAAATCACCTTCTCCTACATTTTCATTTGCCTCAATATAATTTGCCCCTACCGATCCGCTTGCTCTTACAAGCTGTTTGATATCTTCATTATTAATTGTATCCCGTTTTACTTTTCTGCAAAAAACCCTCACCCTTTTCCCAAATTCAAAACATCTGTTTTCCAGCGGATGCTCAAACATGGAATTTGGAATTTTTTATTTGGTATTTTTTATTAAGTCATTTTATCAAACAACAACGCCAGCAACACCACCGGCAAATAAATATAACTGCTGAACATCACCCGCCGGGCTGCCTTTATATCCATTTCTCTGTACAGCCTGGTGCATTGCCATACCATGAACAGATTAGCGGCTGCCACTATCACCAGGCTTATCATTCCGCTCATCCCTATATACCATGGGATGATGCCCACCGGTATCAGCAGCAAAGAATAAATTACCGTTTGCAAAGCGGTGAATTTTGTCGGTCCTTTTTCGCTGGGTAAAAGTTTAAAGCCGGCATGACTGTAGTCTTTGTAAGCAATCCAGCAAATGGCCCAGAAATGCGGAAACTGCCACAGAAACTGGATGCCGAACAAAACCCACCCGCCAATTCCAAGCCTTTCATCACCGGCTGCCCAGCCAATGAGGCAGGGCAAAGCACCGGGAAAAGCTCCTGCCAGCACAGCAAGTGCATTAACTTTTTTCAGCGGCGTATAAATAAATGCATACAGGAAAGCGCTGAGCGCCGCAAGTGATGCGGCAGTCCAGTTAAAATAATTTCCCAGTACCAATACACCCGCTATGCCGCTGATGATGGCAAAAGCCCATGCTTCGGTCAAACTCATTCTGCCGGCTGCCACTGGGCGGTTTGCCGTACGTTTCATTACCGCATCGGTGTTTTTTTCCAATGCCTGGTTCATGGCATTGGCGCTGCCGGTAACCAGCAGCCCGCCCAGCGCAAGCCATAGCGTCATGCGCAGCGGGTTTATAAATTTTTCTTCCAAACCCGGCACCAGCAAAAAACCAAGCACACTGGAAAAAACTACCATGATGCTCAGCGAAACTTTTATCAGCTTCAGGTAATCTTTTATCTTATTGCCAATATGGAAAGAGCTATTTTTATCATTACTCATAATTCATACACTTCAGTACGTGCCCGCAGTTTTGTATCCCATCAATGCTCCTTGCTTTCATGGGCCCCGACAGGCTCGGTCTGCGGAATAAATTCTCTTCCGTCCTTGCCATAATCATAAGCCCAGCGATGCACTTCCGGAATTTCGCCCGGCCAGTTGCCATGCCCGGGATTGATGGGCGTGGTCCATTCCAGCGTATTGCTGTGCCAGGGGTTCAGCGTACGCACCCGTCTTCCTTTTATCATTGAATAAAAGAAATTGAAAATAAACATCAGCTGCACAGCAAACACAATCATGGAAACAATCGTAATCATTTTATTCAATGAATCAAACTGGTTGAAATTGTGCCAGGGCCGCAGGTCAAGATAACGGCGCGGCACACCGGCCAGCCCTTCGTAGTGCATGGGCCAGAAAATAAGATAGGCGCCCACAATAGTTACCCAGAAATGAATATACCCCAGCGTGTGGTTAAGGTAGCGGCCAAACATTTTGGGAAACCAGTGATAAATACCTGCAAACATGCCGAACATAGAAGCCACTCCCATCACGATGTGAAAGTGTGCCACCACAAACTTTGTATCGTGCAGGTGAATGTCAATGGTTGAATTGCCGAGGAACAAACCGGTAAGCCCGCCGGAAATAAAGAGGCTGACAAAGCCGATGGCAAACAGCATTCCCGGTGTGAACCTGATATTGCCACGCCACAATGTGGTGAGCCAGTTAAATACTTTGATGGCCGATGGCACCGCTATCAGCAATGTGAGCAACACGAAGAATGCGCCGAGGAATGGATTCAGTCCTGTGACAAACATGTGATGCGCCCAAACCAGGAAAGCAAGAATACAGATGGCAAACAACGAACCCACCATCGCCATATAACCAAAGATGGGTTTGCGTGAATTCACACTCAGTATTTCGGAAACCATGCCCATGGCGGGCAACAATATGATGTACACTTCGGGGTGGCCAAGGAACCAGAACAGGTGCTGGAACAAGATGGCGCTGCCTCCTTCGTTTGGCAAGGCTTTGCCTGCAATGAAAATATCGCTGAGATAAAAACTTGTACCAAGGTTACGGTCGAACAGCAGCAGGATGGCGCCGGAAAGAAGCACCGGGAAAGAAAGCACACCCAGCACTGCGGTGAAAAGAATTGCCCACATGGTAAGCGGCATGCGGGTCATGCTCATGCCTTTGGTACGCATGTTCAATATGGTGGCTATATAATTGAGACCCCCCAGCAATGACGAGATGATAAACAACGCCATGCTGATAAGCCAGAGGTCGGCGCCTATTTTAGAACCATCCCCCGCATCGTGCAATGCACTTAGCGGCGGGTACATGGTCCACCCGCCGGAAGCAGGGCCTGTGTGTACAAAAATAGAAGCCAGCATCACCACGCTTGCCATAAAAAAGAACCAGTAAGAAAGCATGTTGAGAAACGGCGAAGCCATATCCCGGGCGCCAATCTGCAGCGGAATCAGCAGGTTGGCAAATGTACCGCTGAGACCGGCCGTCAAAACAAAAAACACCAGCACGGTACCGTGAATAGTAACAAGGGCATAATAAAATTCCGGCTGTATCACTCCGCCCTTTGCCCATTTGCCAAAAAATGTTTCCAGTATCGGGAAGGTTTGTTCGGGGTATCCTAACTGCAAACGGAACAGAACGGAAAACAGGCCCCCGATAATTCCCCATATAATACCGGTTATGAGGAACTGTTTGCCGATGACCTTGTGGTCCTGGCTGAAAATATATTTGGTGATAAAACTTTCCTTGTGATGATGAACATGGTGCTCCACATGAGGTATTTCGTGTGGCACTTTCACTTCCGCATGTCCATGCATTGATGCTTCGTTGCTCATAGTTCAGTTATTTAGATTGCCCGCAGGCATCAAAAAAAAATTTTCACTTTGGCATCGCTGCCGCAATCACTTTGGCCGTATCGGCTTTTGCTTTAATATTATCCGGGTCTTTATCGGGAAAGGCAGCGTAATACTTGGGTTTTTTGGTAGCCATCCAGCTGTCAAATTCTTCCTGTGATTCCACAACAATGGTACCCCGCATTCCGAAATGGCCTTTACCGCACATCTGGTCGCATGAAATTTCGTACACAAATTCGGGGTCATTCAGCTCCTTGCGCATCTGCGCCGTTGTTTTAGTGGGGGTAAACCACATGGTGGTAGGTGTGCCCGGTACGGCATCCATTTTCATTCTGAAATGTGCCAGGCCTACATCGTGTATCACATCCTTGGCATTGATAATCAGCTTCACGGGTTTGTTCACCACCAGGTGCATGTCATCGCCGGCAATATAAATATCATCGTGGTTGGCCGGGTCGTCCCATATTTGTCCAAGCGGGTTGTTCAGGGTGTCATTAATCATTTTAAAATATTTTTTACCCAGCACCTTATCCCTGCCCGGGTAACGGAACTCCCACTTGAACTGGCTGCCGGTTATTTCCACTGTCATGGCATTCTTCGGCGCTTCACCCGTAATCCTGAACCAGTAAAACAATCCAAATCCAACCATTACCGTAAGTACTATGGCAGGCACCACAGTCCATATTACTTCCAGTTTATTATTATGCGGGTAATAAAAAGCTTTTCTTTTATCGGTTTCCTGGTACCTGTAAGCAAACCAGAAGAGCAGCACCTGCGTGATAACAAAGACCACCCCGGTAATAATGAGGGTGATTTTTATCATACTATCCACATCAGATCCATGATCGGAAGCGGAAGAACCGGGCATCAGGATTTTTCCTTTCAACCTTTCGTTGCAGTAATAAACGCCAATCAAACCCAGCACCAGGAAGCTGAGCAGCAAAAAAGCATTGATGCGGTTATTCTGCTTCCTCGAATTTTCTTCGCCCCGCATGATAGCAACATATTCGCTTGCCTTGGCTATCTGGAAGGTGATAAGGAAACCCAGCAACAGGATCAGGATAATGAACGTGGTTTGCATAATATTTTAGAAATAATTGTATTGTCTGAAATTTCTTCTGTTTTATTTTTTATCCGGCTACAGGCATTCTCCTGTCCCTGCACATCACCCATCAGGTATGATGAATAACGCTTTCTTTAAAAAACGGATGGTTCTTGGGCACCAGCGGATGTTTGGCCAGCGTATTGCCGGCTGCAAACATTATCAATCCCACAAAGCCAAGACCCACCCCAATATCATACAGCATCATCGGCACATGACCGGTTGACGGGCCCGGGTGTACCATCTGGAAAAAGTCGAGCCAGTGACCGAAAATAATCAGTACTGCCAGCACGGTTACCGTAGTGTAATTTCTTTTAGCGCCCCGCTTCATCAGCAGCAGCAGCGGCGCCAGGAAGTTGATGATGATGTTTAAAAAGAAAATACCGCGGTAAGGTCCTTCCACTCTGGGCTCGAAATATTTTGTTTCTTCAGGCTGGTTGCTGTACCAGATGAGCATGTACTGGCTGAACCAGAGGTAAGTCCAGAACACTGAAAAAGCAAACATGAATTTTCCCAAATCGTGCATGTGCTCTTCGCTGGTGTATTCCAGGTAACCTTTATTTTTCAGGTAAATAACAAACAGCGCAATCAGCGACATGCCGGCCACAAAGGTGCTGGCAAACGTGTACCAGCTGTACATGGTGCTGTACCAGTGGGCATCAATGCTCATCAGCCAGAGCCAGGGGGCGGTTGACATCACGGTAAGTGCAAACACCACCAGGTAAATGGCAGCCCACACGGTATTGTTCCAGATAAATTTCTTTCCTTCCTCCACCGGTATATGTCCTTTGTCGGTGCTGAGCGACAGGTTCCTGATTTTTTTACCCAGCGCTGCCCATAGCCCGATGGTGAGCAGGGTCCATACAGTAAAGAAATTTTTATTCAGAAATCCCTTTTTGTGATTCAGAATGTCATCATGCTGCACATGCTCCGTATCGGTCCAGTGATAAATGGCATGATCGCCGCCGAAAACAATAGCCAGCAAAATAGCAAAGCAGATTACTCCTATAACCGGCACGGCCGATGCAATGGCTTCGGGCACCCGGCGAAAACTAATAGGCCACCCGCCCCAGCCAAGTATGGTGGCGCAAATGAAAAACATGGAAGCATTTACCAGTAGCAGAAAATACACACTGTTTTGCAGCAGGCTGGCCCAGAAGCGTGACCGCTCATGCTCATCGCTGCTGGCGCCATGTGTGGTATACAACAGGGCAATGGAAAGCAACCCGATTCCCATCAGTGCATACGACCACATTCTGTATTTCTTCGGTATTTCAAAATGTTCGCGGATTGACATCAGTTTTTTCTTTTATAAATCTTCAAAATGAACTTTTATTTCGCGGCTGCTGTTGTGCCGGTGGCAGCTGTTTTAGCTGCGTCAGCCTGTTTTTCTTTTATATAATGAATAATCATCCAGCGCTGTTTGCTGCTGAGCTGCGAAGCATAGCTGCCCATGGCACGGATGCCGTACGTAACCGAATAAAACATTTGTCCGTCCGGCATTTTGCTAACCACCGGATCGCCAATTAAATCTTTTGGCGCAGCAGCAAAAGCGCCGCTTTTGAATAACGGGCCCTGCCCATCCAGTTTATCGCCATGACAGATGCCGCAGTTCACCAGGAATAATCTTGCAGCTTCCAGGTAGTCTGTTGCATTTAGCGGTGGTATTGGGTTTACAACCTTTTTGGAGGCAACATAATTGGCGGTATCGCCGGGTCTGTCCATTGCCAGTGGAAATGCAGGCATATCATCCCTTGCTACAGTGCCTGCCACCGGTGTGCCATCATAATTGATTCCTTTTTCCTGCAGCTTATCAGTGGGGGCGTATGTTTCGTAAGCCACGCTGTAGGCCATATCCGGCATATACACTTTACCGGGATCTCTTTTCCCTTTTCTGCAACCGGCCACTGCCAGGCTCATTGCAACTACACCGGTTATGATAAAAACTTTTTTCATTCCTGGTTTTTTTTATGCAGTAACTCCTTCTGTTTCTTTTTCAAAAAATTTTCTTTCCCGGTCGTAACGGCCAAGCCACCAGCGGTCTTCACGGTAATCCACTTTTACATCTTTTGCACCGAGACTTTGTAAAAATGCCAGCGCTTCGGCTTCGTTGGTTTTATCCGTGCATTCCAGCGCCATCACAAACAGATCATCTGTTGAGCGGGGATTGAAATGGTCTTTCTTCACAAAAGGCGCCAACTGGCACAGGTAGCAAAAAGTAAGTACCATGCCTACTGAGGAAAACAATACTGTCAGCTCAAAGGTGATGGGTATCCATGCCGGCAAGGAAAAGAAGGGTTTGCCTCCGAAGTTAATCGGCCAGTCGTAAGCCAATGCCCATGAAATAAAACCCAGCGCCGTGGCCGTGCCCGTGATGGCATAGATGAAACCGGCGGTGTGCAGGCTGGTATCACGCAGTCCCATTGCCTTGTCAAGCCCGTGAATGGGGAATGGCGTGAATACATCATGAATTTTATACCCTGTCTTCCGCACTTTTTTTACGGCGGGAAACAACACTGCCTCGTCATCAAAATTGCCGACTATGTATTTTTTTATAGCCATAATAATTAATTCAAAATCCCAAAAGAACCTCTTAAATCTTTAAAACTTTTTAAACCTATAAAACCCCATCTCAACAACCACAAACCATAAACTACAAACCATAATCCATCTATGCCCCATGATCATGCGAGTGATCCATGGCAAACTCTTCCGGCGATTGCTGTTCTAGCCGGGTCATATTCTCTTTTTGTATATCGCCGTTTTTCTTCAGTATATGTTTTATTTCAGCACACGCTATTACAGGGAAGAATTTTGCAAACAGGAAATAACAGGTAAAGAACAAACCGAAAGTTCCCATGTAAAAGCCAACTTCCCAGATGGTGGGGCGGTAATAAGTGCTCCAGGCTGCCGGCAGGTATTCACGGTAAACAGAGGTTACGATAATCACAAACCGTTCAAACCACATCCCGATGTTCACCAGTATGCTCATGAAGAAAGTCACCAGCAGGCTTCTTCGCATTTTGCGAATCCAGAAGATCTGAGGTGACAGAACATTGCATCCCATCATCAGCCAGTAGGCCCAGCCATAGGGGCTGTTCAGGTTCACCCGGTTTTCTTTAAATGCATACCATTCATACGTGCTGGCGCCATACCAAGCAATAAACAGCTCAGTGAGATAGGCAATCCCCACTATGGAACCTGTCAGCACAATGATTTTATTCATCACATCAATATGCTCAATGGTGATGTATTGTTCAAGCCCCAGCACTTTTCTTGTCACCACCAGCAGTGTTTGCACCATGGCAAAACCCGAAAAGATGGCGCCGGCAACGAAGTAGGGAGGAAAGATGGTAGTGTGCCAGCCCGGAACTACGGATGTGGCGAAGTCGAAAGACACGATGGTGTGTACTGACAGCACAAGCGGTGTGCTCAGCCCGGCCAGCACCAGCGAAAGCGCTTCGTGGCGCTGCCAGTGTTTGGTGCTGCCAGTCCATCCAAAAGCGGCAACGCCATAAAAAAGTTTTCTCCATTTTTTCTTTGCCCTGTCACGCAGCGTGGCCACATCGGGAATCAATCCGCTGTACCAGAACAAAAGTGAAACGGTGAAGTACGTGGAGATGGCAAAAACGTCCCAGAGGAGTGGCGAGTTAAAGTTCACCCAAAGCGGGCCTCTTGTATTGGGATAAGGCAGGGTGAAGAAAGCCATCCACACACGGCCCATGTGCCAGATGGGAAACTGCCCGGCGCACATCACAGCAAATATGGTCATGGCTTCAGCCGCACGGTTCACACCTGTACGCCAGCCCTGGCGAAAGAGTAAAAGAATGGCGGAGATAAGCGTACCGGCATGACCGATACCGATCCACCACACAAAGTTGGTGATGTCCCAGCCCCAGCCTACAGTTTTATTCAGGTTCCATTGACCCACGCCATAAATCACCTGCATCGTCACCGACACAATGCCGAACACGAGGAAAGCCACGGAAATCAAAAACCCGATCCACCATGCACGGGTAGGTTTTGCTTCCACCGGCCGGCAGATGTCTTCTGTTACCTGGTGATAATCTTTTCCGCCTTCAATCAACGGAGGTCTTACCTGCGATTCGTACCTGATTAATCCCATATTCTTTAATAATTACAATAACAAATTCCAAATTCAAAAACTCTTTTTTCTCCTTACTCAATTTTAAAAGGTTTTCATTGTGTTCTTTTTGTCGAAGGAGAAATTATCTTAAAAGGTCGCATTAATACTATTTTTTCAAAAGATTTTTCACTTTGATCTACAATATCAAATGACAGCTTATCCACTTTTAAATTATTCTCATTTTTGTCATAGCTATCGATATCTAAGAAAAAAATGGGTATTAATAGAGCCTCATTGTTTTGCACATATTTATCAAATCTTACCTTTCTTAAATTTTCTATAATGTAACTCACTAAGTTTTCATTAGAATTGTTCACTGCAGAAATTTTTATATTATTATTGGTAGTTAGAAGAACCTTTACCAAAATGAAAGCACTTTCATTATTGCTTGCCAGGTTTTCAGGATACTTTTTTAATACGTTGTGAATTTCTCTTTCCAAACTTGAATCAATATTTATATTCTGCGCAAGTGTTTTGCAACCCGACACAAACCAGACAGCTAAAGCAAGAATTATTTTGATACTATCCATATTAATCACATTTATTCAAATTATAATTCTGAAACGAAGTAGTATCAGCTCCATCTCGTCTTGCTAATCGATTATAATGTAAAATTTGTAATGT
Source organism: uncultured Chitinophaga sp. (assembly GCA_964508655.1). Classification (GTDB taxonomy): domain Bacteria; phylum Bacteroidota; class Bacteroidia; order Chitinophagales; family Chitinophagaceae; genus VBAS01. The sequence continues at coordinate 36,921 of CAZDUO010000013.1, read as the reverse complement.
ATCACTCCTCGCTGCCCAACTTGTTGTTTTGTGCAGCCCCCCCCAAGCCAAAGCATTTGCCATATCCTCATTAATGTTTGGTGTAAGAACTTTTAAATATCTTTTGAAAATGTCAATATAGGAGTTAGCCATTTCATTATGCTGAGCTAACTCGCCATCTGATCTTATTCTATATCCATCCCAAAATATGGGAAACATACTTTTAAATTGGTTTGAATCAATTTGATGAGTTAGATATTGATTTCTCCAATAATCAATAACAGCATGTATAGACTCATGTATTATTACAGCGGCAATATATTCCTTGGTTGAATATTGCAAGACCCAGGGATTTAATTGGATTGTTTGATCATAAAAGGAAGCGGATCCACCGGGAAAGGTAGTGTAACCATCCAGACTATCTTTTGTTAATACTAAATTCGGTTTGAATTTTAAGTTTACATCTTCATTTATTCCAAAAACACCTATTAAAATCGAATCAATTTCATTATTACAGCCAGGCAAATTTGCTAATATATCTTGAGCACAAGGATAGCCCTGTAATGAATCAATAATATGTTGGTTAGGACTCACCGCAGATGTATAAGTCCAATTCTCAATAGTGCCACCTCCTCCGCCCTGATCATGTTCTAAATACTCATTATAGTTTTCGGAGTCATCGGGAACATATGTAATGGTATAAGTACATTGAGGTGTAGTTGCCCAAGCTGTTACCTGGCCGCCTGAGGTAGTATAAGTAGCGTAGTAATTCCAGCACATCCAGTTAATTACAGTTCTTGAATTCTGGTTAAATAAGGTAAAATCGTTTCGGGTTTTAGAAAAATCTAAACTTTTCTTCGCTACAATAAATAAACTTTCTAAAGATTCCCTAGAAAATGTCTTCCCTTCTTTATCACCAGATTCAGGAAATAAATAGTCGTTTATCTTATTATAAATCTTATAATTAGTTCTGAGAGGGTCAATTTGATAGCTAAAAAGTAATGCAGTTATACTATCTCCGTTTACAAACGGTGTTACAAGAGTTTTAAGTTTATTATCATTCTTCAAAACAATGCTTAGATCCCAATTAGGATAGCCATATTTAGCTTTTACCCCACTTGAAAAGCCTATACCTAAATCTAAAATTCGAAACTGCTCGATCATTTTATTTATAAATCCTTCTCCGGATTCACCGGAATTAATATAATTGAAATAGCCTTTCAACCCATTGTTTCTCTCAAAAAACAAATCATCCTCAGCCACCCGAGCCAAATCTTCATCAAGAAAGTTTTTCTCCTTTCTACATGAGAAAACTAATGACTGAATAGGTATAATAATTAGAATAAATATTTTCGGGCTTGAATTCATCTTTTGATAATCAATTTTTAATGCGTCCCTTTGGTTTGCTTTTCTTCTGTGTTATGTCCTTCCTCTTTCTCCACTTCGTGATGTACCATTTCAAGTATCTCACTTGTATTCCTGATTTTGGCCAGGTAGTTCACATTGGGCAGTGTGTGCAATTGCTCAATCACATAGAACAGGCGCTGTTCATTTTCTTCCCGCATTTTTGCCACCCGGCTTTCTTTATCATGCACATTGCCGAACACAATGGCTTCGGTAGGGCAGGCCTGCATGCAGGCTGTTTTTGCATCACCATCGGCCAATACCCGGTTTTCCTTTTTTGCTTTCAGCTTGGCTTCCTGCACCCGTTGGATACAGAAAGAACATTTTTCAATCACTCCTCTTGAACGCACCGTCACATCGGGGTTCAGCACCATGCGTGAAAGTTCATCGTTCATCTGGAACACCACGGGGTCAAGCTTGCCAACCAGTTTCTGATCCTGGTTGTCGGGGAAACTGTCGGCGCCGGTATAATCGGCCCAGTTGAAACGACGCACCTTATAAGGACAGTTGTTGGCGCAATATCTTGTGCCGATGCAGCGGTTATAAGCCATCTGGTTAATGCCTTCGGCGCTGTGGTTGGTGGCAGCCACCGGGCACACATTTTCGCAGGGTGCATTATCGCAGTGCTGGCAAAGCATGGGTTGAAACACCACGGCTTTCAGGTCATCAGCATTTTCACTGGTTACAAAGTAGCGGTCAATGCGCAGCCAGTGCATATCATGATAGCGGGCTACTTCTCCTTTGCCAACTACCGGCACATTATTTTCTGCATGACAAGCCACCACGCAGGCGCCACAGGCTACGCAGCTGTTCATGTCAATACTCATACCCCATTTCAGCCCCGGTTGCGGATGATCGGGGTAAATGGTTGATTCCTTGCGGTAGTCACCGGTTTTGGGTGCATAATCCTCAGCCAATTTTTCGCGAAAGGCTTTAAACTGGTTGGGATTTTTTTTGAATGAAGCCATCGAGGTTTCTTTCACCACCTCGGTTCTGTTCTCGTACGAATTATGTATTTGTGTTTGTGCTACCCTGTGTGTGCGGCCGGTTTTTTCCAGTTTTACATCTGCACTGGAAAAATAGTCACGTGCAGTACCATTGGAAGAACTGAACATATATGCATTCCCTCCCACATTACCGGCCACCTTACCCATGCTTTCGCTTCTGCCGTAACCAAGCGCTAAGGCAACAGTGTTTGCATCCATACCGGGAATAACCAGCACAGGCAGCTCCATGGATTTTTGCCCCACAGTTATTTTTACTACCGGCTTTTCGGGATAAAACTCGTAATTGTTGATATGCTTTTCTGAACCGCCGGCCAGGTCAATGCCGACTACTTTTTTTGCCATGGGCATGCTCATCATTACATAATTATCCCATGTAGCCTTGGTGATTGGGTCGGGCAGTTCCTGCAGCCAGGGGTTGGTAGCCTGTTTGCCGGTGCCTATTGATACTTTCTGGTAAAGTACCAATTCAATATCACCCCCTTTTTTCGTTGCAGAAATTGCTGCTGCTGCAGCCTCTACATGGGCCGTATTGAAAGTGCCGGCTGAAGGTGCGGTGGCTGCTGGTTCTATAACTCCATTTTGCAGCGCTAAATCAAAAGCGGCGGCAGAGCCAAGCTTTGCAGTCCAGTAATTTTTAAAAAAGGTTTCGTAGTCGGTCCCGGCAGCTAATGTGTTACCACTCCATTTCAAAAGTGAGGTTTGGAAAGCTCTTGTTTTAAACAGCGGGTGAATGGTGGGCTGTATAAAACTTGTGTAGCCCGATTTCGGTTCGGCATCGCCCCAACTTTCGAGAAAATGGGGGGCCGGAATCAGGTAATCGCATGCTTCGGTGGTTTCATCCAGGTACTCGTTGAATGAAATCTTCACCTTCACTTTTGCCATGGCGGCCCGTAGTTTTTCCGCATCATGATAATTGTAAAGCGGGTTAGCGCCATATATCATCAATGCGCCCACCTTACCATCATTCATGTCGGTTACCAGTTGGGCTATTTCGGCATCAATACCCTGGCGGTAGTTCAATGTGGTACTCCAGTCAATTGTATTGCCATAAGCGCCGATGGTGTTGTTGATGGCATTCACGATGATTTGCACATTCACATCATTGCTGCCGCTTATTACCAGTGCAGCGCCTTTATTTGCAACCAGGTCGGCTGCAGCTTTTTTTATTCCTTCCTTCACTTTATCGCTCAACGGATGTGTGGCGGCATTGCCAGGCAAGGCTGCATACAAAGCAAGAGCTACCGGTCCTGCTTCGGAAGGGCGGTGTGTAAACCGCTCATCGGCGCTGGCCCCGGTTGTGCTTAGAAAACTTTCAAACTGGTAATGCTTGCTCATCACAGGATTCTTTTCATTTATCTTCCTGTTCTGTGCATACTGGCGGGCAAACTCCACCGGGCTGAGCCAGGTGGCAAGAAAGTCGGCGCCAAGGCTTACAATCACTTTTGCTTTATCAAAATTGTATGACGGGATTGCTCGTTTGCCGAATGTGGCTTCGTTGGCCAGCAGCATGCCGCTGAATGAATCGGCATCATACTGCACATGCTTTAAGCCCGGGTATTTTGCAATAATTTCTTTTGTGGTGGGTGAAGTAAGTGTGCTGGTAAGCAAAACAGGATTGCTCACTCCTGCCATGGCATCAGCCACCAGTTTATCAAATTGCTCAAAGGTGGGAACCTCTTCGAACCTGCCGTTTGCTTTTCTTTTTGGATGCGTGAGGCGGTTGGTGTCATACAAATCGAGCACCGAAGCCTGAGCCCTTGCGGATGTGCCGCCTTTTGTGAAAGAACATAAATCGTTGCCTTCAATTTTTATAGGCCGCCCGTCTCTTACTTTGGCAAGCACCGGAAGGATATCGCCGTCCTGCACATAGGTAGTGGCATAGTATTTTGCCACACCCGGCACCACATCGGCGGGTTTGTTGGCAAAAGGTACCGCTTTCTTTACCGGCATTTTACAACCGGCGGCAATGGCTGCTGCTGTTGTGCTGAAGCCAAGATATTTCAGAAAATCACGACGCGGCGCCCTGGCATCCAGCCAGCCATTTCCTTTGCTGTCTTCAAAAGGAAGCTCCTCGCTGAATTCGTTTTCAATTCTTTTTGCCAGTTCCTCACTTCCTTTCAACTCACCGATACTTTGCCAATATTTATTCATAAACCCTAAATCCCTAAAGGGACTTTTAGACTCTGAATCCTGGATCATCTTTATTTATCCCGAACAAATTCAGAGACGGTTAACAAAAAATTTTTTTATTAAAACCTGTTCAAACTTAATATGAACCCTTAACCCAATTCCCCTTTTTGGGGGTTAGGGTGTTTAATAATGACATTTCTGGCACTCCATACCCCCGATATCTTTTACCGTCACGCTGTCCATTTTTCCGCTTTTGATATCGTTGTGAAATTTCTCGTATATGCTGTAAAACTTATTTCCGGTTTTTTTATCCGCATTATAAAAATCAACTTTAGTTGTGCGATGGCAATTGATGCACCAGCCCATGCTCAGTTCTGAAAACTGGTACACCTCGTGCATGTTGGTTATTTCGCCGTGGCAGGTCTGGCATTGCACTTTACCGGCCCGTATATGCTGTGCATGACTGAAGAAAACATGATCGGGCAGGTTGTGAATTCTTACCCACGGAATGGGTTTTGCTTTGGCAGGATCCCACGCAGCTGCATTTTTCGGATCAAAGCCTGCGTAGTCAAATAATTTCTGAATCTCGGTATTGGCATTTATTTCATTGCCTTTTTCATCATACAGCCTGGGCCCTTTTTCGTACGAGGTAATGGTTTTATGGCAGTTCATGCATACGTTGGTGGAGGGTATAGCAGCATGCCGGCTGTCCCATGCTGCGCCATGACAGTACAGGCAGTTGATCTGATTGATACCTGCATGCACCTTGTGCGAATAATAAATGGGCTGCACCGGCTGGTATTTTTTCTGGCGGCCAAAATCAATGGCTCCTTTGGTAACGTAGTAGCCGCCCACAACAAAAAGAACACAGGAGAACAGGGCGATATAAACTTTATTCTTGTAAAAAGGCACCGGCTCGGGACGAAGAATGCCTTCCTTATCATCACTCAGTTTTTTCAGGTTGCTGTTCACCTGCATCAGGATGAGTGCAATGATGGCCATGATGAGGGTGATGATGCCAAAGATGATGGCGCCCTGGCCTGTGCCCGGGGGCTTCTCTCCATCAGTAGCTGTAGGAGTTGTTTGTGGCTGCCACGTACTGGTATATTTTATCACTGCTTCAATCTCCGCATCGGAAAGAATACCCTCAAATGGAGTCATTTGATTTCCGGGCCCGCCAAAGGCTGTAATATTAACTGCCTTATCAAAGCCTGATGCGGCAAGTTTTGCCGGATTATTTACCCACTCCTTTAATTTTCCCATATCGCCATCCCAACGTTCCATCACTCCCTGCAGGTTAGGACCAATAGCGTCTTTCCCTAAAATATGGCAACTGGCACACTTGGTTTTGAAAATGGCTGTGCCGTCCTGCGCTTTCGTATTTAAAACTGATAAAACAAAAAGAGATAGTATGGTCAGAATCCGTCGTGGCGCATAAGGTGTCTCTGAAAGCATAGCAGCGGTTATTCGTCTGAAGAATGTGGATAAAATCTCGTAACAAGCTGCCCCACAGGGGCGGCTTGGCCGCAAAAATAAGTCAGGAACGCAACAAAACTTCAATGGCAAAAAATTTTTTTTGATTCGCTTCCAGCCTGTGTTTCATCCGATTTGAAAATCCTGTTTTATCCTTCGGGCTGTTCACTGTCATTGCTGTGTCAGCGCTGTTTACTGCAAAAATTTTTGTGGTCAATCGTGACTCATTTATCCGATTTTTGTTTGCTGCGAAAAATGAATACCCCATGTTTGAAAAACTGAAAAACAAATGGAAGGTTAGCGGGCTGCAACTTTTTCTTATTCTCTGCACTTTTGCCATAGGCGGCAGCCTCACGGGCTTTGGGGCAAAAAAAATCATGAACCTGCTGACCGTGCAGGCCGACTGGCTCTGGGCCATCCTTTACATTTTGTTACTTACTATCATTTGGCCGATGATGGTGCTGTTGGTGAGTATTCCTTTCGGGCAGTTCAGGTTTTTTAATAATTATACACGCAAGTTGGGGAAGAAACTGGGTGTACTGAAACCGGAAAAAGCCAAAAGTCAAAATTAAAAAAAGTCAAAAGTCAAAAAAATATACAGCCCGGTTTTTTACTTTTTAATTTTGATTTTTGAGTTAGAAAGCTCACATTCTTCTCAGCTCCGCCTCGGCCGCAATGAATCCAAAGCTGGACCATTGGTTACCGGCGACAATTTTTTCAAAAAGTTCTTTTGCCTTTTGTTCTTCGCCTTTGAATTTATAAAACATGCCAAGTGCATAACCCAGCGTGGCATTGCTGAGGGTTTGCTGGCTTTGGGTTTTGGCCAGCAGTTTGGTTTCATCACCCGTTTTGTACATTAATAATATGTCGTAGTAGTCGTGGTTCTCGATAATATCCATATCGGCGGTCACTTCTTTTAAATGCTGCCCGGCATCCTTGTTTCTTCCCATTTTGTGCAGCGTTACGTTCAGCCAGTTCAGTGTGGCCACTTTCATATCGTCGTTGTCTGAAATGTCGAGGCATTTTTCCCACGCCAGCAGGGCCTGCCGGTTTTCACCTTTCAGGTAATAAGCCAGCCCGAGGTGATAATAAATATTGGTGTGCAGGGTGCTGGTCGGAATATTTCTTTTATTGGGAATGCCGTCGGCTTCTATTTCATCCACCTGCTCACGGGTAAGCTCTGCTGCTTGTTTCAAATCTTCAATGGCTTTGTCGAAACAGCGCAGCGTGATGTAGCGGTGACCGCGGTGGCGGTAAAATCTTGCATTGGCCGGATGCAGGCTGATGCCCCGGCTGTACACATTAACCGCTTCTTTATAAAAGCCGAGATAAGCCAGCCTGCGGCCATACCATATTATATGTTCATCGTTGGTACTGTCAGCCTGGTACTTTTTTTCTGCCGACTGCAGGTGCGCCGTAAAAACTTTTTTGATGGAATCGCCCAGCGCCGGCGGCGGGTAATTGACTGTGCAGTTTTCTTTTTGCCCAAAACCAACCTGGCAAATGAAAAGAAATAAAACCGGCAGAAGCAATTTTCTCATACTGAAAAGTTACAACTTTGCTGCTTTGTAAAAATTTTTTGATGACCCGTATTGCCATCTTTGCTTCCGGCGCCGGCTCTAATGCGCAAAAGATTATTGAATATTTCAGCCCCTCCCAAACCCTCCCCGAAGGGGAAGGCTTAAAGGCTCCGAAAATTGTAATATCACTTATCGTGTGCAACAAGCCCGGTGCAGGTGTTTTAAAAATTGCCGAAACCCATCGGGTTCCTACGTTGCTGATTGAAAAAGAAAAATTTTTCCGCGGCAATGCTTATGTGGATGAGCTGATAGCTGCCGGCATTGACTTTATTGTGCTGGCCGGGTTTTTATGGAAGATACCCGATGCATTGATTGCCGCTTACCTGAAAAAGATTGTGAACATTCACCCGGCGCTGCTGCCCAAATATGGCGGCAAAGGCATGTATGGCGCTTTTGTGCATGAAGCCGTACTGGCCAGCGGCGATGCGGAAAGCGGCATCAGTATTCATTACGTAGACGAGCATTACGATCACGGCGATTTGATTTTCCAGGCCCGCTGCCCCGTGCTGAAAGACGACACGCCTGATTCACTTGCACAGCGCATTCACCAGCTCGAGCATAAGCATTACCCGCAGGTGATTGAAAAATTAATCAGGGGTTAATGGTTCGTTATTTCTTTTTATTTACAACCAATAATTATCACCTTTACTTATTAATGGTCCGCACGGTTAATTATTAAAATATAATCATGAAAAAAATTTTTCTTCCTCTTTTCCTGGTTGGCATCTTCTTTTGCCCCTATGCCCAAACTGCAAAACAATTAATAATCACACCGGGTGTGGGTATCGGCGCATTAAAACTGGGCATGAGTGAACAGGAGGCGGCCAGCCTGCTGCAGGGTGAGCTTAACTGGCTGGACTATAAAGATGAAATGTGTTCGTTTGCCGGGCAGGTGAATGAAGTGGATACGGTAGTTCAGTTTGTTGCAGGTTTCGACAGTTGCGCCAAATACAACAATGATCTTTCCAGAGTGATGCCGGTGTACAGCCTCTATTTCAAAAATCACCGGCTCAACTACATTACCGTCACCACGTACGGCGCCGGTGAAGACCTGGTGAAAACGGTGGTGCTGGATAACGGTGTAAAGTTTTACGACGCCATGCCCGCCTGCATGGAAAAATTCGGCAATGATTATCTGCCGATAATCTGGGAAGGCTACGACGGCGACCATATTTATTATGAAAAAGGAATGGAAGTAACTTATGATGCCGGCCGGCTCACTGTGGTGGGCATATTTCCACCGATGAAAAATTTCAGGCAACTGATGGCAGAGCACAGCAGCCGGCTGCGTGCCGAATTTGCCGAATGTAAAGAGGCTGCAAAAGAAGAATAAGAAGTCAATATTTTTTTTACCCCTGCTCCATTGTTTTTTTTAACAGGTTTTATTGCCCCTTTCTCCATTTTTGTTTGTTCTTTGCCAAAACAAACTACTCCTGTTTTTGATAAAGGTTTCTTGCATCCTGTTGCTTTTCACCCTTCTGTTTTGTGCTGCAGAATCTCATGCGCAAAACTTTAAACTGCGTGGCACGGTGTACGACAGCAGCGGCACCTATCCGCTGGTAGGTGTAAGTGCATTAACCACGGCCGGAAGAGGAACAGCCACCGACATTTTCGGTCGTTATGAAATTGATGTGAAGGAAACCGACTCGGTGTGGTTCAGCTACCTGAACAAACCCACCATCAAATATGCCGTTGCAAAAATTTTTGATGCAGAGCGTTTCGACATTGCTCTCCACATCAACATACCGGTGCTGAAAGAAGTGATTGTGAAGCCGCGGAATTACAAGCTCGATTCGCTGCGCAACAGGGAAGACTACGCCAAAGTGTTTAACTGGGAAAAACCAAGGCTGCAGGCCACCACCGGCTCAGGGCCCGGCGCCTCCGTCGGTTTCGACCTCGATGAAATCATCCGTATGTTCCAGTTCAGGAAAAACAAAAGCATGCTGGCCTTTCGCGAAAGACTGCTGCAGGAAGAAAGAGATAAATTTATTGATCACCGCTTCAGCAAAGTTTTGGTGATGCGGCTCACCGGGCTGATTGGAGTGGAAAGAGACAGCTTTATGCTGCGCTTCCGCCCCAGCTACGAATTCTGTATTGAAACCGGCGAGTACGATTTCCAGGCATGGATAAAAAAATGCTTTGAAAAATGGATGCTGGAAAAACAAGCCGCTGAAATAAAAAAAGAAAAACTCTGAGGGCTTCCCGTTTCATTCTGCAGGAAGTCTTAACTTTCTGACCTCTTAAAACCAGCAATAATGAAGCGGATATTTTTTTACACTGCTATTTTATTATTCCAGTTACCCGTCCTTGCACAGAATGGCGGCAGTACTACTGTAAAAAGACCTGTCATACAAGCGTCAGGCAAGCCTGAACTGGCGGGTTTTTCTTCTGAACGTTTACTAAAACTCGACCAGAACCTCAGCGCCTGGGTGAATGACAAAAGACTGAACGGTTGCGTGGCGCTGATAATCCGGAACGGAAAAATTGTTTATCACAAAGCATTCGGCTACGACGACCTGCAAAAAACAAAACCCATGCAGGCGGATAATATCTTCCGCATTGCTTCGCAAACCAAAGCCATCACCAGCACAGCCGTTTTGATTTTGTACGAAGATGGAAAACTGCTGCTGGATGACCCGGTTTCAAAATATATCCCGGCATTTGCCAAACAGCAGGTGCTGGATAAATTCAATGAAGCGGATACCACGTACACCACAGTGCCTGCAAAATCCGAAGTCACCATCCGGCAACTACTCACCCATACTTCGGGCATCAGTTACCCGCAAATAGGAACCAAAACCGCCAATGCCATTTATGCCAAAGCCGGGTTGCTGGCAGGCATCGGTGTGGAGCCGGGCCGTTCGCTGGCTGATGATGTAAATACAATTGCTAAACTGCCCCTGATGCATCAGCCGGGAGAAAAATGGACGTACGGATTCAATACAGATATACTCGGCTATTTGGTTGAAGTAATTTCCGGCATGAGCCTCGATGAGTTTTTCAGAAAAAGAATTTTCGAACCGCTGGGCATGAACGATACATACTTTTATATACCGCCTGCCAAACAAAACCGGCTGGTAAGTTTGTACGAGGAAAAAGACAGTGTACTGGTGAAATCAACAGGCAAGGTAGATTTCAACGGTATGGTGAATTCCGATTACCCATTAACCAAAAGCAGCTACTACTCCGGCGGTGGCGGGCTGTCGTCCACTGCTATGGACTATGCCATTTTTTTACAAATGATTCTGAACGGCGGCGAATACAACGGTAAAAGAATTTTATCGAGAAACACGGTGCGTATGATGACGATGAACCAGATTGGCGATGTGGTTTTTGGGGTAAATAAATTCGGACTTGGTTTTGGAATCACTACCGAAAGAGGCAGTGCCCTGCTGCCCACACCCGAAGGCGTGTTTGACTGGGGCGGCGCCTTTGCCACTACCTACTGGGCCGATCCGAAGGAAAAACTCATCGGCATTTTTTACCGGCAGCTCTGGCATTCAACCATAGGAGAGATAGCCAATAAATACAAAGTGCTGGTGTACCAGGCGCTGGAGTAAGGAGCCCGCCAAACCTGCCCTAAAGGGGAGGCTTAAAACACTTTAATATTTTGAACACTCTTTAACCAAACAATATTAAAACTAAAATCCTCCGCCGGAGGCATATTTTGGAAATCTATGGAGCAAACTACGCTTGGCATAGGAACAAGATTGCAGCATACGCTGTACGGGCCCGGTGTGATTGTGGGTATCCGCTATGCCACTTACCTCATTTCTTTTATCAATCATGGCATAAAAGAGATTGATAAAACCGACAGCAAGCTGGATGAAATCATTCCTGAAAATGTGACCGAAGAAATAGAAACGCACAGCGAGGTGGAAAAATCGTTGCTGAAAATTCTGCGCCTCTGGGGCGGCATCACTGAAAACGTTCCCCTCGGCGACCGCTGGCAGCACGGCACCCTGCTTCTTCAGCCGGCCGATAAAAGCTTAAAGCCCAAAGAAATTCCCATTGAAGATTTCTTTCACAAGATTGTGATGCTGCGTGACCGGCTGCGGGTGCTGGAGCAAAACATCAACAGCAGCAAAAACCTGGCGGATGAAGAAAAAGTGAACATGCAGCAATACATCACCCGCTGCTATGGTTCGCTGACCACCTTCAATGTTTTATTCAAAAACAAAGAGCAGTGGTTTGTGGGGGAGAAAGGTTCTTCATGAATTATGAGAATCTTAACTGTGGAGCATTGAATATTGAGCGTTGAGTGTTGAGAGTTTTACAATAGAAATATGTTCAATGTTCAATTTTCAATGCTCAATTTCCATCTATCCGATGTCTCGCCCCATCATTCAATATTATTTGGAATTTCTTCTTGGCAATGAACCTGGGCAGTCATGCAAATCATTTCTGTCAAGCTTTGAGCATTAAGCATTGCGCATTGAACATTACCTGCGCTGTTTAATAGTTCAATACCTCGCCCCATTCAATCCCTGTAATCCAGTGCCGGCTTTCTGTCACCCAGCAAGGCTTTGTAAATAAAATTTTCTCCTCTTGCTTTTTTCCATTCGGCTTTGGCTTCTTCAATCAGCTTCGGGTTGGTAAACAGGTCAAGCCCGGTGAGTGCAATTGTTTTGGCCGCCACCATCATGCCCTTGGTTCCTATTTCGGTACCACCGCAGGCAACAGCCTGCCAGCTATGCGCCGGCGTGCCAGGTATCCAGGTGGCAATGCGTAAACCCACCGTAGGCACCACCCAGCTCACATCCCCCACATCGGTGGAGCCGCCGCCGCGGCCTTCCACTTTGAAGGAATCAATTTTCGCAGCATTGGCCAGCGGCGGTTTTTCGGGAGTGATAAAACTTTCCTGCAGTTTTTTCCCAAACTCCGTTTCACTTTCATTGTAAATAACACCGCCTACCTGCTTTAGGTTATTGTACATTGTTTTTGCCAGCGGCACCACCGGCAGCAAATCATACACGCCGCCGGTGATTTCATATTCCATCCGGGTTTCGGTGCCGGTGGCTGCGCCGTTGGCCGCTTTTACGATGCGTTCAAAAATGCGGGCCATCTCATCCCGCCGGGGGTGGCGCACATAATAATACACTTCGGCAAAATCGGGCACCACGTTGGGCGCATTGCCGCCGCGGGTAATCACATAATGAATGCGTGTTTCCTGCGGAATGTGTTCCCGCATCATGTTCACCATATAGTTCATAACCTCCACTGCATCCAGTGCCGACCGGCCCCGCTCCGGCGCCCCGGCGGCATGCGCCGATATGCCGTAAAAACGGAACTTGGCGCTCATGTTGGCCAGCGAGCTGGATGCATTCGCCGAATTGCCATCGCCGGGATGCCAGTGCAGCACCACATCCACATCACTGAACAAACCCTCCCGCACCATATACACTTTGCCGCTGCCGCCTTCTTCTGCCGGCGTTCCGAAAATTTTTATGGTGCCGGAAAAAAGTTTCTGCTCCATCCGCTTTTTCAATTCAATGCCGGCCGCCACCGAAGCCACGCCAAACAAATGATGCCCGCAGCCGTGGCCCGCATTTTTTCCTGCATCCACTTCCTTTACCGGTTTATTGGTTTGCGACAGACCGGGCAGCGCATCAAACTCGGCAAGTATTCCTATCACCGGCGAGCCGCTGCCGTACGTGGCAACAAATGCGGTGGGCATTCCGGCCATGCCGGCCTCTACTTTAAATCCGTTATCTCTTAATGTCTGCTGAAGTACGGCCGAACTTTTTTCTTCCTTGTAACCCACTTCAGCATAATCCCATATTCTCAGTGCCCGTTCTTTATAATAATCGTACTGCCGGTTCAGCGATTGTATGATTTCATCTTTAATTTTTGTCTGGTTGTCCGTTTCGGTTTTTTTCTTTTGCGCTGTTGCGAAAATAGAAATGAAAAGTAAGGGTGAGATAAAAAATAATATTTGTTTCATTGCATACAGTTTGGATAAAGCTACAGTTTTTTGCAAAAAAAATTCCCGCAGGCTGCGGGAATTCCAGGTAAGATAACACTCTTTAACCTTCAGCTTTTTTTCACTGCACAGGTGCTGATGCCAAAGGGTGCATACAGCGGGCAAAAGCCGGCAAGGCTGGTCAATACAAATACGCCACCCAGCACCAGCAGCACCAGGCCCCATGTGCCGGTGACGATGCCGCCAAAATAGAGGTAAGTAAACAAGGCCGCCAGCAACAGGCGGATGATGCGGTCGGTGGTTCCCATATTTTTTTTCATAAAAAATATTTTTGGTGATTAAATCAGCTGGATGAGTTTGACAATAACATACACAACGGCAATGCATAAAATGCAGACAAGAATAAATTTGAAAATTTTGTTTTGCATAATATGTAACCGGGAGTAAAACTACCCCGGTATCTATTTTGGCTCGGTGACTGCAGTCACCAATTTCCGTGATTCTGGTTATCGGGTAATATCAGAGTGGCTTTTCCATATACACCACATCAGGCAGCGGGTTGTGATAATAAGGCGTGGTGTGCAGGAACCCGAAGTGCCGGTAAAGCCGGATGGCAGGCTGCAGTTTACTGAGCGTATCGAGCCGCATGAGTTTGTAATTTTTTTCTTTCGCCGACCTCAGCAGTTCTTCCACAAGCAGTTTACCGATTTTGTTTTTCCGGAAGGCCGGGCGAACATAAAGGCGTTTCATTTCACACACGCCTTCTTCTTTCAATCGTGTCAATGCAATACAGCCGGCTATTTCATCATTCCAGAACGCCAGCAGCAGGTCGCCGCCGGGCGGGCCATATTTTTTCAGCGGGTCTTTCAGCTCTGCTTCGAAACTCTGAAAGCAGATGTCGGCATCCAGTTCCTTTTCGTATTCGCGGAAAAGAGTGCGGATGATGTTCAGCTCATCTCCTTCTTCGGTTATGTGTTTTACCTGCAGCATGATTTTTTGCTGTGTAAAATTAGTTTATCTAACTTTTGCCCGTAAAATCATTTAAGTAATGTTTCAGAGAATTTTTCTTTTGGCAGTTATTTTATTGTCAGGAACTACAGCCTTCAGCCAGAAGTATAAACGCATTCATGCAAAAGCCGTTGTGGTGGATACGCATAATGATTTTCCCAGCGCTTCTATAGAAAAGAAAGTAAGTTTTGACCAGGATCTTTTAGGCATTACCCATTCTGACCTGGCACGCATGCGTTCAGGAGGAGTGGATGTTCAGGTGTTCTCCATCTTTTGCGGTCCGGAGCAGCAGCAACCTTATGCACATGCTAACCGTGAAATAGATTCGGTGTACGAATGGGCACGCCGTGCGCCGATGCGGATGACGCTGGTAAAAACTCCTGCCGAACTGAAACGTGCCATTAAAGAAAAAAGACTGGCAGCGCTGTTAGGTGTGGAAGGCGGCCACATGATTGAAGATAAACTTGAAAACCTCGATAATCTTTTTGTACGCGGTGTGCGGTATTTGACGCTTACCTGGAACAACTCAACAAGCTGGGCAACTTCGGCAGCAGATGAGACCTCACCCCCAACCCCCTCTCCAACAGGAGAGGGGGCTTCCGAAGACTCCGTGGTAAGAAAGAAGGGGCTGACTGAGTTTGGTACAAAAGTAGTGGAGAGAATGAATGAGCTGGGAATGATTATTGATGTGAGCCATATCGGCGAGCAAACTTTCTGGGATGCAATGAAGATTACCACCAAACCCGTGATTGCTTCGCACAGCAATGCATGGACGCTGTGCCCGCACCGGCGCAACCTGAAAGACGAGCAGATAAAAGCCATTGCCAAAAACGGCGGTGTCATTCACCTTAACTTTTATGCAGGGTTTATTGACAGCAGTTTTGAAAAAAAGATGTCTGCACTGATTAGCAAATACCGCCCCGAAATTGATACCCTGATTAAAAACGGTACGCAACCCGACTATGCCCGGATGATGGTACTGGAAAAATACAAGGAAGAACTGGATGCTACCCGGCCGCCACTTTCTATGCTGCTCGATCATTTGGATTATATCGTAAACCTGGTGGGAACAGATTTTGTGGGCCTGGGCTCCGATTTCGACGGTATTTCGGCGCCGCCAAAAGAACTGAACGGGGTGCAGGATTTTCCGCTGATAACAAGAGCACTGCTCGAAAGAGGCTACAGTAAAAAAGACATCAGTAAAATTTTAGGCGAAAATTTTCTGCGGGTGTTCAAAGCCAATATGCAGCAAAACTGAACCGCTGTGCTGTTTTATTCACGCCGCCAGTTGCTGTATTTATCCCGGCCAATCACTCCGCTGGCCGCATGGCTGTGCAGGTCCATCCGGAAAGAAACATAATTGATTCCCGGCACGGAAGTAAGATTGATAACCGCATCGGCAAACCAGGCAGCCGCACCGGCATCGCCCATTTGCTCGCCCAGGTATTCTGCATCGGGCACCGAAGTGTACACTGTATCACCACTTAGTTTTAAATACGCAAGCTTTATCTCGGGGTATTTTTCATTCAGACCATTGATGATGGCATCCGCCGATATCCTGTTTTCTGTGATGGCGGTATCCCGCTTCATCAGCATTTTTTCTGCATCGGTGTACCAAACAAGCACCGTATCGGGAGCCTCGGTGTAAACAGTATCCGCTACCGCCTGTTTTTCGCTGACGCCGGAATTTTTGCAACCCGCAACAAGAATAATTAATAAAAGAAAAAACAAACGCATCATGCAAATTACCGGATAGAAGTTGAAAAGTTTGTTATAAAACCGGCCTGCAGGTTTAAATTGCATTGCTGTCAATTCAAAAATAACAGGCATTGAAACTTCTGTTTACACTCCTGCCCGTTTTCTTTTTCTGCCTGCAGCCTGCGGCACAGAAAGAAAATGAAAAATACCGGCTGCACATCCGCAAAGCTTCTTCTGCAATACAAGTGGATGGCATCATGGATGAACCGGCATGGCAGGATGCTGAAGTGGCGAACGATTTTTTTATGGTATTGCCGATGGACACCAGCCTTGCAAAAGTGAAAACCGAAGTGCGGATGACTTATGATGCAATACATCTTTATATCATCGCTGTCTGTTTTCATAAAGAAAACCAGAAGTACATGGTGGAATCGCTGAAGCGGGATTTTGTGTTTGGTAAAAACGACAACTTTCTTTTTTTCATGGACCCGTTTGAAGACCAGACCAACGGCTTTTCATTTGGCGCCAATGCAGCCGGTGCCCAATGGGATGGTACCATGTACGAAGGCGGCAAGGTGGACCTGAACTGGGACAACAAATGGACATCGGAAGTAAAAAATTATCCGGATCGCTGGATTTTTGAAGCGGCCATTCCTTTTAAAACCATCCGGTACAAAAAAGGAATCACAACATGGGGCATTAATTTCAGCCGGCTGGATATTATCGTGGCTGAAAAATCGAGCTGGGGACCGGTGCCCCGGCAGTTTCCAACCGCTTCGCTGGCTTATACCGGCACTTTAGTGTGGGATGTACCGCCGCCCGAACCCGGTGTCAACATTTCTGTGATTCCTTATGCGCTTGGCGCTGTGAGCAAAAATTATGAACAGAAAACAGCGGCAGATTACCGCAGCGATGCAGGTGCAGATGCAAAGATTGCCGTCACCTCATCACTGAATCTTGACCTTACGGTGAATCCCGATTTTTCGCAGGTAGAAGTGGACCGGCAGGTAACGAATCTTGACCGCTTTGAACTTTTCTTTCCTGAACGAAGACAATTTTTCCTTGAGAACGGCGATCATTTTGCAAACTTTGGTTATCCTTCTCTCCGCCCTTTCTTTTCACGCCGCATCGGGCTGAATGTGCCGATACATTTTGGCGCCAGGCTCAGTGGCAAGCTGAACAAGGACTGGCGTATCGGTGTGATGGATATGCAGACAGGAAAAGTGAAATCGCTTGAATTGCCTGAGCAGAATTTTGCAGTGGTTGCTTTGCAGCGAAGAGTTTTTTCCCGCTCCAATATCGGCTTTATGTTTATCAATAAACAATCGCTGAATGATAAACCCGGCGACTCGTCGCAGTATGTTTATTCGGCTTTCAACCGCAATTTTGGTTTTGATTACAACCTTGCATCTTTCAATAACCTGTGGACGGGAAAAGTGCTGCTGCTGAAATCATTCAGCCCCGGCAACCTGGGAAAGAACTGGGTGCATGCTGCCAACCTGCAGTACAGCAGCCGCAGGTGGAATATCGGCTGGCAGCATGAATACGTGGGTGAAAATTACAGCGCCGAAGCCGGTTATGTGCCGCGGAAAAATTATATAAAATTCAACCCTTCATTTGGCTATTTGTTTTTCCCAAAAAGCGGCAAGGTGCTGAGTCACGGGCCCCGGGCTTTTACCGGTTATTATTTTACACCATCGCTGTCACAAACCGATCATGAAAGCATTTTTATTTACCTGCTCAATTTCCGTAATCAGAGTTTGTTTGATGTGTGGACCGGCGATGTTTATGTCAAACTGCTCCAGCCGTTCGATCCCACCAATTCGGGAAAAGACAGCCTGGCCGGCGGCACCCGGCACCGGTGGAAAGCATGGGGCATGGAATATATTTCAAAACCGCAGAGCCGCTTCACATTTGCCTTCAGCACACGATTCGGCGGGTATTATGCCGGCGGCAGCCGCACAAATATTGCCGTTGATCTCGGTTTCCGTTTCCAGCCTTATGTAAACATTGCTATCAATACCACTTATAATCATATTGCGCTTCCGCTGCCTTGGGGAAAAACCGATTTCTGGCTGCTGGGCCCGCGGATTGATGTGACGATGACGAACAAACTTTTCTTCACCACTTTTTTGCAGTACAACAACCAGTTGAGGAATATCAACCTCAACACAAGGTTTCAGTGGCGCTACCGGCCTGCTTCGGATTTGTTTATTGTTTACACGGATAATTATTATACCACGCCGCTGGCCGTTCGTAACCGGGCGCTGGTGCTGAAGCTGACGTACTGGTGGAATCTTTAATCATTCCAGTTTTCTCACCCGGATGGAAAAAGCATTTTCCGGGTTATCACTCAGCAAAACATGAAAATCATCATCGGTGAATCCTTTTGCTTTCAGCGCCGGTATCAGCCGGGTGAAAATACTGGTGTAGGGTTGAATGGTCTGTGTTTGTTTCTGCGGATCGTACCAGCCAGCGTCGTGTGAAATAAGAATCTTATTCAGTATGTCCTTCTCTTTTGCAAACAATAATTTCTCCACATGCTTTTCAAGTTCCCAGCCCAACCCGTCGAGACTGATCCAGCAGCCTTCTTTGGCAGCTTTCACATAATTGTTATTGTCTTTTTCATTCTGCGCATGAATCCAGATGAAAGCTTCCGGCGACACACCGGTTTCTTTCAGTATCTGCAGCTGCGGCCACAAGCCTTTAGCTTCGCCGGTGTGTGAGGCAATTGTCAATCCTGTTTCCAGGTGAGTGAGTGCTGCAGCTTTTGCCAGTTTCAGATGCATGGGGTGCAGTGTATCGGCGGCATCCACGCTTATTTTCATCAGGCCGGGTCTGATGCCGGTGCCGTCAATCCCGTTTTCAAATTCATTTATCCAGGTTTCAGCCAGCTCTTCCGCTGTTTTATCCAATGCAAAAGCAGGAATGAATTTATTTTTCTGAGCGCCATAAAAGCCGGTGTTGGTAAGAATGCTAAAGCCGGTTTTTTCAGCAATTTTTTTCAGTAGCCGTGCATCGCGGCCGAGATAAGCCGGTGTGGTTTCCACAAAATATTTTACTCCCTGCCGCTTCAGTTCTTCAAGATAGGGCAATATTGTTTTCATCACCGAATCGTGATTCCATTTTCCCGGATCAATGCTGTCAGCCCCAATAAAATCAACAAGAATGTGTTCGTGTGTAAGCCAGCGTTCGTTATGCACCGGCTGCATGGCGCCTGTTACAGTTTGTATCACGGCCGGTTTATGCGGAGCGGTGCAACTGACAAAAGCAAGGAAAAAAATTCCCGCTATGAAGTATTTGAGATGTGAATGAGGGCAAAAAATATTTAACCGGATTGCAGCCATGTTTTCTTTTACCTTCCTTTTTCAACTACAACTTATCTCAAAAATAATTTTAACACAGAGATTTTGAGAAACTGAGTTACACAGAGATGTCGTGTCAGAGATAAATTCTCTGTGTAACTCCTTAACGCTGTGCCACTGTGTTGTGATTATTGACTTTTGAAATAGGTTCTAATCTTTCAAACCGGTTTTCCGTATTTGGTCATAAGTGCCAGCAGCACGCCATTGGTCCAGCCAAAACCATCCTGGCCGGGGTATTCGCCGCCGCCGGCTTCGAGGTGAGTATTCACTACGTTATATTTCTCCATCAGCTTGCCGGTTCGTTTAAACACATCATTATTCAGTTTTATCCAGCGCAGGGCAATTTCTTTTGCCAGGTCATTGTGACCGTAATTTTCCAGGCCGGTAATCGTCATCCAGTGCAGCGGCGCCCAGCCATTGGGCGCATCCCATTGCTGGCCTGTTTCAATAAGCGTTGTGACAAGCCCGCCGGCTTTCAGAAAATTTTCTTTAATATGTGCTGCCACAGCACCTGCCTGTTGTGCCGTTGCAATTCTGAAAAACAAAGGAAATGCTGCTGCCAGTGTCATACATTCTTTTTGTTTGCCTGCAATAAAATCAAAGTCGAAATAAAATCCTGTTTTTTCATCCCAGCAATACTTCTGAATCGCTGCTTTTCTTTCTTCTGCCATATTATGGCAAAGCTGGGCCATTAAGTGGTTGCCTGTATGCGGGTAAATGCCGGCGAAAGTATGCTCCATGTGATACAACAGGCAGTTCAGGTCCACAGGGATGATATCGGTAGTGTGAATGCTTGCAAATGAATCTGCCTGCCGGAACCATCGGCTGCTGAAGTCCCAGCCCGATTCAGCACCGGCCCGTAAATGCCTGTATAAAATTTCTGCCGGCTGATTTGTTTGACGGGCCAGCTCCACATCCTCACGATACGACTCGGGCCGTGCTGTATTGTTTTCGTCCCAGTAGCGGTTAAGTATTTCCCCTTCGGGCATTTTTACAACATGATGAAGAACAGAAGTGTGTGTATTTAAGTTATTTCTTCCTTCCATCCAGAACAGGTATTCTTTTTCAAGCTGTGTTAAATAAATTAAGCTCACTCTCCGTCCCAAAACTTCACCCAGCAATTGCAGCATCAGTGAAAAAAACGGCGGTTGCGAACGACCGAAAAAATAAGTCCGGTTGCCGTTGGGTATATAACCGATTGTTTGAATAAGATGAGCAAAATTCTTCACCATGTTTTCAATCATCTCTGTTTTGCCTGAAGCCCGAAGCCCCAGCATGGTAAAGTAGCTGTCCCAGTAATAAATTTCACCAAACCGCCCGCCCGGTACGATGTAGGGATGAGGCAGCGGTATCAATGAGCCGCCATTTTTATCGGGCATGCGGGTGAGCACGGTCCAGAGTGTTTCTATGTTTTCCGCCGTACTCTTTCCGGTGTCGCTGCTGAAGCGGGCCGATTGCGGAACGGGTAATTCAAAATTCTGCAACACAAAATTTTCCAGGTCAAACCCCGGCAGGTCTTTTTGCTGCAGGTATTTTTTATTGATTTCTTCCGGGGAGTATTTTGGGATGCAGTCGACAAAAGTTTTTCCGTCGGGAAAAATTTTTTGCATCTGTACTGCTTCAAACAAGTAGCTCATTTCATGAATTTGCATGCAAAGAAAGTTTAGTGGCCACCGGCAATTTTTATTTCGGCGCTGCCGGCAGTTTTCGGCTGCAGCCGCTTAAATACAAACAGGAGTATTATTAAAACCGATACAGGAATGAGCGAAAAATAAAATGCAGTTTGCCCGCCATAAGCTTCGAACACATGACCTGTGATGATGGAACCCGTTGTGCCGCCCAGGGCTGAAAATACAACAATGAGGCCCGACATGGCGCCATGCTTATGGACCGGAAGATTGCTGAGAATAACCGAATTGATAGCCGGGTAAATGGGGGCTAGAAATAAACCAATAAGCGGAAAAGCAAAACCGACCATTGGAATTTCCCAGATGCTGTTCACTGCTGTACCGGAAACATTTTTTGCCAGGGGCACAGTAAGCAAAACAATTCCCGCTGCCGCCACCAGGCAGCCTGCCAGCACAATCAGCCAGTCAATTTTGCGCAGCACAAACCCGGCAAGCAACCTGCCCAAAGCAATGGCGCCGGATAATATGCTGGCCATTTGTATGCTGAGGCTTGTAGAGAGTTTCAGTACATCGTTGTTAAATGTAGGCAGCCAGCTCATGATGCTTTGTTCAATCAATACATAAAAGAAAGCGCTAAAAATAAATACCAGCACCAGCGGCAGTATGATGAGCCGCAGCATTTCCACAAATTCCTGGTCCAGCGATTTGGATTGTTCAGCCTCTTTCACTGAAGATTCATCCAGCCGGGTTGACAATAACAGCAGGAATGCAAGAATGGAAAGACCGCCCAGCAGATAATAAATATTAAACCACTTTGTGGACAGCGGGTTTTCATTATCCACCACGGAAGCGAAAATGAAATACCCCGAAAGAACACCAATCATAAAAAACGATTCAAGAAAACTCATCAGGCTCAGGTGTTCTTTTTTGCTGGCCGTGACAAGACCCAGCGTGGCAAACACTGAAATTTTAGTCAGTGCAAAGCTTACACCAACCGTGGCAAACAAAAGCTTTGTCATCAGGAAACCCGGCAGGGAAGGCATCAGCAGGCACATGGCCGAAACCAGCGCCAGTGCAATAAGCATTGTTTTTTTGTAGCCGATTCGCACTACGTAAGAAGCAATTAAAAAAGAAGCAATGGCAATGCTTAAATCCTTGAATGCTTCCAGTATGCTGGCTGCTCCTTTTGAAACACCGAAATTATTCTGCACCTGTAAAATCACCGTACCCACACTGTTCAGCAAAATGGCGAACACAAAATAGTTGAGGAAAAGCGAAAGCTTGATTCTGAAATTTGACATAGTAATTGTTGGTTTTGGTTTTCCCAGGCGCCATGTATTAACGGCAGAAGATATTATAACGAACCTCCTTCAATCAGCACTGGCTCCACAAAAACTTCTTCTTCGGGTGTTTCGTTGCGCAGGCAGCGCATCATCTGCTTAAAAGCCAGCTTGCCCAGCTTGTAGCCGTTTGTTTCCACGTGGGTGATGACCGGGTTGTACAGGGTTGGTATCAGCCCGTTGCTGATGCTCATCACGGCTATATCTTCCGGCACTTTCAGGTTCAGCTGGTGAATGGCCTGCATCACGCCAATCAGTATCAGGTCACCCATGCAAAAAACCACATCGGGTGTTTTGGCCTGGCTCATCATCTGCATGATTACCCTTTTTGATTCGGTAATGTTTTCGGTATAGTCAACCAGCAATTCAGTGCCGGGCGAAAGATGCCGGAAAGTGCCGGTAAACGAAGCAAACCGCTTGCGTGAAATGCTGAGATGGGGATGACCAAAAAGGGCCAGCACCCGTTTTTTCTTCTTTGCAATGATGGCTTGCGCTGCCAGCCGGGCTGCCAGCTCATCAGACATGGATACCTTGGTGAATCCCGGGACTTCCGGCACCCGGTCAATAAAAACAATAGGCACCTTATTTTCAATCAGCTTCCGGAAGGGCGTCATGTCTTCCGTTTCGATGGAAATGGCAGCAAACAAACCGGTCACCATGTTTTTGCGGAACAGGTGCAGGTTTTGCTCTTCCACGCCGGCGCTGTCTCTTGTCTGCATTATCATGACCGAATAGCCGTGCACTCTTGCTTCGTCTTCCACGGCGGCGATAAAAGAATCGTAAAAGAAATTATCAATACCGGGAATGAGCACACCCAGCACATTGCTCTGGCGGGTGCGCAGTTTGATGGCATAGTAGTTGGGTTCATATTCCATCACCTCGGCCAGCTCTTTCACTTTCTTTCTCGTTTCATCTGCCACATCGGGATGGTCTTTCAGCGCCCTTGCCACGGTGGAAACGCTGATGCCGAGTGTTTCGGATAACTTCTTGAGTGTGCTGTGTTGCATAACATTCGTTTTACCTGATCTGCACTTACCGGTTGCTAAAGATAATTTTTTTGCGCTACCCAAAAAAAGATACCGGCCCTAAAGCCGGTATCAGTTGAATGCATGATTTCATGAATTTCAGAGATGAACAGAAAATCCTGCCATGATTAAATAATCGGCAAATGCCGCATCGCCATGTACATCGTTACCGGTGGCCGCCGAACGCAGTTTATCAGCATTGCTTTTCGTACGGTTGCGTTCGATGGCTATGGGCACAGATAAATAGAAATTTGCTTTTTTGGTCATGTAAGAAACTGTGGGCTCTGCAGATATAACATACCCCGGTCTGCGAAATCCTTTGTCGCCACCAACCAGGTCGCTTGACGGAATGGCTTCAACGCGGATGCCGCCGGAAACTGCCAGGTTTTTTGCTGCGGTATATACTGCACCGCCGCGAACCATAATCTGATCGGACACACTCATAGTACTGGTGAAATATTGAATCGCAGTTGAAGAAGTTGGTCCGCCCCGTGATGTAGATACACCGTTTTGTTCTCCCGGGTTGGCGAGGTAATAAAAGTTTCCATAAAAGCCCGTGCGGGCTGAAATATTATAATACCCGTTGAGCTCAAAAGAAATTCCGGTACCGCCATCGCCTAATTGTATGGACTGATCCACGGGACCCATTACAACACTGTCGGTGCCTCTTGCAGTAAGCTTATGAAAATAATCCTGGTAGCGGTAATCGCCGGTGGGAAGTTTTAACCCAAGCCCAGCCTGTAAATTTCCCTTGTGCGATTTGGCAGGATCAAATACCCAGCGGTAAGCGGCAAAGCGGATATCGCCGATGCCGAAAGAACGGGTACTGTTTCTTGCATCGGGATGGGTGCTGCTGTTGCCGTAATGCTCATACATGGATGAACGTACATTGGAAAGAACAGGAACATACAGTGAAAGCGACCAGTATTTGTTCAGCGTTTTTGACAAGGTAAAATCCCAGCTGAAGGAATGATTGATAACTTCCGTACCATTCTCCACTCTTTCCTTTTGTTCCTCTGTACCTACAAAATGTTTGTAGGATTTAAAATAGCGGTTATTGAAATTAAGCATCCAGCCTTTGGCCTCACCTGCTTTGGGTGCGCTGCATGCATTGCCATTGCTGCGAATAGCCACGCAGCCCTGGGCATTTGTTTTCTGGTTTGCTATTAAAAGTATTATTGTGATGATGATGAATATGCGTTTCATTTTAAAAAGGTTGGTTTTCGTTCAATAATCAATTTTTCCCTGCCAGTTGTCCTTTGTACAGTTTTAAGCGGTTGCAGATAAATTCACCAAGCCGCTTGCCTGCCCTGGCGCCCTCATCATTGTCGAACCGGAAATGAATGCCGCCGTAGAGTCTTGACATGGCCGCCTCGGCTGCTGCGCCACGGAAAGATGTTATCTGCCGGTTGGCAATGCCGAACTCCAGCAATGATGTATCGGTAAACGACAGGTTGTCGCCAAACCATTTGGTCATCACCTCCGCCGCTGCTGCGCTGTTGGTAGCATGACCGCTGGTATAAGACGGGAATGGCGGTGTTTGAATATAGGGCCGCCAGTCGGGATAAATTTTATTTATCTCTGTTTCCGGCCGCACATAGTTGCTGCGGTATTTTTCGTCCCAGCAGCTGATGAAAGCATCATATAAAGTAATGGCCGTTTCAGCATAAGCAGCCACCGTGGTTTTGAAATCAGCCCTGGCTGCCTGTGCGCCGATGCCTACAATATTCATCCAGTGACCCGGCGGTGAAAACTTTTTGGTGGCAAACATCACATGGCCGGCTACATTCAGCTTAAAAGGATTGTCGTCCCAGAAATCGGCAATATGTTTTTGTTCATCGGTAAGGTTATCGCCGATGGTTTTTACTTCCAACATGGCCTTGTAAAAAACACTGTTTTTGTTTTTTACATCGTAAGGCGGCGGCATCACGGGCCTGAACTGGGCAGCCGAATCAAGCACCATGGTTCTTATTTCACGCCAGTGCGGCTCCACAGCCTGCGCATATTGCGGCGGTGTGGGAATCCAGCGGCCCGGCACATCATACAGCACGGTGTAGCGCTCAGCCGTTCTTGTCTGGGCATAATTATCTTTTTTGCTCCAGTTCAGAACTGCATTTGCGATAGAATCAGAAAAAGCTATGCTGTTTTTTAAAACAGATGCCGGCATGCCAATGCTGTCTGCCATTTTTTTCAGTTGCTCATAATAGCCCATCATGCTGCCCTCGGGAAATGTAACTGCATTGCCCACTTTGGAAAAAGCAAATAAGGCGGCAAGCGCAAAATCAATCTGCATTCCATTTTCCGGTCGGGGCATGGCGGGCATGTGTTTTATTTGTCCTGCCAGTGAAATATAATTCGCATCGCCGGCGGCCACACATTCAAATGCGGCTATGTTGGCATAGGCATAGTTGCGGCTGGCAATCATGGGCGGAAAATTGTTTTCCAGCACCACGTCGTTCAGCTTTTTTACCGTTTTGCAGTATAGCAGCTGGTCGTCAAAAATTTTTGTGTACTCTTTAGTGCCTTTATCGGCACAGCCTGTAATAACAAGCAGCGCCAGAGGCATTACATATTTTAATGCTTTCATGTTTCAGGAAAATTAATTTCAGAAATAAATTAAATACTGTCGCCGGTGTTTCGTTTCAGGAGAAAAATGCTTCGGGAGGCTGTGCTTCTGTGAGTGGTGTGAACAAATCTTTAGCTTCAGTATTACGGGTAATGAATGCAGAAGCGGTTGATAATAGTATCAAATCACCGCCTGCAACATCATACTTGCGGAATTCGGTTGTGAGGAGCTTGATTAAATTATTTTTCTGCTGGCTGCCCTGTTTGCCCGCCGGGATGTCGTTTACCGCTTTGGTGAATTCATTTTTCACTTTGGCAACGCTGCTCTTTTCTTTGTTTGGCAGGCAGAGCAGGAAAAGCGTGTTGCCGCTGATTTTTCTTTTAACATACCGGAAGTGCTCGCCGTTCCAGTCCATTTCGCCATAAACGAATTCATAATCTTTGTCGGAATAATAAGGCATGTTGAGCGGAATGCGGACTTCCACCAGTTGCTCATCGGAATACTGGCCTGCGGAGATTTTGTTTTCCAGACGGGCCGTCGCTTTTTCCTCAATCATTGAAAACACCCAGCGGTAACCCGCCATGTTGAATGCCATTAAGGCCAGCAGCAGTATGGCAGCAATTTTCTTCAAGCCATTAAAGATACATATCCCGATTAATAACAAGTGTTTTTTTTGTGCCTTACTTCCTCTAATGCAGGACGATCAACCGCCATCACACGAAAAGTTGTAATGATTATTTAACTACAAAAGTTTTTCTTTCCTTCCCGATTCCGGTTAATGTCAGTGACTTCCAGTTTTTTGGCAAAGTGGTTTTTAACTGCACTAATCCGTTGGAAGTAATGTCCAGTCCGCCGAAACCCATAAGCAGCGACTGAATGATGCCGCCGGCGCCGGTGGCAAAATAAGGATTAGTGCCGCCTTTGGTTTCGGCAATCACACGAAACGGGGGATTGAGATTGGGCAAATAAGATTCCCGGAACCAGTGATATGCTTTTTCTCCATCACCCAATCTTGCATACAATGTGGTGAACACTGCCTGAGTCATGGCCGGTGTGCCTTCATCGGGCACTCTTGTTTCATAATATTGCAAATCTTTTTTCATCTGCACCGGGTCAGTAATCTGTTTCAGTGGATAGGCCAAAAGATTTACATCAGCCTGTTTTATTCCTTCGCCGTTATATGTGGCATGTTCTCTTGTCACTCCGTTTTCCATTTTTAAAATGGGAATATTACCAGCCACATGCAGCCAGTCGGCATCGGGAGTGATGCTTAAGATTTTTGCCGCTTCGGCAGCAAACTGAAGATTGGCCTTTGCCGCTGCGTTGGTGAAAGCATTGTTGTCAACATTCTCGGCCCACTCATCGGCTGCCACCACGTTTTTAATATCAAATTTGCCCGGGCCGTTTCGCTCTACACGGCTTGCCCAGAAATCAGCTGTGGCGGAAAGAATGGGAAATCCTTTTTCCCGCAGCCATTGTTTATCCTGCGTGACGCAATAATAATTCCACACAGCAATGCCCACACAGGCGGTGATGTGATGCTCAAACGGACCGCTCAATGCCCATACTGGTGTTTCTTCCACGCCGGTTTCAGCGCTTTCCCATGGATACATGGCGCCTTTGTAACCTTTGCTGAATGCATTTCGTTTTGCCGCATCCAGCCGCTGGTAACGATACTCCATCATGCTCTTTGCAATTTCAGGATGCAGCACCAGCAGGGCCGGGTACATCCACAGCTCCGTATCCCAGAAAACATGACCGTTGTAACCCAGTCCGCTCAACCCCATTGGCGATGGCGACAACGCCGTGCCTTCTCTTGAAAAAGAATAAAGATGATAGAGCATGCTGCGCACATCCTGCTGGCTTTGCGTATCGCCTTCGATGATGATGTCGCTCTTCCACAGTTCCTCCCATTTTTTGGTATGAAAATTCAGCAGGCGGTCTCTTCCTTCCAGCTTTGCAAAAATGGTAAGCCGCTCGGCTTCGTTCAAAGGATCATCATGGTGCGCTGAAGTGATGGATGAGCCGGCAATGGAAAAGCGATATGTTTCACCTGCTTTTATTTTTTTGCTGAACTTGACCAGGTGCATGTTGTTGTCCCACATTTCATGTATCACCTTTGGTTCCCCGCCGTGTTTTTCACTGAATAAAAAAGTATTGCTGGCGCACATCAGCAGTTTGCCGGTGGGGCTTTTAGCTGTGGAAGTAAGTAAACTGATTACCACATGCGGCCGGTCAATTTCATTGTAATAATTCTGTACATCCTTCAATGCATCGGGAGCTTCCATCACACTGGCGCCGGTAATGCTGATGTCTTTTTTTGCCGTCACAAACACATCCATCAACACAGTGTAAGGTAGATGACGTAGCGAATAATAGGTGTAACTGACAGAAGCTTTGTCGCCATAATCAAACCGGGTGGTGAAGGAAGCTTTTTTCATATCCAGCTCCTGCTGTATGTTGGCTGCCGACTTTGCATCTATTCTTTTGCCGTCAATTTCCAGGTACATGTTCAGCAGGTTGAAGCTGCGTAAGAAGTTGCTCACCCTGCCGCGGCCATACAGGTCGTAAGCCCCGGCCAGCACCACATCTTTTACCCTGAAAGGCTCAGGCGATGATACAATACCAATCATGCCATTGGCTACGGTGATACCATAATAATTGCCAGGGTCAATTTTTTCAGCCCTTATTTTCCAGCCATCCTGTGCAGAGCCGCTAAAAGCAAACAGGAAAAAAAACAAACTGAAGGGTAGTTTATTTTTCATAATTCTTTCTGCAATAAATTGTCTTTTAACAATTACGGTTTACCAATAAATCAATTCAATCACGAGCAGCAAGCTATAAAATCCGACCCATTTTACCAGTAAACAAAATGCCGGCAGAAAAAAATAATTCCCGGCTGATAAAAATTATTTGCAGGGAATTAAAAATTCAATAACATTGTGTGTTTATTACACATTGCTTGTGTTTAAATTTATTCACTAATTCTAATTACTGCTTATGTACTGCGAAAGATTGCTTAAGGCCATTGTCTTGCCATTTCTAATGTTGATGGCACTGACAGGTTTCTCCCAGGAAAAAATAATCACAGGAAAAGTTACAGATTCAAGAGACGGTTCGGGCATGCCCGGTGTGTCAGTTTCTGCCAAAGGAAGCACTGCCGGCACCCAAACCGGAACAGATGGTAGTTACAGGATATCGGTAGCACCATCCGTCACTGTTCTTGTTTTCTCTTCTGTGGGTTATGCTGCTCAGGAAATAACCATTGGAGGAAGAACTACTATTGATGTGCAACTGGTAGTGACCAATGCCACGCTTGGCGAAGTGGTAGTGACCGGTTATGGCACTGCCCGTAAAAAAGATTTAACCGGCTCCATCACCCAGATTTCATCAAAAGATTTTCAGAAGGGGCCGCAAACATCGCCGCTGCAACTGATACAGGGTAAAGTGCCCGGTGTACAGATATCAACCGGCAACGGTATGCCCGGCGCCGGTATTTATATCCGCATCAGGCAGGGTGCATCGCTTAATGCAAGTAACGACCCGCTGATTGTGGTGGATGGTATTCCCCTTGAAACAGGGGGCATCGCCGGTGTGGCCAACCCGCTTACGCTGTTAAACCCGAATGACATTGAAAGCATGAACATCCTGAAGGATGCTTCCGCTACCGCCATTTTCGGCAACCGGGCTTCGAATGGCGTTATTATTATTACTACAAAAAAAGGCAGCAGCGGCAGGCTGAAAGTGAGCTATAGCAATAACATGAGCCTGGCCACCGTAACCGAAACGGCCGATGTGCTGAATGCCGATGAGTTCAGAGACCTGGTGAATGCACAGGGAACTGCCGCACAGAAAGCTTTGCTGGGAACATATAATACCGACTGGCAGGATGAAATTTACCGCAGCGCATTTGCTTCGGACAACAACATCAGCTTCAGCGGCGGTTTGAAAAAACTGCCTTATCGCTTATCGCTTGGTTACCTGAACCAGGCCGGTATTTTAATGAATGATAACCTGCAAAGGGGTTCACTTGTTTTCAACCTGAATCCAAAATTTTTCAAAAACCACCTGAGCGTGGACATCAACATGAAAAATTCGGCAACCCGGAGCCGTTTTGCCAACCAGGGCGCCATCGGTTCGGCTGTTTTTTTCGACCCCACTCAGAAAATATATGAACAAAGCAAGCCGCAGTATGGTGGTTATTGGGAATGGGAACTGAATAATTTACCCAACACCCTGGCTCCAAAAAATCCGCTGAGCCTGCTGAACCAGACAAGAAATGTGGGCAACGTGTACAGGAGCATTGCCAACATACAGTTTGATTACAAATTTCATTTCCTGCCGGAGCTGCGGGCCAACCTGAATCTTGGTTATGACGTTTCAAGAGGGTCAGGCACTACCAAATCACTGGCTACAAACGCAGCCTCATATTACAACCAGGGAAGCATGAGCCGCTATCTGCAAAAGAGATGGAACTATCTTTCAGATTTTTACCTGAACTACGCCAAAAATTATACAAGCATAAAAAGCCGTGTTGACTTTACCATCGGTTATGGCTGGCAAGACTGGAAGATTTATAGCCCCGGTTTTCCTACAATCAACGGCAACGGCGTTATTCCTGCCGGACCTCCTTACAAATCTCAACATACCTTGCTTTCCATGTTCAGCCGCCTGAATTACGGTTATGACGACCGCTACCTGTTGACTGCAACAATACGCCGGGATGGTTCATCCCGCTTCAGCGAAGACACACGCTATGGCTGGTTCCCTTCAGCAGCGCTGGCATGGAGAATAAGCCGCGAATCTTTCCTGATGGATTCCAAAACAATTTCTGATTTAAAACTCAGAGTGGGTTGGGGCATCACCGGCCAGCAGGATGTAGGCAGTGATTATCCCTACCTGGCACGCTACACCATCAGCGACAGCAGCGGTATGTACCAGTTTGGCAGCAACTACTATTTGCTGCTTCGCCCCGAAGGATATGATGAAAACCTGAAATGGGAAACTACCGAAACTTACAATGCAGGCGTGGATGTAGGACTGCTGAACGGCAGAATCAATTTCAGCGTGGATGCATATTTCAAAAAAACAAAAGACCTGCTGGCTGTCATTTCAGTGCCTGCCGGCTCCAATCTTACCAACCAGATACTTACCAATGTAGGTAATATTGAAAACCGCGGACTTGAATTTTCAATCAGCGCCACTCCCATCCGCAACAAAGACCTTACATGGGATGCCAACTTCAATTTCACCTACAACGAAAGTGAAATCACCAACCTGAGCAAAGTGCGGGACCCGAACGCCATTGGCAACCTGGTAGGTGGCATCAGCGGCGGCGTAGGCAATACCATCCAGATTCATACCGTGGGTTATGCTCCTTATTCATTTTATGTTTATAAACAGGTGTACGACCAGAACGGCAAACCGATTGAAGGCCTGTATGTGGATATGAATAAAGACGGCGCCAGCAATGACAACGACAAGTACCGCTACAAAAACCCGCAACCGAAATATTACATGGGGCTGGGTTCGCAGGTGACTTATAAAAAATGGACTTTCAGCTTTGCCGCAAGGGCCAGCATTGACAATTACATGTACAACAACTTTAACTCCAACAGCGGCACCTACCAGAATTTCGGATTCCCCAATTACCTCGGCAATGTGTCAAGAGATGTTTTAAATACCGGCTTCACGGTGCCAAGGCTCTGGAGTGATTACTACATAGAAAACGCTTCATTTGTAAGAATGGATAACGCTAACCTGGGATACAATGTGGGCAAAATTTGCAGAAACCACGACATCAACCTGCGGGTATCGGCCAACGTGCAGAATGTATTTGTGATTACAAAATACTCCGGCCTTGACCCGGAGATTGCCGGCGGTATTGATAACAATTTTTACCCCAGGCCCCGCACTTATTCTCTTGGTTTCACTCTTGATTTCTGATCTTTAAAAAACTGATTTATGAAAAATAAATTCATGAAAACAATTTCACTGGTTATGCTGGTCCTGTTTTTTGCCAGCTGCACCAAAACACTCGACCGGAAACCATTTTACGATGTTACTTCCGCCACGGTGTACGATAACTTCAGCAACTATAAATCCATTCTTGCCAAACTGTATGCGGGTCTTGCCGTGAGCGGCCAGCAGGGCCCCAGCGGCCGCCCCGATATTTTTGGTATTGATGAAGGATTTTCCAGCTACCTGCGGCAGTACTGGCAGTTGCAGGAGCTGTCATCCGATGAAGCCGTAATCGGCTGGAACGACGGAACCATCAAAGACCTGCACAACATGACATGGACACCGGCCAACGAGTTTATCCGCATGATGTACGACAGGATTTTTTACCAGGTATCTCTTTGCAATGAATTTTTAAGAGAAACAACTGACGGAAAACTCTCTGCCAGAAAAATTTCAGGAAGCGACCTGATTGAAGCAAAAAAATTCCGCAACGAAGCAAAATTCCTGCGAGCACTCAGTTACTATCATGCCATTGATTTGTTCGGCAATGTGCCCTTTGTGCTGGAAACAGATCCCATCGGCTCTTTTTTCCCTTCGCAGATTACAAGAGCCAATTTATTTGCATGGCTTGAAACCGAGCTGAAAGAACTGGAAACATTGCTGACACCGGCACGCCAGAATGAATATGGCCGGGCCGATCAGGCAGCTGTCTGGTTTTTGCTTGCCAAGCTATACCTGAATGCATCTGTGTACACCGGCACGGGAAGATTGAACGACTGCATTGCCTATTGCAACAAAATCATCAATGCAGATTATACCCTGGCTGCACAGTACCGCTACAATTTCCTTGCAGACAATCATACTTCGCCGGAACTGATATTCAGCGTAAACTTCGACGGGCTGCGTACCAAATCGTGGGGCGCCATGACCTACCTGGTGCATGCGCCTGTGGGCGGCAATATGAATCCTGCCCAGTTTGGCATCAATGGCGGCTGGGGTGGCCTGCGTACTACAAAGAATATTGTAAACCTTTTTCCCAGCACAACGGGTGTACCCGATTCAAGAGGCATGTTTCATACCAGCGGGCAAAATCTCGAGATAGTGGATATATCCACCTTTACCGACGGTTACCCCATTACAAAATACCGCAACGTTACTCAATCCGGTGCAGCCGGCTCTGATCCGCAGGGCAATTTTCCTGATACGGATTTTCCGCTCTTCCGCCTGGCTGATGTGTACCTGATGTATGCAGAAGCTGTGGTGGCAGGTGGCAGCGGTGGCAGTGCATCCACAGCATTAAACTATGTAAATGCACTTCGCCAGCGGGCTTATGGAAATACTTCAGGCAACATTACCGCTACGGATCTTACACTTGATTTTATTCTGAAAGAAAGAGCAAGAGAACTGAACTGGGAAGCCCATCGCCGCCAGGACCTGATACGTTTTGAAAAATATGCAGGCTTTGCCGGTTATTATACCGGCAGCGCTTATGTGTGGCCATGGAAAGGCGGAGTGGCCGGCGGTGTAGGTGTGGGCAGCCATCGTACTTTATACCCCATCCCATCTACCGACATTGCAGCCAATCCTAACCTGGTTCAGAACAACGGGTATTAAAAAAATTGCGCAATGATATTTTATTGAAGAAATAAAAATCAATGATCACCAATCTAAATAAAAATATTATGAGAACATGGTTAAACAAACTCATGCTGGCCGGCATTGCAGCCCTTGCATTTTCATCCTGCAAAAAGGATGAAGTGAGAACCGTACTGAATGTGGGTGCGGCGCCTTCCCTGCAGGCATCGGCCACCACGCTGGTATTGCAGCAGGTAAATGCCAATAATGAGGCGGTAAAGTTTACTTACACTGCTGCCACCTTCGGCTTTGATGCAGCGGTTACCTACACGCTGCAGATTTCAAAAGGCGGAACCAGTTTTGCCAGCGCCTCCACTACCGAAGTGGGATTAAGCAACACTTCTCCGCTTGAAAAAACTTTTAAAGTAGTTGATTTCAACCGGGAGCTTTTGAAAATTATTAATTATGGTACCGCCACAGCCGTGGAGGTAAGAGTAAAAGCCAGTGTGGCAGCAGCAGCGCCTGCTACTTACTCTAATGTGGTTACGCTTACCTGCACAGCCTACCGCGACCTGATAACGTATACCTATCCCAATGCACTGAATGTGGCCGGCAACTTCCAGGGATGGAACCCGGGAACAGCGCCGCAGATAGTACGGCAAAACAACGGTGGCTTTAATGGTTTTGAAGGTTATATTGTTTTCAACGACCCGGGACCGCAATTTAAACTTGTGAGAGGCGACAACTGGGGCGCTGGTGATCATGGTGATGCAGGAGGAGGAATGCTTACTGCGCAGGGCGGACCCAACCTTGCTCTGCCCAATGGCGGACCGGGGTTGACGGGGCTTTATCGCCTGTGGGCAAACACTACTAATCTTACATGGGGTTATAATAAAATAAACACATGGGGTATCATCGGTGCCTTTAATGGCTGGGGTTCCAGTGTAGCTTTGACTTTTAATACATCAACCGGTGTATGGTCTGTTACCCGGGATATGCCCGCAGGTGAATTCAAGTTCAGGGCCAATGATGACTGGGGTATCAACTTTGGCGACAATAACGGCGATTTTAAACCCGAATACAACGGCGCCAACCTGAATATTTCCGTAGCCGGTAATTACACCATCTCCCTCGACTTAAGCGTTGGTGGCAACTATGCATATACAATCAAGAAGAACTAGTTAATATGAGCAGTCAAACCTTTGGTTTACCCGTCCTGTTTCTACAGGACGGTTTTTTTTATAAGCAATTTCCTG
Source organism: uncultured Chitinophaga sp. (assembly GCA_964508655.1). Classification (GTDB taxonomy): domain Bacteria; phylum Bacteroidota; class Bacteroidia; order Chitinophagales; family Chitinophagaceae; genus VBAS01. The sequence goes on along the minus strand of CAZDUO010000013.1, from coordinate 2,003 downwards.
TTGAGATTAAAATCAATAAATGATTTCACTTTCAAATAAAAAAAGTATTGTTTCTGCCGCCCTGAATAAAGTTTTGAGTTTTAAAGCATAACCCTTCTGCCGGAAAAAATTTTTTTATAAAAAGCAGTCTTACAGTAATTCTACTATAGGATTTCTGCAGGTATGGAGTAATTTTGTTCCTGCAATTTTTCCGATATTCCTGTCGAATAACCACTTAATCCGTTTATAAATCTAAACCCAGCATGTATGAAAACTACCCGTATCCTGAACCTGTTCTCCTTTTTATTTGCCTCCGCCTTACTTGTTGTTTCCTGCCAGAAAAATGATGCATTGAGTGATGAAAACTCTGCACGGGTTTTTGCCACGGTTGAAAATTCTTCTTCGGCAGCAGCCCTTCCCGACTACGACACTTATTGCATCAGCCCGGATGGTCCCTTTGTGGAATTAAGTGGTTCTAAAACTGTTTACTGGGGAAACAGCGCCAACCCGAAATGGAAAACAGTAAGCTATGTTTCTTACAACACAGCCAGCTCATTTGTAGTGGAAGTAACCTACACCCAAAGCCAGGGCAATGCCTCAAACACAGTAAGTGTAACGGCCAATGGCAGTACCCAATCTGTGGCTTCGCTGGCCAGCGGCAGTACCGCCACCTTTTCTTTCCCGCTGCCGCCCGGATGGAGCAAGGGTGATACCGAAACATTTTCGGTGTACCAGGAAGGACAGCAATCGCCTATAACCATGTCGGATACTTATTACCTGTATGAGCTTTGCTGCGAAACCTTATTCAGCGGCCAGGCCGTAGCCTGCGGCAACCAGCGTGAAGCGGTATATACTTTTAAAACAGAAGATGCAGTAGGCTATTTCAAAATACAGGGTGGCCTTACCAACTTTACCGGCGCCGATGCGGTAGTAGAAGTTACCGGCGGCAGCAATATCACCGTATCGCAGAGCACTCCGGGCAACAGCACAAACCGGGTAATAAAAGTTGAAGGCAGCGCCGGTGGCTGCGAAGAAATCATTATCAGGATCCGGTGGAACTCCACCAACTCCGGCGGCATCATTACCGGCAGCTGGTCGGTGAAAGATGCCAATGGCAATGACATTGCTCCCGAAGTGGCCGGTTTATCCTGCGGTGGTTAAAAATTTATTTTTTGAAAAAATAAAAATACAAGCAGTCGCTCATTAGTAGTTTGCCGTCCCGCCTGAGGCGGGGCGGTTTTTTTGTTATGCCCTGGCTGGCAAAAAAATAAATTCCCTGCTACCTTCTTCCGGTTTGTGAGCCGAAGCCATGCGTAAGCTACCTGTATAATCGTTTATTTTGATTTTCAGTTGTTGTGGTTTTGGCTGAAACCCATCTCAAATGTCAATGATCACAACACAGTGGCACAGAGTTAAAGAGCTGCACAGAGAATTTACCTCTGGGTCGACATTTCTGTGTAACTCAGTTTCTCAAAATCTCTGTGTTAAAATTACTTTTGAGATAAGTTGTAGTGAATTTTATTTTATAATAACTCTTCAACTTCAGCATTAATCAACAGCCTTTTACATAGCAGGCCCTGAGCGGATCGGGACGTTCAGCACCGTGACTATTGATCACAGCACCTTCAGGTGGTTTGCATACCCTGTCTGCACAACGTATGCGATAGGTCAACTATCATCTTTTATTCAGCATCCGATAGCTATCGGATCAAAGAACTATCCTGATCTTTGATTCGTGACACACCCAACAACGGCGTGCTGCTTTCCTGAAGCTACCAACGGGGGCAAAAAGGTTGGTGGCGGTAAAGAAGTGAGGATATTCGGTGCAGAAATCAGGCATGTCGTGTGAAATTACCTGAATTTGCTTATGTTACTTTTCCTCATTTCGGCTGTTGGTACGCCTCCCGCAAAGGCCGGGCTGCATACGCAACAGCGGCGTGCTGCTTTCTTGAAGCTACCAACAGAGGCAAAATAGCCGCTTTTATTTATCGTTAAATTTGCCCGTGTATGGGTACTGTAATTAT
>CAZDUO010000012.1:4594-61831 GCA_964508655.1 uncultured Chitinophaga sp. | reverse complement strand
CCGACCAGGTAACCTATATAAGAACCGACCCCTTCACCCTGGACCGTAAAACAGTCGTTGAAAAGCCTGTTGCATCATTTGGCTATGTGGCTGGTTTCTTCCGTCATTTTTGCAACACAAAAAATCCAAACGAGATCTGGCCTGGTTATCCGGGTGAAACGGAAACATGGTTCAACTTAAATACGAATTCATTTAATGGCTTTGCAACAGAATATTTCGGGAACTTCGATACCCTGACCATCGGTGGCTATCCGGTTCATCTCCGCCCGCCATTGAAACAAAACTTCGATGGGTATCAAATATTTTATTCCAAAGGGAACATAGACAATCCTGATATTACACCGGAACTATTTGCGCTGGTACATCGAAAAGGTGAACTACCCTACATCCCTGTCACCAGGAAACAATACCTGGAGAAATGCATCAACCATCTTCCAAAATCGCTTGACATAATGGTAAAAGGCTTTGAACAAATGCCCGCAACAACGGCTGAGGAACAGGAAGCCCGGAAAGACCAAATCGCTGAGTTAAAAAAAAATAACGAAGCGATACTTACCCGCTATAAAAATGAATTGAACGAAACAGCCAGCCTGGGTTTACTGGAGGCACCCGCCATCATTCCATTAACCATTTATAACACCGATGAACACACACCAATTTTCACAGAAGAAAATAAAGGATTTATGATTGTAAGAGCAAATCCCGGTTATATGCGAAAAGACCTTCCTAAATACATCCCGCAACTATTCGTAATGTTCTGGCATTGGAATGACTTTAAGCCGCAGGCAGATGTAGGAAAATTGATTGAAGAAAAATTTCCCTTTCAAAAACTACAGGAGATGATCCGATAGCTATCGGATGATAAATAAAAATGATTTCATATGCATAGATATCAAATGACATTATGGATGTTAATTACTTCGGTTATTATATTGACCGGTTTTAGAAAACACCAGGGGCCTCAATTGGCTGATTCAAAAAAGCCGGAGCCCGTCGAAGTAATGATTGCTGACGAAACAGCTTTTCAGAGTGAGAAAGGACAAGATTCTATACAGGTGATGGTGAGCCTTTCACAAACGGCAACCGAACCAGTTGAGGTAGACTACAGCACAGAAAATGGAACCGCAATTTCAGGGGTTGATTATGTTGCCACTAAAGGCACAATTATATTTAAGCCCGGAGAGATCGTTAAAGAGATCAACGTTTTAATTATTGGGGAAGTAGCGGCTGATCCGGATGAAGATGCTGAATCACTGTCAAAAATCAATTTTAAAATCAATCTTACAAGAGTCAGGAATGCAATTACCAAAAACCGAGCTGCAATCATTACCATTATCAAAAATATTTCCAGGGACCCTCGTTTCTGGAACACTAAATTATCTGCTTATCTGGTGCAGTTCAAATTCACGGGATTTACAACATTCTCTGGCGACGCTTCAGTTTGCCCTGTAAGTAAAAATGGCCAGGTTGTGCTTTCAGGGATACTCTACGGTAACGAAAACGCAGGTCGTTATGATCCTATAATGTACAGAGGCCTTCTTTACTTAAAAATCCGAATGGATATATGCAGTATAGAGGCTGGAACTGGTCCTAATGGCGAAGACGAATACTGCGGAATGAGGGTACGCTTTACCGGAAATGTTAATACTGAACTTGAAATCGACACTACCACCGAACAAGGTGGTTATATCCAGTTTCAGCACGATCCCGCTACAGACAGAGGATATTTCAGAGACGTTACAGGAGGTTGTCTTAGCCAGATCCCTGAAGAAACGCAAATGGTCCCCAATAAAACCATTGCTTCCATTTTCAACGGATTTGAATTAAAGTTTCTTAGAGACCTCAGCACAGGCCGTTTGATAAGAACGCTTCGCCGGGATACTTACTATAACGTAGACGACGATGGCAATATAACAGAGGTGCGTGTAATAAGAAAAATACAATAACACCCATGTAGCACTCAAATTGTATCAGTTAGATTCTTCAATAATAAAATTTAAACTATCACCTGCTTTGCCGGTGGATTTATCTTTTAATCACAGAACGCTATAGCCAGGATTCAAAAATGGCATCCTTGCATTTTCTATCGCCGGGTTTTAAAAGACCTGATAAGCTTAGGCGACAGATCGAACAGCCGCCTTTACCTGAATTTTATGAAAAAAAGTCCTCTCCATTTGTATAGAGAGGACTTACAATTAATAATTCTTATTGAAGTTTATCCTTCGCCCCCCAATTCAGCTTCGTGGCCAGCATCACCGGCGGCAGTTCTGGCTTTAAAGGTTTTCACCAGTTGTGCATTCATAGTAATATTAATAGCGCCTAATGCCTTACTTACAGGGCAATTGGCTTTCGCCTCTTCGGCATATTGAGGAAAATCTTTTGCTTTCAGCTTGGGCACTTTGGCTCTCACTTCCAGGTGACTGCCCGTGATGACGCCCCCTTCGAGGGTGACGGTGCATTGGGTTTCAATACGACGCGGTGTAAAGCCGGCAGCGCCAAGCACAAAACTCAGCTTCATGGAGAAGCAGCCCGCATGTGCTGCCGCTATCAGTTCCTCGGGATTGGTAAAGGCGCCGTCCTCGAATCGGCTTTTATAATCATAATTTTTATTCTTTATCACCCCGGACTGGGTAAGCAGTTTACCGCTTCCCTCTTTGCCGGAGCCTTTCCAGTTGGCTGTTGCTGTTCTTTTCATGTGTGTATTTTTTGGTTTTATTTATGGCTTCATGATGCTGCCCGGTCAGCCGGGCCTGATCATCACAACGGTTTATTGCGGTTGAATTATTTCCTCCATTTCGGCCAGCCGGTTTTCCGGTTCGTTGTATTCAATGATGAAATTATTCTTCCCCTCCCCCATCATTATCTTCAGAAATTTTTGCTGCACCAGTTCCAGCAGGCTTAGGAAAAGAAATATAGCATGCACCCGGTTATCGCAATTGCCAAATACTTTTTCGAATGACAGTGTTTTTTCCTGTTGCGCCAGCGAAAGCATATAATCACGACTGCCTTCCATGGTATATTCGTAGCGGATGACGGTATGTACCGGGCGGTTTTTTGTATCGTGATAGCGCTGCATCACCCGCTCAAAGGCACGCATCAGGCGGTACATGGTGATGGTGTTTATTTCAGTGCCCTCGGCGGCTGCTTCACCGATTTTTGAAAGCTCTTTCTGCAAATTGCCGCGTTTGGCCATCAGCATGCGGCCGGCTTCCAGCTCAGCCATTTGTGCTGCCGCCTCCTTGAACCTTTTATATTCCAGAATTTTATTCACCAGCTCCAGCCGCGGGTCAATTTCATTGCCCTGCGCATCCAGCTCCTTGCGGGGCAGCAGCATTTTGGCTTTAATGCGCATCAAGGTGGAAATAAAAAGTATGAATTCGCTGCTCAGTTCAATGTTCAGCGACTCCTGCCGGTGGATGTAATCCAGAAAATCGTTGGTGATTTTTGTGATGGGGATGTTGTAAATGTCCAGTTCATCCCGCTCGATAAAAAACAGCAGCAGGTCAAACGGGCCTTCAAATTGCGGTAGTTTTATCTGGTAGGTTGGGTTGTTCAAATTCTGAATTTTTGAGTTGAAGCAGGCATTAATCATTCCCGGAAAATGCAAAATCCCGTTACAAAATAACGGGACTTTGGCTGACTATAAAAAAATTCTCTTATTTAAACCGGGCAGCGAAACCCACACCTAATTGTGAACGAAGCTGGGTGGCCGCTTTATTGCGGTTAGGGCCAAATAGCTTAACATCATCATCATAAACCAGGTCAAAATTATAATTCACAATCAGCCAATTGTTCACTTTCATGTGAAGGCTGTTGTTCCAGAACACATCAATGTTCTGCGGATCGTCCACATAATTGGAAAAGAAATCTGCCCTTGTTTTGTACGTAACATTCTTGGCAATCTCTCTTTTGTATTTTACTGAAATCAGCGCTCCCAGTTCAAAGCGGACTTTCCTTTCGGGGTCCACATTATAATGCCAGGAAAGAGGTATCTCCTGGGTTCCGTCTGGTTTGATGCCACCCTGGTAATTGAAACTGTAGGGGCGGTTGGTAAATAATATCAGCCTTGGCGCAATGGGCGAAACAAACAGGCTTGCTGATTTTGTTCTCACATCAAAACCCGGACCTGCGGTGAAATAACCCGGCGCCATCAGGCCTGAGATTCTTCTTTTAGGTGTTTCATTATGATCATAGCCGTGATGAAACTGTGTACGTACATTGAACCAGCCACCTATACCCACCACATTATCTTTTGTGATGGAATGTCTGAACAGCGAGGTAAAATCAAGCTTATCATCCGTTTTTCTGAAACCAAGCTTGTTGGTATTTACCAGTGCATAACCTGCATCCAGGTTGTTTTCCCAGATATTTTTTCTCCATTTTCTGTTCACCTGGTAGTTAAGGTAGGCTGCACCCTGCAGGGAGAAACGTTCCGAGCCGGCAGCCCAGTTGCGGCTGCCGCCATGACCTACATTGAAACTGAAGAGTCCTTCACAGCTCCATCCTTTTTTTGATTTTGCTGGTTGCTGGGGTGCATTGCCCTGGGCAGAAAGTGATACGGTAAGTGTAAATGCAAAAAGTGTAAAGATGAGTTTTCTCATACCAGTTAGTTGTTATTTAGAAAATCGGGCCGTAAGCAGTACGGTGCAACCAAAGATAATAGTTTAATTCTTATTTCGAACAGATTTTATAGGGGTAAAATTTTCTGGCTATCCCCGGGAAATTAAAGTAATATCCACATGACGAAAACCAAAAATAGCCAACGCATTTCTTTACTAAACCTATATTTTTAATGTAAGCCCTAAGCCTAATATTTCTTTTAACTGTATTCGCTTTTTCTGGTCGTCGTCGTATATGAGGTCAAGGCTGAGATTGGTAGCAAAGGTTTTATTGAATTTCAGCGTCAGCAGGTTGTTCATCAGCACATCCATGTTTTCAGGATGGCGTTTATAATTGCTGAACAAATCAACCCGGCCGGCATAAACTACCCACCGGGTGAAAGCCGCTTTGAATTTACCGGTTACAAACGCACCATATTCCGTATTGGATCGCCGGGCAGAGTCCACGCCGAATTTTGCCAGGTCAAAAAAATCGTCATCTTTTTTCAATACCCAGCGGATAGTGACCGGAGAAATGAAAAGTGAAAACCGGCTGGCTGTTTTATGATCAATGCCCGGCGATAATAATATTTTCCCCGGTGTAAGAAAATTGGAAATCTTTTTATCAGGCTCCACCGAATAATCGTAGCCGGCAAGGGACTGCGAGTTGAAATTGGACAACACACCAATATACCAGTGATGGTTCAACTGGTAACCATACTTGCTGGTCACATCTATGCGGTCATCGATTTTGCGAAACTTGCCAAAGCTGGTGGCATTCTGAAAGCCGAGGGCAAGGTCGAAATAATTGTCCCAGGTGTTTCGGCCAAACCGGAAATTGACAGAATAATTCAGGATGGCATTTATGCCAAGCACACTCTGTTCGCCACCGGCCACCCAGTTGCTCAGGGCGCCCTGGTTCATGTTCAGGATGAAGGTGCCGTTTTTTTTCCAGCCGTTGCTGTCAAGACTTTTTACCTGCCGGGCCCCTACCACCCTAAGATCTTTGAGTGTTATATCCTGGGCTTGATTTATTAAAAACAAAATGACGCCGGCAGAAGCAAAACAGATTTTTTTCATAGCGGCGCAAAAATAAACTCTCGCGGCCGTTAAAGAGCTGATAAAATTCTGAACGGCCCCGCACCGGGTTATTTTTTCAGGGCATCTCTTATTTCACGCAGCAGCAGGATATCTTCCGGTGTGGCAGGCGGCGCAGCCGGAGTTTGTTCTTTTTTCTTTGCAGCATTGATTGCTTTAATAAAAAAGAAAAGAAAAAGAGCAATAGCAAGAAATTTTACAATGGCCGTTATCGCCATCCCGTATTTCAACTCTGCGTCACCAGCCTTTACCATCAGGGTATCGAAGTTGATTCCCCCGGTGATCATCCCTACTACTGGCATCAGTATATGATCCACCACGGAGCCAACTATTGCCCCAAAGGCAGCCCCGATAATAACACCCACTGCCAGATCAATAACGTTACCATTCATGGCAAATTCTTTGAATTCTTTCAGCATTCCCATAAAAAATAGTTTGGTGTGAAGAAATTATTTAAAGGTAAAACCGGAAGTTAAAACATTATTTTTTCAGGCCCGGGTATTTCATATCAAGTCCTTTTAGCAGCTCATATACCTGTGAGGCAATGATAAATTCTTTATACCAGTTCTGATCTGCCGGCACAATGACCCAGGGAATTTTATTACACTGCTCAAAGCAATGTTCATACACTTTCATGTACTGATTCCAAAGTTTGGCTTCTTCAAAATCATTTTCGTTGTACTTCCACATTTTGGCTGGCTCCTTCATCCGCTCCACCAGCCGTTCATGCTGTTCAGCGGGTGATATATGCAGGTAAAATTTGAGAATACGGGTGCCGTTGTGCACCTGCAGCAATTCTTCAAAATCATTAATGGCTTTCATCCGTTTCCTTGCTGTGTCATCATCGCACCATCCATGTACACGGGTCACCAGTATTTCTTCATAATGGCTGCGGTTAAAAATGCCAATCATACCTTTGGCCGGAACAGCCGCATGCACACGCCACAAAAAATCATGAGCCTGTTCTTCCGGCGTTGGCACCTTAAATGACTTTACCGTTACACCCTGGGGATTCAGCCTGCCAAACACATTGCGTATGGCGCCGTCTTTGCCGCTGGCATCCAGGCCCTGCAGCACTACCAGCACCGAATGTTTACTTTCGGCAAAAAGCAGGTTTTGCAGTTCATCAAGCTCCGCCAATAGTGCAGCGGTATTGTATTTAATTTTTTCTTTATCCGCATCTCCAGGTGCACGGGTACTCAGCTCATCAAGTTTTATTTTATTCATTATCTCAAATTATGAAACGACAAGCTACTTTATCATTACCGGTTTTTCAAACCGGCTTTTCAAAATTATTCCCTCACCTTTGCCCCCGGTATGAAAAATGACCGGTTTGGCAGCTGGACAATTTTTATTTTGCTGTGCATCATCTGGGGCAGTTCTTTTATCCTGATGCGCTGGAGCACCAAAGAATTAAACCCGCTGCAGATAGCCTCGCTGCGTATATTTTCTGCAGGCGCCGTTATGATACCGTTTGCGCTGTTTCATTTTTCTGAAATACCGGGTAAAAAAATCCCACTGGTGATATTTTCCGCTGTTTGCGGCAACCTGCTGCCTGCTTATCTGTTTGCAGCTGCCATCGAAAAAATTGACAGCAGCCTTGCCGGCATTCTCAATTCACTTACACCTCTCTGCGTGGTGGTTATCGGTATTCTTTTTTTCAAATCAAAAGTGGGAGGAAGAAAGATACTCGGCGTCATCATTGGCTTCATGGGACTTATACTCCTGAGTATTGCCGGCAAAAAAGGAATCAGTTTTGAAAACCTGGAATATACACTATGGGTTTTAACCGCTACTATCCTGTATGGTATAAACGTAAACATTGTCAGTCATTACCTGAAAGATTATCACCCGGTTCACCTCACGTCGGTATCGCTTGCTTTTATGACAATACCTACAGCTATCGTTTTGTGGCAGCAGGGCATTGCCGGTTTACGATTTGATGAATCGGCCGTAAAATGGTCAGTTGCTGCGTCGGTATTGCTGGGTGTAGTAGGCAGCGCACTAGCCACAGCCTTGTTTTATCTGCTGGTAAAAAAAGCCGGGGGCCTGTTTGCTTCGCTGGTTACTTACGGTATTCCCTTTGTTGCTATCGCCTGGGGTTTTATTTATGGTGAAAATATTACAGCCCTGCAAATCGGGAGTCTTGGAATAATTTTAAGCGGCGTGTACCTGGCAAATAGGTGAAAGAAAAAATTCCAAAATCCAAATTCCAAAATATGTTTCCCGATTATGGAATTTGGTCCCGGTGCAACGGGATGTTTTTTGTGATTTTCAAACCGCCATGATTTCTTTTTCTTTGGAGCCAAGATGTTTATCCACGGCGGCGATGTATCTATCCGTCAGGGTTTGCACGGCGGTTTCCGCATCTTTGGCCACATCTTCGCTCAGGCCGTTCTTCTGAAGTTTTTTAATCTGCTCAATTGCTTCCCGGCGCAAATTACGGATGGCCACTTTGGAATGTTCTCCCTCTGCATGACATCTTTTTACCAGTTCTTTTCTTCTTTCTTCGGTAAGCGGAGGCAGAAAGAGCCGGATGGTATTGCCATCGTTTTGCGGATTGATGCCGATGTTGGCTGCCAGGATGGCTTTTTCAATCGGGTGCAGCATATTTTTTTCCCAGGGCTGAATGGATAATGTGCGGGCATCCATTATACTAATGTTCGAAACCTGGTTCAGCGGCATATGCGTTCCGTAATAATCCACCGTGATGCCATCCACCATCTGGGGGTTGGCTTTGCCGGCGCGGATTTTCACCAGTTCTATTTCAAGATGCTCGATTGCTTTTTTCATTTGCTCCTCAGCATGCTGCTGAACGGATTTAACGTCACCTGGATTCATAAACCGGAATTTTGCGGAAGCAAAGCTAATGAAACGACACAATTTGTATACCAGGGCAGGAAATTATTCTGGCGGGAGCCGGCTCAGTTATTGGCCTGCATTTTTTCAGTAAAGGCAGCCAGCGATTCTTTGGTAATTTTCGGTATGGGCCGTTGTTCCTGTATTTTTTTCTGGTGTTCTATTTCACCTTTTTTATAATAAAACTGGAACACAAAAAATAAAACAACTACATAGGCCAGCGCGGCAAACGAAATATAAAAATTCCAGATGCCCGGATTTTTTATAAGCACAATGGCCACAGGAAATGAAAGCAGGCTGGTAGCAAGCAGTATCAGTACAATCCGGTTTTCGCCCATGCCCAGGTAGGCAAAGTGATGAGTGATGTGGTCCTTGCCACCTACAAACGGCGACTGGCCGCGGAGCAAACGCCTGATGGTAACCGTAGTGGTATCAATAATGGGAACTATAAAAAACAAAGCCGGCAGCACAAAAGGTTTCACCTGCAGCAACCCCTGGTTGCCATCGTTGAACTTCCATAAAAACAGAATGCTGGTAGCAGCAAGAAAAATACCGAGAAACTGGCTGCCTGTATCGCCCATGAAAATTTTTGACGGGCTCCAATTGAACCGCAGAAAGCCGATTAATGCCCCCAGTACGCCGGCCAGCACCAGCAGGTAAAAATCGGGAGCAGGATGACCTGAAAGAATAATCACTGTAATGAGCCCTGCAATAATGCAAACAGAAATAGTGCCGGTAACACCATCCATATTATCCAGCATGTTGATGGAATTCATAAGCCCTACTACCCACACCAGAGTGAAAAAGATATTGATGAGCTCCACGTTGGAGATATTTATTTTCACATTAAAACTTACCAGGATAATGCCGCAGGCCAGCTGCAGAATAAACTTCAGGAGGGGGTTGGTATTAAAAGCATCATCGTAAAGGCCGGCCAAAAAGCCCAGGCTGGTGGCCGCCACTATCCCTATTACCTGGTTATCTGGCGTCGTCGTTTTTTCCTGCGAAATAAAACCATAAACGCCCCACGACAGCAGGAAAATTATAAAAAACGAAATGCCACCTACCGATGGTTTTACATGCGAGGTCCAGCGCACCTGCCGGAATGCGATATTGTTCCGGGAACCAAGGTTAAAGGAAAATTTCAGGAGCAGGTAATTGATGGCTAAGGATAACAATACGGCAATAAAAAAATAAGAAACTAGAAACGGGTTCATAAGATGGTGTGTTTGGTTTCGGTGTACCAGTTATCGTCAAGTTCCGGATTCGGGGCAAAAATAGGCTGAATATTCAAAGTTGTTCATCAATTCACCTTATTTTTTAATCCACCGGCCTGAATTTCTTGACGACAATTCTCCGAAACTTATTCAGGTAACCAGGTTTAAACAGGGTTGGTATTGAAAAAGATTGCACTTTTGCAACGCCCAAACGGCACTAAGAAGCGACAACCATTCAAAAGTTTAAATTCACACTTAATTTTTAAAAATGAACGATCTGAAAAAAATTGCTGCACAGTTGCGAAGAGATATTTTAAGAATGGTGCACGGCGCCAACAGCGGTCATCCGGGCGGTTCTTTGGGCTGTACCGATTTTTTTACGGCTCTTTTTTTCCGGGTGATGAAGCACAACAGTAATTTTTCGATGGATGGAAAAGAGGAAGATATATTTATTCTTTCCAACGGTCATATTTCACCTGTATTTTACAGCACACTGGCCCGATCGGGTTATTTCGACCTGAAAGAACTGGGCACTTTCCGTAAAATAAATTCGCGGCTGCAGGGCCATCCCGCCACGCATGAACATTTGCCGGGTGTAAGAATTGCTTCGGGTTCGCTGGGACAAGGCATGAGTGTGGCCATTGGTGCTGCGCTTACAAAACGACTGAATGGTGAAAACACGATTGTTTATTCACTTCATGGCGATGGTGAACTGGATGAAGGGCAGGTATGGGAAGCTATCATGTTTGCTGCGCATCATAAAGTGGATAACCTTATTTCCACCATTGACTGGAACGGGCAGCAGATTGATGGCCCTACAGACAAAGTGATGAGCCTTGGAAATATCCGGCAGAAATTTGATGCTTTCGGCTGGACTACGCTTGAAATGAACGGCAACGACATGGACGAAGTGGTAGCCACGCTTGAAAAAGCAAAAACTTTTGCCGGTAAAGGCAAACCTATCGCCATCATGATGCACACCGTGATGAGCAAGGGTGTTGATTTTATGGAAAACGATCATAACTGGCATGGCGTGGCTCCTAATGATGAACAACTGGCCAAGGCGCTGGCACAGTTGCCGGAGACATTAGGAGACTACTGAGGCTTGTCAATACTTAATAATTATTCTGCACGAAGCGAAAACTCCTGGTTTGCCGCTTTCCTTGCCGGTATCCACGAAGCAAGCAAGGCAATAAATAATACGGTGGCAACTACAAGAATGAAATCGGGCCAGTACATTTTCACGGGATAATATTCTATCAAAAATGACCCGCCCTGCAGCGGAATCAGTTTATAATTTACCTGCAGCCACGCTATTACCAATGCAAGCAATATACCCAATGCTCCTCCGATGATGCCGATCAGCAATCCTTCGCTCAAAAAAATTCTGCGGATAAAATTTTTATTGCCCCCCAGCGCCTGCAGTATGCTGATGTCTTTTTCCTTTTCCAGCACCAGCATGGTGAGGGAACTGATAATGGTAAATGAAAAGATAAGCATGATGAGCACCAGCACGGCATACACCACCCACTTTTCGGTCCGCATGATAGCGTACAACCCTCGGTTCTGCTCGTAGCGGGTAAGCACCGAATAATTTTTGCCGAGCATTGCCTGCAGTTTTTCTTTTACAGGCCCGGCATCATTTTCATATTGCAGTGCAATCTCTGCACCGTTGTATTCATTGGCTTGAAGACCCAGCATTTTTTTTACAAAACCAAGATGGGTGATGGCATAGTTGTAATCAAAATCCTGCTGGATGATGAACACACCGGATGTATTGGCCAGGTCGCCGCTTACATTTTGCGAGGGGTCAAACAATTCCGAGCCGCTTTTTTTTGGCAGATAAACTTTCAGGGGAAAAATACTCCTGTCGGCTTCCACCTGCAGCGCATCTTCCACGCCGGCGCCCAGCACAAGAAAAGGATTTTCTTCGCTGCCGGTATTGTACAGGCCCGTTACAATATTGTCATCCACACCGGCCACATCTTTATAGTTTTCATCCACCCCTTTGATGGTTACGGCCCGCTGAAAATTATATTCGGCGCTGTCGCGATCAAGACCCGAGTGCTGCAGGATGCCCCGTTCTTCGGCCACCAGCGAAATATTCTTTATGCCGGCAACGCCCCTGATTTGTTTTATTTGTTCTGGTGTAAGGATGAGTACTTTGCCCTGTGCAGGAAAAATTTTCAGGTCGGTATAAAAAGTGGAATAAAGCGATTTCACCAGCCCTTCAAAACCATTGAACACACTCAGCACAAGAATAAGTGCAGCCGTGCCAAAGGTCATTGCCACAATGCTTATCCAGGCAATGATGTTGATGGCATTGGTGCTTTTTTTTGCTTTGAAATAGCGCCAGGCGAAAAGAAATGAGCCCGCTGTCTCCCCAAAGGGAGAACTTAGATTCATCATACTTTTTTATGTTGTGATATCACATTTGTCAATTTTCGGGTAGCCTTTCCGCATACATGCTTTCTTACTCCTTTTCATTGGCCGGTGGCTTCTCTTCACTTATTTTTTTAAACAGCTCCTCCATTTTGAACACATGATCCAGCGTTTCATCTTTATAAAACTTCAGCACGGGCATATTGCGCAACTGATGTCTTACTTTGGCCGCCAGCTCTTTTTTTATTTCATGATGCCGGTCTTCGATTTTTTTCAATGCCGCTTTTACATCTTTTACCTGGAAAAAGCTCAGGTAAAACCGTGCTTCCAGCAGGTCGGGCGTCACTTTTACCGAGGCAATGGAAACCATGCCGCCGTCCATCATGTTCAGGCCCAGCCGCTGGAAAATGCCGTTCATTTCCTCATTCAGCAGGCCTGCAATTTGCTTTTGTCTTTTTCCTTCCTGCATATTCATTTCTACTTTTGTTCGGGGTAAAATTAGCTACTTTTGGTGCTTCTTTGGCGTTACTGAAATACAATGAAGAAATATTCACGGATTTTTGGTTACCTCAGGCATTACAAAAGCAGTATTCTACTTTATTTCCTGTTCATCCTTCTTTCGGTTGCTTTCTCCATCGTATCTGTAGGTATGCTGATGCCGTTTCTGGAACTGATTTTCAATGGTGACAACAGCAGTATGGCGGGCCTGATGAAAGATACTGCCAACCCGGTCATACGATTCATCCGCGATAAACTGCTTGAAAGCATCGGCAGCAGCGAAAACAGAACAGCCGGGTTGCTGAAAACCCTTGGCTTTATCTGTATGCTCATCATCGTTTCCATTTTTCTGAAGAATCTTTTTCTTTACCTGTCCTTTTACATTCTGAACCCCATGAAGAACAGCATTGTGAACAGGCTGCGTTCCGAACTCTACCATAAAATTCTTCATTTGCCTATCGGTTATTTTACTGAAAAAAGAAAAGGCGACCTTATCAGCCGCATTACAAATGACATTAGCGAAGTTGAAAATTCGGTGGTGGGTACACTGGAAGGATGGATCCGTGATCCGCTGACGATACTGATAAATTTTGCTTTTCTCTTTTACCTGAGTCCCCAGCTCACCCTGTTCCTGCTTATATTTATTCCGGTTATCGGTTTTATTATCGGCCGCATTTCACGTTCGCTGAAAAAACAATCGCAGGCAGCCGCTGTCAAATACGGTGAAACTGTTTCGGTACTGGATGAAACACTGGGTGGCCTTCGTGTAATTAAAGCATTTAACATTGAATCGCTGCTGAAAAATAAATTTTTCCGAATCAATGAAGAATTGCTTGCGGCAAAAAATAAAATCGGTTACCGCCGCGACCTGGCTTCGCCCATGTCAGAGTTTCTCGGTGTGGTGGTATTTGCATCCATTCTCTGGTATGGCGGCAGCCGCATCATCAGCGGCAGCATCCCGCTGGAAGGCTCAGCCTTCATCGGGTATCTTGCATTGTTTTATAATATCATCAACCCGGCCAAAACACTTTCCACTTCCTTTAGCAATATTCAAAAAGGCAGCGCCGCCATTACCCGCATCGAAGAAGTACTGAAAACACCGGTTACGGTGGATGATAATGTAAACGGGAAGAAGTTGCTTTCATTCAACGATAAAATCGAATTCCGCAACGTTAGCTTTGCTTACGATGATGCCGTAATACTGGATAACATTAACCTTATTGTAGAAAAAGGAAAAACCATAGCGCTGGTGGGATCGTCCGGCGCCGGTAAATCCACGCTGGCTGACCTGGTGCCGCGTTTTCATGATGTAACCGGTGGCGAGGTGCTGATTGACGGTGTGAACATCAAAGATTATTCCCTGCAGTCCATCCGCAGCCTGATGAGTATTGTGACACAGGAGCCGATATTATTTAATGATACAATCGCCAACAACATAAAACTGGGTAAACCGGACGCAATCGATGAAGAAATCATGCATGCCGCCAACGTTGCCAATGCCCATGATTTTATTGTGCAGAAAGAAACCGGTTACCAAACCAATATCGGTGACCGCGGCGGCAAACTCAGCGGCGGCGAAAGACAACGCCTCACCATCGCAAGAGCGGTGATAAAAAATCCCCCGATACTGATCCTGGATGAAGCCACTTCATCACTCGACACCGAAAGCGAACGCCTGGTGCAGGATGCCATCAACAACATGATGCAGAACCGCACCAGCATTGTAATAGCCCACCGCCTCAGCACCATCCGACACGCCGATGAAATCATTGTTTTGCAAAAAGGAAAAATTGTGGAGCGGGGCACGCATGATCAGTTGCTCTCACAAAATGGTTTTTATAAAAAGCTGGTGGAGATGCAGGAGGTGAAGTAAGCAAAATCCCAAAAAACAAATTCCGGATTCCAAATTTTGATGTACGGCTAATCATTTTGATTCCTCATCCGTACCTTTCCACCTCACCAATGCTTCGTGTCATGAAAAAGCTTTTACTGCTTCCCGCTTTTACTATTACCTGTTTCGCAGTAATTGATGCACAGAAAAAACAAGTCAGCTACGAACAGGCTTTTGCCAATAAACCCACCAACATTACCCAACCGCTGCCACAGATTGTAAAATGGCTGGATGATGAAAACTATGTGGAGGCAAGAAGGGAAGGTGAGAAAACGAAATCATATTCGGTAAATGTAAAGACCGGCACCGCCACTGAGTATGAAGAAAAGAAAGAACCGGCCAAACCGAAAAAAGATTATGCTGCACTGATTGAAGGAGCAAAAAATGTAACCTGGAGCCCTGATGAAAAATGGGTGGCCTATACCAGCAAGGATAACAATCTCTTTATCCGCGATGCTGAAACCGATAAAGACATTCAGCTCACCTTCGACGGCAGCGAAACCATCAAGAACGGCTATGCTTCGTGGGTGTATTTTGAAGAAATACTGGGCCGCGGCAGCCGCTACCGTGCTTTCTGGTGGAGCCCCGACAGTAAAAAGATTTGCTACATGCGGTTTGACGACAGCCCTGTACCCAGGTTTCCCATTTATGTCATCAAAGACCAGCGTGGTTACCTGGAAAACGAACATTATCCCAAAGCCGGCGATATTAATCCTGAAGTGAAAATAGGAATAGCAGATATCGAAACACAAAAAACAACCTGGGCTGATTTCAATGAAAAAGATGACCAGTATTTTGGCACACCGGTATGGACACCCGCAGGGCAATTGTGGGCTGTGTGGATGAACCGCGGGCAGGACAACCTGAAAATTTACAATGTGGACCTGAATACAGGAGCCAAAACAGAACTCTACGATGAAAAGCAGGCAACATGGATAGATCTTGACCGAACGAACAGGATAGAATTTTTACCGGGCAATACAGGTTTTATCATGCGCAGCGATAAAAGCGGCTGGGAACATTTTTACCTGTACAATATGAGCGGCAAACTGGTAAACCAGGTAACCAGCGGTGAATTTACCGTTGGCACTATTTATAAAATGGATGAAAAAGCAAAGCTGATTTATTTCAATGCCCGCAAAGAAAATTCGGCCCGATGGGACCTGTATTCGGTTTCATTCGACGGTAAAAAGTTAACCCGTTATTCATTTGGCGACTATTCATTCAGCGGAATGAATATTTCACCCAACAATAAATATTTCATCACCGCTTACTCCAATATTTCTACACCCGCCACGGCTGTGCTTATGGATATGAAAGGAAAAGTGATAAGGGAAATTGCCAATGCAAAAGGCGAAGAGTTTGCAAACTATGAGTTGCCAAAGAAAGAACTGTTCCGGGTAAAATCGGCCGACGGTTTGTTCGAGCTGCCGGTAACCATCACGTACCCCGTTAATTTTGACCCGAATAAAAAATATCCCGTACTGGTAAGCATTTACGGGGGCCCCAATGCAGGCCGCATAATGGACACATGGAACAGTAATGCGCAGGAAATCTGGTGGGCCCAGGAAGGGTTAATACAGGTGGTGTTTGACAACCGCAGCAGCGGGCATTTTGGTAAAAAGGGAATGAACTACATCCACCGCCAGCTGGGCAAGTACGAAATTGAAGATTACATTGCCTGCGCCAGGTGGCTGCGGGGGAAACAGTTTATTGATGCCAACCGTATTGGCATCACCGGCGGCAGCTTTGGCGGTTATATCACCTGTATGGCGTTGACCTATGGCGCCGATGTATTTACACACGGTGTGGCCAATGCTTCCGTTACCGACTGGCAGTTTTATGATACGCATTACACCGAACGGTATATGGATACACCAAAAGAAAACCCGGAAGGATACAAAGCCACTTCGGTAATGACTTATGCTGATAAACTAAAAGGTGTATTACGTATTGTGCATGGCACTTCCGATGACAATGTGCACATGCAAAACAGCCTGGTGCTGATTGATAAACTGCAGAACCTGAAAAAGCATTTTGAATTTATGCTTTATCCCGGCGAACGGCATGGTATCGGTGGCAACAACCGGGCAAAGGGTGAACATAACAGAACCGAAGCTTACAGTTTTTATTACCAATATTTATTACAGAAACCCACGCCTGAACAATTCTGGCAGCCGGCACAGCAGCAGGCAAGACCATTCTGAGGATTGATGTCTGAAGACGGAAGTCTAAAGTCAGATAACCGAACCCGGTACTCCAATTCTCATCCGGGAGTACATTTCAAGTTTCTATATAAATACTGATTACTCACTTCTGACTTCAATTACTGTTTCAGCACTTCTCTTGCAATAACAATCTTCTGTATCTCACTTGTTCCTTCTCCAATGGTGCAGAGCTTGGCGTCGCGGTAATATTTTTCAACGGGAAAATCTTTGGTATAGCCATAGCCGCCAAAAATCTGAACGGCATCGCTGGCCACTTTCACTGCCATTTCGCTGGCATAATATTTTGCCATAGCCGATGCCCTGGTCACCACTTCACCACGGTTTTTTAAATCGCAGGCCTGCAGTGTCAGCAGTTCTGCCGCTGCAATCTCCGTTGCCATATCAGCCAGTTTGAAAGAGATGCCCTGGAAATTTGCAATTGGCTGATCAAACTGGTAACGTTCTTTTGAATATTTCAATGCAGCTTCGTAAGCACCTTTTGCAATGCCAAGTGCAAGACAGGCTATGGATATTCGGCCGCCATCGAGCACTGCCAGCGCCTGCTTAAACCCCTCACCCACCTGGCCCAGCCGGTTGGCATCGGGTATGCGGCAGTTATCAAAAATCATTTCGGCGGTTTCGCTGGCACGCATGCCAAGCTTGTTTTCTTTTTTACCGCCGCTGAAACCCGGCGTTCCTTTATCCACTACAAATGCCGTTGCATTGTTTCTTGTTCTTGGTTCGCCGGTGCGGCAAATCACAACAGCCGCGTCGCAACTTTTGCCATGCGTAATCCAGTTTTTGGTTCCGTTAATTATCCATTCATCTCCTTCTTTCACCGCCGTGCATTTCATATTGCCGGCATCGCTGCCGGTGTTGGGTTCGGTCAGTCCCCATGCCCCTACCCATTCGGCCGTTGCCAGTTTGGGCAAATATTTTTTCTTCTGCTCCTCATTGGCAAAGCTCAGAAGATGGCCTGTGCAAAGCGAGTTGTGTGCTGCCACACTCAAACCAATGGAGCCACATACTTTAGCCACTTCTTCAATGATGACTTTATATTCAAAATAACTGAGCCCCGCGCCGCCGTACTGTTCTGGCACCAGCACACCCATCATACCAAGCTTTCCCATTTTCTTAAACAATGAAACCGGGAACTCCTGGCTTTCGTCCCATTCCATTACATGAGGTTTGATGAACTGCTGTGCAAAATCCCTGGCCGTATGTGCTGCGTGTTGTGTTATTTCGTCTGGTTTAAAATTCATATCATATCCCCAATTTGAATAAATACCCGGTAAAACAATTATAGCTGCAAATTAAAGGAGAATTAATCAAACGCTAACAGCCGTTAGTGGAAAACAATGTCAATTTCTATCAGGAAAACTCCAGCACCAGCCCATCATAAGCCAGGTGGATGCCTTCGGGCAGCTCGGCTTCAATTTCCTGGTGGCGGCCAAGCTGGTGAGAGATATGGGTGAAGAAAGCCATGGGAACTTTCAGTTCCTGCACTACTTCAATGGCTTCAGCCAGGGTAAAATGAGAAACATGATGCTGGCGTCGCAATGCATTCAGTACAAGCACTTCGCTTCCTTTAATTTTTTCTTTCTCTGCTTCATCTATCCGGTTGGCATCGGTGATGTAGGTAAATTTTCCAAACCGGAATCCCAGCACCGGCATTTTCAGGTGCCATACCAACACGGGTGTTACCGGGATATCGCCGATTGAAAATGGCTCGCTGGTAATCGTATTCAGGCAGAGCTCCGGCACACCGGGATATTTTTTATCGGCAAAAGCATAGCTGAACTCCCTTTTAATAGCCTCTTCCGTTAATGAGTTGGCATAAATCTGCATCACCGGTTTATAAAAAAAATTAAAGGCCCGCACATCATCCAGCCCGGCAATATGATCTTTATGCGGATGAGTGAAAAGAACGGCATCCAGTTTTTTTACGTTTTCCCGCAGCATCTGGCTGCGGAAATCTGGTGTGGCATCTATTACGATAGTGGTATTGGCTGACTGTACCATAATGCTTGGCCGCAGCCGCTTATCTTTTTCATCGGCGGAGGTGCACACTTCGCAATTGCAGGCAATCATGGGTACGCCGGCGCTGGTGCCCGAGCCGAGAAACGTAATTTTTAGGGGAGGACAAGCCATTTAACAAATGTACGAAGTACGAGGTACGGGGTACGAAGTATGAGGTATGATGTGCGATGAACAATGTGCTACGGTGCTTTTTAGAATTTCATTTTTGTTCTGCCTGTACTTTGGCAATGAATTCTTGATAAAGTTTTTTTGATTCTTCACTCAGCGCCTCAGAATTTATCTGCAGCTGCAGCAGCAGGTCAAGCAGGGTATTAATGCGCCCTTCGAGTTGCAGAAATTTATTCAGCACCACCACTTTCTTTTCTTCCAGTATGCAGTAGCCGCTCTGGAAAGTGCCCCTTTCATAACGCAGAATATAGCCGGCTTCTTCTACTATTGCCTCCAGCTTATTGAGAGTGGTTTGCGTGTATTTCATAAACGCAAATTTAAAAAACCGGCCAGCAAATAAGTGAAGTAAGTGGGATTGTTATCCACAGTTCTTTTTATCTTTATTTACAATCCTATGCTGATTAAAAGATTTCTTATCCTCGGTTTGCTGTTTTTAATTTTCCGTGCTTCTTTTTGCCAGGAAAATCTTACGGCCTTTGGTAAAGCTGATTTGAATGAGCTGCGGATGAAGGAATGCGCTTTTGAAAAAGATGCCGGCGCCATGAAACTGCTGGATTACCAGGAAACGGAACTGACATTTACCGGCTATGACCTTAAAATCTCCATTGACAGGAGAGTACGCATCAAGATTTTCAACAAAAGCGGATTCGATGCTGCCAATATCATCATACCCTACATCCGCAGAAGCAGGAAATCAAAAATCACCGACATCTCAGCCTATATCTACACGCTTGATACGGCAGGAAATATCGTGACGCAGAAACTTGAAAAGAACCAGATTTTCCGCGAGAAATCGGATGACGGTATCAGCAAAGTGGCTTTTGCTTTTCCCAACGTGAGTGCCGGCTGTGTGATTGAATACCGCTATACGCACAACGAAAAAAATTCGCTGCACCTTGAACCCTGGTTTCTGCAGGATGAAATCCCTACGACCGTTTCCACCTGCCGGTTTATTTATCCCGATGAAATGAAGTTTGATTTCCGGGTGATTTCACCAGACAGCATTGCGCAAAACCACCAGCTCCGGCGGGGAGTAATGATGCGCTCTTTCCACCATACTAACATCCCCTCTTTCAGACCGGAACCACTGATGAGTTCGGTGAAAGATAACCTGCAGCGGATTGAATTTGCCTTTATCCCCCGCGTCGGTTTTTTTGATTTTATTATCAACGAACAGGACAGGTGGAAGTTTTACAATCTATCCCTGCTGATGTCGCCTTTTTTCGGCAGGCATTTCCGGGCGCCAATATCCCGGACGGAAGCCATCCTTGATTCGGTAAAAAAGATTTCAACTGCGGCTGAAAAAGTGCATTTTATTTTTCAACAGGTGAAAGACAGCCTGAAATGGGATGAAACACACAGCTTCTATGCCGACAACCTGGAAGAAGTATGGCTGAACAAATCGGCAAACAGTGCAGAGATAAACCTGTCTGTTTTGAACCTGCTGCGAAAAGCCGGAATCAATGCTTACCCCATACTGGTAAGCACCCGGAACAATGGCCGGACCGATCCTGATTTTATCACCCTGGGCCAGTTCAACAGTGTGGATGTGCTGGTGGCCGATTCTGCCGGCTTTTATGTGCTGGACGGAACACAGAAATATATTTCGTACAAAACACCTCCCTACAACATTCTCAATCGTGACGTATTCCTGGTAGATACTGCCAAAAGCAAATGGGTGACCATTACCGACAACCGGTCGCTGATGCGAACCTCCATTACCATAAAGGCAGAGCTGGGTACATCCGGCGAGCTGAAAGGCGATGCCTATATTTCCTACTATGATTATTCAAAAGCCATCAAGCTGGAAGAGCAAAATGAAAAAGAAAAGGAAAAAGAAGAAGAAGACAAGGAGTTTATTGAAAAAGAATCGGCTGAAATTGTAATTGACAGCCTGGTGCAGGAAAATGCAGAGGATGAACTGCAGCCGCTGGTACACAAATTCGGTTTTTCGTATAAATTGTCCAATACCGACGATTATTATTTTCTCGATCCTTTTTTTCTTTCCAACTTCAGGAGAAATCCATTCAATGACACACTGCGTCGCACCGATATTGACCTGGGCAGCAACCAGTCCTATTCCTTATTTCTGCATCTTACCATCCCGGATGATTATAGCATTGATGAATTGCCGCAAAGCCTGCTGATTCGGGCCAACGACTCCAGCATGCTGTTCAAAAGGCAAATCATCCGGCAGGACAATGAGCTTGTTTTTCGCCACTCTTTCGATATTCAGCGCTCAGTTTTTGATAAAGAAGAATACCCCGGCATCCGGGAATTTTTCAGGAAAATCTATGCCGTCGTCAGCGACCAGATTGTTTTGAAAAAGAAAAAGTGAATCTTACTTGCTTTGCATTTTAATCACCGGTACAATCATTTCCTCCAGGCTCACGCCGCCGTGCTGGAATGTATGGCGGTAATAATTCACGTAGTAGTTATAATTATTCGGGTAGCACAGGAAGCCATCCTCTTTTGCAAAAATGAAAGATGAGTTTACGGTCGGCACCGGCAGGCCCGCATCCCGCGGGTCGCGGAAGGCAAGCACTTCTTTCGGCTCATAATTCAGGTTGCGGCCATGTTTGTAGCGAAGATTGGTGGTAGTTTGTTTATCGCCCACAACCTTGCAGGGCGTTTTCACTTTCACACTTCCATGGTCGGTGGCTAAAATAAGCCTGATATTTTTATCGGCAATCTTTTTCAGCGCCTGGTGCAAGGGCGAATGCTCAAACCAGCTGCGGGTAATGCTGCGGTAACTCATTTCATCGCTGGCCAGTTCTTTCAGCACTTCCATTTCCGTGCGGGCATGGCTGAGCATGTCCACAAAATTGTACACAATCACGTTCAGATCGTTTGTCAGCAGGTTATGAATGTTGTTTACCAGGTCGAGTCCCGCCTGGTTATTCAGCACTTTGGTGTAAGAAATTTTCAGGTTGGTTTTTCCCAATCGCTTCAGTTGTGCCCTCAGAAATTCTTCTTCATGCAGGTTTTTTCCGCCCTGCTCATCATCATTTTTCCACTGTGCCGGGAAATTTTTTTCAATATCCACCGGCAGCAGCCCGGCAAAGATGGCGTTGCGGGTATATTGCGTAGCTGTAGGCAGCATGCTGTAAAAACTGTCTTCTTCCAGTATGCGGAAGCTATCGGCAAAAATCGGCTGGATGGCTTTCCACTGGTCGAAGCGCAGGTTATCAATTAAAATAAAAAACAGCGGCGTACCCTTATCCAGGTGGGGCAGCACTTTAAACTGCATCAGCGTGTGGCTCATCACCGGGCCGTCAGTGCTTTTGGGTTTTACCCACGATGCATAGTTGCGTGAAATGAATTTGAAGAACTCAGTGTTAGCTTCACTTTTTTGTGTCTGCAGCACTTCCTGCATTTCGGGGCTGTGGCTTTTTTCCATTTCCAGTTCCCAATACACGAGCTTTTTATAAATGTCCATCCACTCATTGTAGTCCGGATTGCTGTTCAGGGCCATAAACAGGTTACGGAACTGTTGCTGGTAAGCCGTTGTCGTTTTTTCAGCCACCAGCCGTTTGTTGTCCAGAATTTTTTTCAGGCTCAGCAGCACCTGGTTCGGGTTCACCGGTTTAATTAAATAATCGCTGATTTGTGAACCGATGGCATCGTCCATCAGGTTTTCGGTTTCGTTTTTTGTAATCAGCACTATCGGAATCTGCTGGCTCACTTCCTTTATTTTGGCCAGCGTTTCCAGCCCCGTTATACCCGGCATGGTTTCATCCATCAGCACCACGTCCACGGGATTTTCTTTTACATAATCAATGGCATCAAACCCGTTGGTTAAGGTATGCACTTCGTATCCCTTGCCTTCGAGAAAGAGTTTTTGCGATTGCAGGCTTTCAATTTCATCATCCACCCAGAGTATTTTTGCTAAGGCCATTCGATTGCAGATTTACGATTTCAGATTTTAAATTTTATGAGAAATTTTCCTGCTTCCTGACGTTTCTTCATTGTTCAGTTCAGCTGAAATTGAATTTTCAAAAAGCAGGGCATGTGTAATTACCAATTCTCCCTTTTGGAACAGGTAGAAGTGGCCGCATCAAATTTAGTTTAATAACACCAGCTATTGTAGTTTTGCCCGCTGCCCTTTAACAAAAAAGCAACAATGCCCTCACCCCGGAAAATCATCAACGATCCCGTCTATGGTTTTATTACTGTTGATCACCCGTTGATTCTTGATATTATTGCGCATCCTTACTACCAGCGGCTGCGCCGTATTTACCAGATGGCCTTTGCACATCTGGTGTATCCCGGCGCTGTACATTCCAGGCTGCACCATTCGCTCGGCGCTTATCATCTTATGTGCAATGCACTGGCCGAACTGAAAAGCAAAGGCGTTGATATCACACCCGATGAAGAGCTTGGCGCCAAAGCAGCCATCCTGCTGCACGATGTGGGACATGGGCCTTACTCCCACACCCTGGAAAATGAACTCATCCGTGATGTACATCATGAAGAACTCTCACTGCTCATCATGAAAGTGCTCAACGTAGCGTATGGAGGAAAATTGCAAACCGCCATTGATATTTTCACTGACAATTACCACAAAAAATTTCTTCACCAGCTGATTGCCGGCCAGGTGGATGTGGACCGCATGGATTACCTCACCCGCGACAGTTTTTTTACCGGTGTATCGGAAGGCGTTATCGGCTACGACCGCATTATAAAAATGCTCACCGTACACAACGGCGAGCTGATGGTGGAAGAAAAGGGTATTTACTCCATTGAAAAATTCCTGGTGGCACGCCGCCTCATGTACTGGCAGGTGTACCTGCACAAAACAGTACTGAGCGCCGAAATGATGCTGGTAAAAATCATCCGGCGTGCAAAAGAATTAATCGGCAAAGGAATTAAAACGGATGCAGCTACTCCGGCGCTTAATTTTTTCCTTCAAAACCCCCTGGCAGATCACCAGACTGCCGAACACCTTGACACCTTCTGCAGCCTGGATGATTTTGATGTGATGACTACGGTTAAAAACTGGATGAATCATCCCGATAAAATTCTGTCCCTGCTCTGCCACCACCTTGTTCACCGCAAACTCTATAAAGTAAAACTGCAGGCATTCGAATTTGAAGACAGGCTTATTAATAAAATGAAAAAAGAAGTGATGCAGCGCCTGGATGTCACCAATGACGAATCGGACTATTTCGTTTTCACCGGCGAAGCGGTCAATACCACTTACAATCTGCAGGATGAAAGAATAAATATTTTGTTTAAAGACGGCAGTGTGAAAGATATTTCGCAGGTTGACAATGCCCTTATTGCACAGCACCTCGCCAGCCCGGTTAAAAAACAGTACATTTGTTTTTTAGATGTTCATAGATAATAGTTCATGGTTCATAGATTTTCCCTTGAACTGTCCACCATGAACCATGAACCTGAATTTAGTTTTATGACTTTTACCGCCGCACAAATTGCAGCACTTATCAATGGAAAAATTGAAGGCGATGCCAACGCTGTTGTTGGCTCTTTTGGAAAAATTGAAGAGGCTAAAGAAGGACAGCTGGCATTTCTTGCTAATCCGAAATACGAAGAATATTTATACACAACCAAAGCTTCAATTATCATCATCAACGATACGCTTGAACTGAAACAACCGGTTGAAGCTGCTTTAATCCGTGTGCCGGATGCTTATACCGCTTTTGCCAACCTGCTCAGCAAATACAAGCAGATGATGCAGCAGCAGCTTACAGGCATTCAACAGCCGGTGTATATTGCCTCCTCGGCATCCTATGGTCAAAATGTTTTTATCGGTGCATTTGCTTACCTCGGCGAAAACGTATCACTGGGCAACGACACAAAAATTTATCCCGGCGTTTTCCTCGGTGATAATGTAAAAGTGGGCAGCCATACTGTTATACATCCGGGAGCAAAAATTTATCACGATTGTATGATTGGCAGCCATGTCATCATTCATGCAGGCACAGTTATCGGCAGCGATGGGTTTGGATTTGCCCCGCAGGCCGACGGCAGTTTTCAGAAAGTGCCGCAGATTGGCAATGTGGTGATTGAAGACAACGTGGAAATAGGCGCCAACACAACCATTGACCGTGCCACTATTGGCTCTACCATTATTCGTGCAGGTGCCAAGCTCGATAACCTGATACAGGTGGCACACAATGTGGAAATAGGCAGCAGCACCGTGGTGGCTGCACAGGCCGGCATCAGCGGCAGCACCAAAGTGGGTAAGGGAGTAATGATTGGCGGGCAGGCGGGCCTTGTGGGCCACATCAATATTGGCGACGACGCCAAAATAAATGCCCAAAGCGGCGTGAGCAAATCAATCGAACCCGGTAAGGCTGTCACCGGTTCCCCGGCTTACGATTACACATCAGCACTCCGCAGCCAGGCCATCAGCCGCAACCTGCCTGAACTGGAAAAAAGGGTGAAAGAACTGGAAGAGTTAGTAAAGCAGTTGTTGAGTGAAAAAACCAGCTATTGATTTGCAGAATGAAAATCATTTCTGTTATCATTTTATTATCTGCTGTATTTACTTTTTCATCGTGTAAAGAAAAAGGCTATAAAATTTTCGTTTTATTTAATGATGTAACCGGCTTAAAGGAAGGATCGGAAGTAAAATAAAGCGGGCTGCCTGTCGGCACTGTCACCCGAATGAAACTTCACGATTCCATGGCCCTCGTTATTTTATTTTTTCCCGGTGCTTTTAATATTCCCGGAAATTCATCTTTTGTTTTAGACAGCGAACTCCCGGGAACATCGTATATAAATATTTTTTC
Source organism: uncultured Chitinophaga sp. (assembly GCA_964508655.1). Taxonomy (GTDB): domain Bacteria; phylum Bacteroidota; class Bacteroidia; order Chitinophagales; family Chitinophagaceae; genus VBAS01. The sequence continues at coordinate 36,115 of CAZDUO010000012.1, read as the reverse complement.
ATCCGGCGATTCAATTGCATTGCATCCGGGTGATACTGTAAGAGGAATAGATTACAAAAGCGGGCAAATTTCACCGGGAGATTCGCTGAAAAAAGCCCGAAAGGTGAAAGCGTTGGAAAAAATTACGAAGGGCCTCAAAGAATTATTTGAGAGCTCCTATTCAAGCATTTCGCCAAAACACTAAGCCTGTATCATTTCCCTGCCAACGTGTATCTTTGTCCGCATGATTCCTTCAGCAGAAGATAAAACCAGCGCTGCGCAGAAAGTGAACGGCCAATTCAATGCCGACAAACAACATACGCTTGCTTCAGAAGCCCGTATTTCCGGCACCGGCCTGCATACCGGAATACTGGTTGACCTTGTAATGAAACCCGCCCATCCAGGATTCGGACTTCAGTTTCAAAGAGTGGATTTGCCCCTTCAGCCTGTCATCAAAGCCGATTGCGACCTGGTGACCGATACCAGCCGCGGCACCACGCTGGAAGCCAATGGCGGCAAAGTAAGCACCGTGGAGCATGTACTGGCCGCACTGGTAGGCATGGGCATAGACAATTGCATAATTGAAGTGAATGGCCCTGAAATGCCCATTATGGACGGCAGCAGTGAACCCTTTGTTGAGATAATTGAAAAAGCAGGTGTAACGGAGCAGGACGCCGCTAAAACCTGGTACAGCATTGATGAAAATATTTATTACCACGATGAAAAAAAACGGGTGGAACTGGTAGCCATGCCGGCCGTGGATTATTCCGTCACGGCCCTGATTGACTTTAATTCATCTGTGCTGGGCACACAGCATGCCGGGCTGAAAAAAATTTCAGATTTTAAAACAGAAATTGCTCCCTGCCGCACTTTTTGTTTTCTGCACGAACTGGAAATGCTGCTGGACAACAACCTCATCAAAGGCGGCGATGTAAATAATGCCATCGTCGTGGTGGATAAACCCGTTGACGATAAAGAAATGGAACGGCTGAAAAAAATTTTCGGCAAAGAAAAAATTGAAATCAAAAGTGAAGGTTACCTGAACAACGTGGAGCTGCGTTTTCCTAACGAACCGGCCCGCCATAAATTACTGGACGTGGTAGGCGACCTGGCGCTGATAGGCTATCCCATCAAGGCTAAAATAATTGCCAACCGGCCTGGCCACAGCAGCAATGTGGAGTTTGCAAAAAAAATAAAACAATACATCAAAAAAAATAAGCACACCCGCAACGTACCCACTTACAACCCCTGCCAGCCGCCGGTGTATGACCTGACTTTTATTGAGAAAAAACTTCCGCACCGGTTTCCTTTTTTACTGGTAGATAAAATCATCGAGCTGAGCGACACACACATCGTTGGAATAAAAAATGTAACCTTCAACGAATGGTTTTTCCAGGGACATTTTCCCGGCAATCCCGTGATGCCCGGCGTGCTGCAGATTGAAGCACTGGCTCAATGCGGCGGCATACTGGCCATGAACCTGAGCTCCGAAGGACAATACGATACTTATTTTCTGAAAATAGATAACTGCAAGTTCAAGCAGATGGTAAAACCCGGCGATACCATGCTGCTGAAGATGGAGCTTTCGGCGCCTATCCGCAGGGGAATCTGCGAAATGAAAGGAACAGTTTACGTAGGCAATAAAGTTTGCTGCGAAGCCGACCTGGTGGCACAGATAGTGAAGCGCAGTTAACAGAAACCACACTTTTTTTTAAGGCTGAAAACATCTGTTCTCAGCCTTTATTTTTATCCACCGCGGTGCTAAAAAACAGGCAAAAAATAGCCCGTCAAATACCTTCAAAAAGGGTATATTTCCGTACATTCGCAGGCATTTGTTTTACTCCTGTTTTACACAACTTTACCTGTAATATGAATGAAGAAATTAAAGAGAAAATAAGCCCGGTTTCAACCCCTGCCGGGAGCAGCCAAAGTGCAGGTTATGGAGCTGAAAGCATACAGGTGCTCGAAGGTCTGGAAGCCGTTCGCAAACGTCCGGCTATGTACATCGGCGACATCAGCGAAAAAGGATTGCATCACCTGGTATATGAAGTAGTGGACAACTCTATTGACGAAGCGCTGGCTGGTTTTTGCAAAAATATCACCGTAAACATTCATGAAGATAATTCCGTATCGGTAGAAGACGATGGCCGCGGCATTCCCACCGGCATGCACCCGAAAGAAAAACGCAGTGCGCTGGAAGTGGTGATGACCGTGCTGCATGCCGGCGGCAAGTTTGATAAAAGTTCATACAAAGTATCCGGCGGTTTGCACGGCGTAGGTGTAAGCTGTGTAAATGCACTGAGTAAAAAACTGCATGTACAGGTGTGCCGCGACGGAAAAATTTTTGAACAGGAATATAAAATCGGTATTCCGCAGTATGCGGTCCGTGAAATTGGCGCTACGGGCAAGCGGGGCACCACCGTCCGCTTCTGGCCCGATGACAGCATTTTTCTTGTAACCGTTTTCAAAAAAGATATACTGGAGGGCCGGCTGCGTGAACTGGCTTATTTAAACAAAGGTGTAAGCATTACCCTGAACGACCTGCGTGAAAAGGAAGATGGCAACGGTGCCTACAGCAAAACTTTTTACAGCGAAGGCGGCATTGTGGAATTTGTAGAAATGCTGGATAAAAATGCAGGCAGAAATCCGCTGCTGCCCAAAGTGCTGTTTGTGGAAGGCCGCGATGAAACCACCAATGTGTCAGTGGAAGTGGCGCTGATGTACAATGATTCCTTCAACGAACATATTTATTCATACGTAAATAACATCAATACCATCGAAGGCGGCACCCATGTGGCGGGATTTCGCCGGGCACTGACCCGGGTATTCAAATCCTATGGTGATAAAAACGGGATGTTTGAAAAAGCCAAAGTGGAAATTGAAGGCGATGATTTCCGCGAAGGACTCAGCACCATTATTTCGGTAAAAGTACCGGAGCCTCAGTTTGAAGGACAAACAAAAACCAAGCTGGGAAACAGTGATGTAATGGGTGTGGTGGATTCAACAGTATCAAGAGTAATTGAAGCTTACCTGGAAGAAAACCCGCGGGAAGCAAAGAACATTATCAGCAAAGTGATTCTTGCCGCCCAGGCTAGAGCCGCAGCACGTAAAGCAAGAGAACTGGTGCAAAGAAAATCAGTTCTCAGTGGCGGTGGTTTGCCAGGCAAGCTTGCCGACTGCTCAGAAAGAGATCCGGAAAAATGCGAATTGTTTTTGGTTGAGGGCGACAGCGCAGGCGGCACCGCCAAGCAGGGCCGCAACAGGAGCTACCAGGCCATTCTTCCATTGCGAGGAAAAATTCTGAATGTGGAAAAAGCCATGGAGCATAAAATTTACGAGAATGAAGAAATCAGGAATATGTACACGGCTTTGGGAGTAACAGTTGGCACACCTGACGACCCCAAGGCATTGAATCTTTTAAAGCTCCGGTATCACAAGCTCATCATCATGACCGATGCTGATGTGGATGGAAGTCACATCGCCACTTTGATTCTTACTTTTATTTACCGCTTTATGACCGAGCTGGTTGAACAAGGCTATGTTTATATTGCCCAGCCGCCATTGTACCTGGTAAAAAAAGGAAAAGAACAGGCTTATGCATGGAATGAAGAACAAAGAAAGGCTTTAGTAGAAAAGATTGGCGCAGGTAAAGAAGAAAGCGTAACAGTGCAGCGATATAAAGGTTTGGGTGAAATGAATGCACAACAGCTTTGGGACACCACCATGAATCCTGAAACCCGCACATTAAAACTGGTAACTATAGAAAGCGCTGCCGAGGCCGACCGCATCTTCAGCATGCTGATGGGTGATGAAGTGGCGCCTCGAAGAGATTTTATTGAAAGCCATGCGAAGTATGCGAAGATTGATGTGTGATTTTAATTCTCTAATTTCTAGATTATTAGTCCTGTAGTGCAGGACTTTTTCATGCCCTGTTAGAAAATTTTCTGACCTGAACCATCAAAAATCCTAATTTCAGCCTTTCCTAATCAAAAACCCACACCCATGAGCAGCGTACAATTAACCGCTTACAATGTAAAAACCAAGGAAAAGAATGTTCCCATTCAGAATGCCGTGATTTCAAAAACCGCCAAAGGCGCCTACATGGTGCAGGGCGACGACGGCAAGGGAAACAAGCTTACTACACTGGTAAACGAAGAAAAAGCAATGGCCGCTATAAAGGCAGGCCTTGCAAGACCAGGATGGTAATGCTGAGCAATAAAAAAGTATAGGGGCCGGGGAGCCCCTTTTGTTTTTTACTGCTTTACCAGGCGAATGCTTTGTTTTTTCTCACCGGACTCTGCAAGCATAAGATAAATGCCGGGAGCAAATGAAAGTGATTTCAAATCTATCACCGCAGTTTGTACAAACCCGTTTCCGCCTAATTTCAGGTTTTTCACCAGCCTGCCTTTTGTGTCGTATACTTTCAGGCTGAGTGTTTCATTTTGATTTAACTGGTAAATGAATTTGTATATGCCATCTGAAGGATTAGGATAAACCTGCCATGTCAACTCATCGTTAAATACAACAGGCCTCACCGGGGAATAAACAAAAGTGTTGTCGCGGTCAACAATTTTTAACCGGTAATAATGTACACCGGTCTTTCCGTTTTCCGTATCGGTAAAGCTATAGCTTCTTTCACTATTTGAATTTCCCGCACCGGGCACTTCGGCAATTTTCAGAAAGCGGCGATCCCTGTAATCGGCATTTCCTTTTGCCACTTCAATTTCAAAATGACTGACATGATGCTCCTGCGCTGTTTTCCATTCCAGCAGCACATCACGGTTATCTTTCTTTTTGGCGGTAAAGCTGATGAGCTCTACCGGCAGCGGAGTTTGCCGGTCGGTGCCACCGTTGTTCAGCCAGAATTCTGAAAAATCTTTTACACTGAATTGAATGTAATAACCTTTATCAAACGGTACTTTAAAATTCCAGTCGGCGCTCAGGAAGCTAAACGTGCCTGCAATATCATCGCCCAGGTTATCATTTTCAAAATTATCATCTGTGTCGCTGTACTTGGTGGAGCCAAGTTCCGATGCCATGGCCGGTTTGGTGCAAATAGCGCAGCCGGTGGCATTTATCAGGGCTTCGGTTTCAGTATCGAGAAAATAAAAACGGACAATGGCGGAATCGCTGAGTGAAACATTCGCCGGCTTGATGGTAATATTCCTGTTGTGGTAATATTGTTTGCCATCGTTGCGTACACCACCGGTATAAATAAATGCCTGCACATCGGTATTGCCCATGTTCTGGTTATTGGGCTGAATGGAAGCCACCAGCTTGCCGCCCGAAGTAAAATGCACCCAGCTGGTACCGCCGGAAATGTTTTGCGAAACCGGCGAACCCATGGAGGCCCCGTCGTAAATGCCGTTGGTATTATCATACACATGCACATCATCAATGGCCACACCTTCAAAAGTTACAAAGGGATCACTTTCGACCACCACCCTGAACCGGATAACGGGAACACTTGTTGGTAAGGGACAGGTGGCCACATGCCAGCGGGTATAATTCTCCACGCTCCACAGGTGGCTGCCGCTGTAGTTTTTGTTGTACCAGTTGGTGCCGCTGCCTACCGAGCCCAGCCTTGTCCAGATGATGCCATCGCCGGAATATTCAATATAAGCCCCGTCGCAAAGTGTGCCGCCGCAATCTTCCAAGTCAAGCGCAATGCTCAGGCTCAGCGTCGGGTTGGTCATGCCGCTGATATTGTAACATGGCGAATAGAGGTACGATGTTTCCAGGTTTCGGTAATTACCCTCCAGCGTTGTTTTCCATGCTTTGGTGCCACTGGCTGCTTTGCTTATTTTGGTTGAAGCCGGCACACCGTACTCCCATGAATTGTTGGTGCCTTCGCTGCGCCAGTAGCCGTCGTTGCTTTCAAAATGCTCCACATGCGGGAAACTTGTAATCAATGGTGCATTAAAAATTGTGGCTGTGGTTGTATCATTATCCCTGTAATTATCGGTGCCATACTGCACATTTACAAGCAATGTATGATAACCCGGGGCAGAAAGATTGGCTGTGGCAGTGAAGGTGTATTGAACAGAACTGTTCGGACTCACCGGGCCGGGGATGGTTTCTACCACCGGTGTGCCGCCATCTACCACCATGCGAACAGGAATATTGCTGATTGTATTGAGTGATGCATTTTTCACTGTCACTTTTATGGTTGTAGTGCTGCTTAACCCGCAGCTGTTTATGATGGGTTCATCAATGCTTACCATTTGAATGTCATCAATGGCTTCGTAAATGCGGATGTCGTCAAAATTATGTCCCTGGAATCCCACATTGTCGAGTATTCTCACCCAACCAAACTGGCCAAAGCGTACCTGGAAACTGCTGCTGAAGTTCTGGCTGTTGGTTACCAGCAAATCGGCAATTTCAATACTTGGCGAACGCTTGAATATGCCGGGGGTGTTTCCATTGGCTGATAAGGTAAATGCTTCAATCCATGGCTGTGTATCGTCGCCTCGTATCCAGATTTTATTTACAGCGCTGGAAATGCTGTCGCCATGCGATTTAAACTGGAAGTCGAGGCGAATGTCCTGCGTGGCAGCATTCACACCGCTCATATTGTATGTGCCGTATGCATAGTTATTACTGCCTACACCGCCGTTCCACCCGTCAAAATCCATAATGAGCGATTTGCTGCCGGAATAGGCCATGCCTGTGTTCATGTATGTGCTTAACCTGCCCAGCGGATCAGTATGAGTAAAATCATAGCGTACTATTCCTTCCACACCAAAGCGGTTGCTGTGGTAGTGCCTTGCCGTGGCCGATTCAAGATTGTCAGTAAACGGCAGTATTATAGGTGCATTGCTCAGTTGCCTGATGGTATCGGTGATTGAATTGTTTGCAGAAACAGGATCCGCACCTGTTGTATTTTCTATTTCTGCTTTCAGCACATAATTTCCGGCTGCTGAAAAATCGTAGGCAACCGAAAAATTGTGAGTGTACGTGCTGCCTGGCGTCACAGTGGCCGACACTACATCTTCCACCACCAAAGTGCCTCCCACGTAGTAACGCATTTTGAAACTGGTGACATTGGCATCGTCGAGGTTTTTAATTCTTGCAGTTACAGTTGTGGATGCCGCTAATGCAGTTGAAGTGGCGATTCTTCCATATACCGGAGCCACAATGGAATCCATTGCCAAGTCATTATCTGAAATGGAGCCGGCACATGTGCCTGAATTCGGTGTACGTTTTAATGCCGAGGCTTTTCTTCCTCTTGTTCCGCTCAGTCTTGCACACACCGTTACCCAATATTCAGTACCGGGCGATAAGCCGCTGAGCGTATAGCTGGCTGACGCCGTAGTGGCGATGGAAACCCAATCACTCCCCTGCAATTGAAATATTTCATAATCGGTGGCGCCTGTTACCGATGTCCAGTCAAATGTAAAATACCCTTCGCATTGGGTAGATGCAAGGGATAATGTTGGTACACCAAGAATTGTAAAAGCAGAACTGGTACTTACATACCCGGTACCGTTTCTTGTCACCCTTATCAATGCCTGGTTGGTTGCCACCGAAGGTACCGTCCAGTTGAGGCGGCGCTGGTTGGCTGCCACCGATGCATCTATGGTTATCCAACTGGATCCGTTGTCAGTGGAATATTCCACCAAAAATGTATTGGCCGGATCGCCGTACGACTCCCATTGAATGGTTTCCGTTTCACCGGGTTTCAAAGTTTCTCCACCTACCGGATGCACAATCCGGGTTTCAACCGGGATTATATCATACACTAAAAAATACTCCTGGGGCCCTGAGGGAACAGCAGTTCCTTTTACTGTGGCAGTATAAGTTGCATTGGCCGGGCTGGTAATTATTACCTGTTCAATATTGTTGATGTGATCAGCCGCCTGTGTTGCGGCATTATTCACATTGGCGGGCACTGTGTCAAGTTTGTAAGGATACAGAGTTGAAGGCCCCGGTGCGGTCACTTCAAGATCCAGGTCATTCACCAGGGTTTGCGCAGCCAATACTGCAGCAGCCGGATCAGTCCAGTATAATGTCACTTTCAGTTGAGCCGTATTTGCAGGTACTGAAATTGTGTGATCGTTGCTTCCACCGGTGCTGATAGATGTAGAGAAGTACCTTGTGTTGTTCAGCATATCAACTGAACGCAGCAGGTTCATCCAGCCAAAGCCATAGGTATAATCGGGCCCGGTATTTCCAAGATCAGTTGCCCCGTTACAAACAAGGGCTTTTATCAATGCTATTTTCGGATTACTTCCTCCATTCAGGATGCGGTAACGTTCGTAGAGCAAGGCAAGACCGCCGGCCACTGCCGGCGAAGCCATACTTGTTCCCGATTGAACATTATATCCGTCATCGGGTACAGAGGAAATTGTAGAAAGGCCATCAGCAGTGATTTCAGGTTTGGTGCGGCCATCCTGCACCGGGCCTCGGCTGGAAAAAGAAGTGACTGACCCGGTTCTGTTGGTGGCGCCGACAGTGAGAATATTTTTTGCCGATTGATACCCGCTCAGCACCGTCCGGAATGAGGCAGGATAGGGAGAACAGGTTAGTCCGCCATCGTTGCCCGCTGCAAACACATGATGAAGATTGGGATTACTTGCAGCCTGCAGATCGAGAACACGGCTCAGGAGGTCATAATAACCCATGTAATTGCAATCACCCACCACATCGCCGTAAGAATTGTTGGTGACCACCATTCCGTAATCAGTAACATAAGTGGACGCATTGCCGATGATACCTGAAAAATATTGAGTGATCAGAGTTGATTTGGGAGCATAGCCGCTATACAGTTCATAAATGAGGCCGCCACCACCCACCGTGCCATGTACATGTGTGCCGTGATAATTATAGCCGGCCGGCCCGTAATTGATAAGTCTTCCTGTAAAGTCGGCATGATACTGCACATCGGCATTGTCGCCCACACCTACCACCACTCCTGTACCTTTCAGATTAAAACCACCCACAGCGGTAGCTGCATTCAGCACATTACCGCGGCTGTTTTGTTTGGCCATATAATTCAGCGGCTGATCGCCGTGCGGCGCCGGCTCCATATATTCTATAAATGGGAAAGCAGCTATCTCATCAAGCCGCGACCGCAAAATGCGTAAACCGATAATGTGATACTGACTGTAATCAACAGAAGTGATCTCCACATTTTTTTGCCGCAATAAAATTTTTATTTCTTCAAAAGAAATTGTTTTGGGAAAACTGATCCACACATCCACCATGCCCGGGGTATTGATGGCCCAGGATGGAAAAATGCCCCTTGCCATAGCAGGATGCATTTTCTGTTTTGCAGTCAATTGAAGCAACGAAATGGCGCCTGCTTTTTGCAAAGCAGTAAAATCCACTTCACCTTTAATGCAGATGCTATAAGCAAGGTCAGGAATATACTCCAGCAGCTCAATGTGCGCAGCAGCCAGCTCTTTTTTCCGTGTTTCCGTTGGCAATTGCTGAAACTGTAGCACCGCAAATGATTTGCCGTTTACTTTCTCCAGCCTGCTGACAAATTCTTCTACCGCACCCGCAGTAATATTTTTTGCCGTGAAAATTTTTCCGCTGCGAAGCTGCAGCACACCTGCTGTATCTTTTTGTGCGGGGGTAATAAAAGAAATAAGACAAAGCAGTAAGGTTAATGGAATTGGATGGATTCTCATAGCCAGATTTAGGTCTTAAAAATAATACAAATAATGGAGAAAAGAGAGTCTTTACTGAATTAAAGGAGTTTGCATGAATAGTCGAAGGTCAATCCTTTGACCACCGATATTCATCGGGGCAAGCTAGCACAGGATGAGTGGAGTTTTCAGGTCAATATGCCCAGCTTTATAATGAAATTGTTTTTAGTTCTTTCAACTTGTTTTGTGCATATTCATTATACATCTTATGCGCCAGCAACGACCTTACCAAATGATCGTGACTGGAACAAAAGAATTTATCCGCATCGTATGTCATAGAATTTAAAAAGGAGTGACGTTCATTTACTCTTATAAACCAAGATGTATCTAAATCACTTCTGCCACTTTCGTAATATTCAACAAATTTTTTATGCTTGGCAGGGAAAAAATTTAACCGTTCCATTTCTTTTTGACGGTAAATGATCTGCTCTTCTATTTTCGCCGGTACAAATAGCAATGCTTCGGAATGTATTGCAAAATATTGTATCTGTGCCGTGAACTTTGGCTTGATATTTCTGAAAAAATTTATTTCCTGTGCTTCACTTTTAAATGGCCTGATATTGTCTTCGCTTGTAACCAGTTTTCACAAAAAGTAAACATCCATACAAGGAGTATATAGAGAAATACGTAAAGAAGGAATTGCTGTATGACTTCTCCTGCACATAATGAAGCGCTGAAAGCTTAGAAAGCAGCCGCTGATTTCCAAAACACTTTAATTGCACTTGTTTTTACTTTCTTCCTGGCCTTAGCAAGATCATAATTGTTTTGAACTTTTAGCCAGAATTCCGGAGTCGTATTCTTAAATGCTGCCGCTAATTTCATAGCCATTTCCGGGGAAACACTTTGCCTGCCATTCATAATGGAAGATAAAGTCTTGCGGGTAGTAACCAATCCGGAGGCTACTTCTTCAATCGTCAGTTTTTTTCCTGTCTCTTCCCGGAGAGCTTCAATAGTTTCCCGGATCAATTCGCCCGGATGAGCAGGGTTATGCATAGACATAATAATAATTTTTAATGATAATCCAAATAATCAACATCGTAAACATTTTCACCTTCAAACCTGAATACAATACGATAATTTTTATCTACTCTTACTGACCAAAAACCCCTCCACTCTCCCGATAATGGATGAAGATGATAGCCCGGCACCTGCATGATTTGAGGTCCTGAAGCAGCTTCCAATCGTGTCAAAATCAACCGAATTTTTGTTAGCTGCTGTTTTGGCAATTTAGATGCATCCCCTTTTTCATAAAACAACCTCAATCCTTTGTGCCGGATGCTTATGATCATTTACAAATGTAACGCTATACGTTACAAACTCCAAATTTATTTCAACTCGTAATTATTGGTGCCATGCTGAGAACCGGGTTTAGTTATTTGAATTGCAGCCATTCATAACCTTGCCGCCGCTTTATTCATGCCGTTCAATAATGCGCCACGGGGAAAATCCCAAACGCATTCGTACCACTAGTTGTTCCCTGCAATCCTTTAACCATAAGTGTTATGTTTTTGAATCTTGCCCAAGGTATGCCGACATTAGTATATGGACTTGCAGGTGTTACTGGCAAAGTATAACTTGCCAGCCATGTGCCTCCCGCATCTCTTAATTGAAATATCATACTGCTTGTACTTTGCAAAGCAGGATAAGTTTTGAAATCTGTTATTTGTTTGTAAGCAAGACCGGTTGCTTCGTTTACTGTTGGAGAAGTAGATAATGTAATATTGACCGGTGAACTGTTGGGTGACAAGTTGATGAAGCGCATGCCTAAAACTGAATCGGTATGGTTGACAATATTATCTTTCTGTATAAAAATACCATCATAAGAAGCGCCGGCGTTGCCGCAGAGAAAAAGCGTATTAAATGCTGCCAGTTTAAATTCTTCTGCTTTGACGCTGCTAAATAAGCTGATCGTAGTATCTGTCGCTGACACAGCCCTTACATTATTATTGGAAGCAAAAGCGCCGAGATGTGCTGATCGGTATTGGGCTGCGGCATCTGTCGCCGGAAGGTTTTTCCAGTATATGTTTTTTTCTGATGCATATGCTTTTGCAGATGTCACATCGGTTGTTGCGTTAATAACAGTAAATGAACTTAGCGGACGAAGTCCATCTGTTGATTTTTCACAGGATGACAGAAGGGCTGTTGCTGTGATTAATGTTACTACTGCTTTTTTCATTTTTTTTTAGTTTTCTTCACTGCATTCGCAATGAATTTTTTTGTTACTTTCTACGCATCCCTTTTGAGAGGCGTTTCCGTATTTGTACTAAAAATTGTAACTTAGATGTATGAACAATTTAAACCTTAGTGAATCTCAGCCCTCTCTATTTGCTCAAATGGTGGACCGATTGCGCACGAAGTCTGAAGCGGAGCTAAAAATGCTTTATATCCGCTTTTTTCAAAAAGAATTAAAAGAAGAATGGAATTCCATTACTAAAGTTGCTGATTTCAAAAAAGCATCTGAAGGGGATATTATAAGAGCTATTCAGAAAAACCGTTACCGTAAGTAGCATGTATCCCATTATTATTGATGCCAATGTCTGGATAAAATATGCAAGATCAAAGAATATTGGTCCGCTCATAGACAGGCTCGTTACTTACCAGTTTCTTCCCATAGTTAACAATTATCTCCTTTCAGAAATTTTTGATGCCCTTACCGATAATAAATGGATGCATAAGGAACAGGCTACTTCCGTAATTGAATTCATAAAAAAAATTGCGCTGGTCACCATTGAAAGGGCTGTTTACCGCTTGAGCCCTGATCCGAAAGACAACTATCTTTTTCCTGCACTTCGCAAGTAAAAAAAACAAAGAAGCCTCTTTTCCTCACACAGTGTGGATTAGAGGCTCTTTGCAATTTCACCTGAATCAGTGAACTTGCTTTTACAATTTTAACATATGCAAATTGAAATAAAACAATCATTCTACCAATCTTTTGGCGGTATAAATTTTATGGAAGCTGATTTTACCCGACTGGGTTTTGAACAGCTTATCAATAAATTTTTGGGAGACCGGCCCTGCAATGCTGTTTACAATTACAGTGATGTACTGAAAAGTTTATTCTTCATGTTTTGCATTGGCGGCGATGCGCTGGATGATTTGAACACCGTTCGTGAACAAATGCAGGATCATCCCTCACTAAAAATTTGTTCACCCGATACATTGGAATATGTTTGTAAAGAACTCAAACAAATTACAAAAATAATCAGCGGCGATAAAGACGTCATTCATCACATCAATGAACATGAAGCGTTTAATAAATTGTTGCCGCAATTGTGTGTACGGGGCGGGGCTTTGAACAGCAGCGGGTCTTACACGCTGGATTATGACGGGCACATCATTGAAAACACGAAAACAGATAATGCTTTTACTTACAAAAAAACACAAGGATATTATCCCGTTGTCTTAAGCATCAACAAGCTGCCTGTTTATCTTCAGAACCGCAAGGGCAACACGCCGGAAAATTATGATCAGTTATCGTTGATAAAACAAACCACTGAGCGGTGCAGAGAACCGGGATTACAAGTAAACAAATTCAGAGCCGATGCCAGTTGTTACGAGAAAGATACGATTGAATGGCTGGAGAAAAATACTTTTATCTATTACATCCGTGCCGAATTGAATGAAGCGCTGCGAATCGCTTTGCAGGATGAAACGGATTGGCAGCCGCAGATGTTGTGCAATCGAAAAGTAGAAGTATGCACGATAAAGGAAAAATTATTCGGCGGCTGGCGGCGTATCGTGGCTTATCGTGAAAAAGTAAAAGGTCAGCTCACCATGGAAGATATGAATGGATATCGTTACCACAGCATAATAACCAATGACGATAATACCGATGCTCTGTCATGCATTGAATTCTACAACCAACGGGGCTGCGATGGTGAACATCGTTTCAAAGAACTGGATTATGATTTTGGATGGAACAAATTGCCGTTTAATAATTTTGAGATGAATACAATTTATCTGTATGCTACAACGGTGGCTTATTTGTTGTTTACAATTTTTAAAGCCCGATACGCAGCCAAAATCCCGGTGGTAAAAACTTCTTTCAGGCTAAAAAATTTTATTCTTCACTTTGTAACACTGACAGCCAAATGGATTAAAACCGGTCGCAGAAATGTTTTAAAAATTTTTACACACAAGAATGATTACTCTTTACCGGTTGCCACCTGATCAGATCAAATACGGAATTCCGATTACAATAACATCGGAACAAATTGATCATTCGCTGGGCGGATGGGTAAGGGAAGAAGTGTCAGCAAGTACAGAAAATCACAAAAAAAATATAATCGGCAAAGCATTTATCCATCAGCAAAATTTTTTTAATTGCTCACAGTAACTTGCGAAATTTGGGTTATATACTTCTTACAGACACTACTTGCAATAAATTACTATTTTCGGCAACTCATATTTCTAATGATATTATTGAAAGAATCAGTGAGGATATTTATAACCTAACCTTATTAAAAAAATCAGGCGCTGTTATAAAAATCAAAATTGTTTCGGTTGAAGATAGCAGGAATGCTGATAAGGTTGCAGAATCATTTTTTAAACCGAATTAAATTCATTTACAGCCTGAAAACAAAACCAGTGCATCGAAGCAAGAAAACGATACACAGCCTCCATTGATTTCACATCTTCAATTACCAGGATAAACAGCCGGCCGCTTTGTTTGAGCTTTGCTTTGTTGGTGCCTGTTTGTATAAACGAGAGTATCCGTTGAAAGGTTGGCGATTCAAAATAGGGTGAGTCGGGCCGGTTGATAAAGTAACAGCGCAGCGCATCGTCTTTCAGGCTCATTTTTTCAAAACCAAGCGCCACGGCCAGCCTTCGGCAACGCACCGAAATGAACAAATCATCCACTTGCTGTGGCAAGGGACCAAACCGGTCTTTCATTTCTGCCGCCATTGTTTGCAGTTCTTCTTCCGTTTCGCAACTGTCGAGTCGCTGGTAAAGTGAAAGACGTTCCGTGATGCTTTCCACATAATCATCGGGAATCAGTATTTCCAGGTCGGTATCAATGGTGCAGTCCTGCACAAAATCGTCCTGGCGTGAAATTTCTTCTTTAAACAATTCTTTGAATTCGATTCGCTTCAGTTCGCGGATGGCTTCATCGAGGATTTTCTGGTACATTTCAAAACCAATCTCTGCCATAAAGCCGCTTTGCTCGCCGCCCAGCAAATTTCCGGCGCCGCGGATGTCGAGGTCCCTCATGGCAATCTGGAAACCGCTGCCCAGCTCGCTGTGCTGCTCCAGGGTCTGCAATCTTTTTCTTGAATCATCGGGCAATGTGCTCAGCGGTGGCGCCAGCAAATAACAGAATGCTTTTTTGTTGCTGCGTCCTACCCTGCCGCGAAGCTGGTGCAGATCGCTGAGACCAAAGTGGTGGGCATTGTTTACAATAATGGTGTTCACGTTCGGAATGTCCACGCCGCTTTCCACTATGTTGGTGCACACCAGCACGTCGTACTTTTTATCTATGAAATCAAGAATATGTTTTTCCAGTTCGTGGCCTTCCATTTGCCCGTGGGCAATACCGATACTTAAATCGGGGCACAGTCCGCGGATGATTTCTGCCATTTCGGCCAGGCCCAGCACCCGGTTGTAAATAAAAAACACCTGGCCGCCGCGTTCCGTTTCATAATAAATCGCATCGCGGATCAGGTCTTCGTTGTACACAGCCACTTCGGTTTGTATGGGCTGGCGGTTGGGCGGCGGCGTGTTGATGATGCTCAGGTCTCTTGCGCCCATTAGCGAAAATTGTAAAGTGCGGGGAATGGGCGTAGCGGTAAGGGTAAGACAATCCACCGTGGTGCGAATGGTTTTTATTTTCTCTTTATGCGCTACGCCGAATTTCTGTTCCTCATCCACAATCAGCAGGCCAAGGTCTTTGTACTTTACATCCTTGCCCAGCAGGGCATGGGTGCCAATGATGATTTCAATTTTTCCTTCTTCCAGCTTCTTCAGCGTCTCCTTTCGCTGCTTTGCCGATTTAAAACGATTGATATAATCCACCGTCACCGGGAAATCTTTCAGCCGGTCGCTGAAAGTCTGGTAATGCTGAAATGCAAGAATAGTAGTAGGCACCAGCACAGCAGCCTGTTTGCCTTCCACACAGGTTTTGAATGCGGCACGGATGGCAATTTCAGTTTTTCCAAAACCCACATCACCGCAAACGAGACGATCCATCGGCGATGGTGATTCCATATCTTTTTTTACATCCGCGGTTGCTTTGCTCTGGTCAGGCGTATCCTCATAAATAAAAGATGCCTCCAGCTCAGTTTGCAGGTACGTGTCAGGCGTATGCTGAAAGCCCTGTTGTGCTTTTCGTTTGGCATACAGCTTAATTAAATCGAATGCGATTTCCTTAACCTTGGCCTTCGTTTTATCTTTCAGCCTGTTCCATGCATCGCTGCCGAGCTTGTTGATCTTCGGCACGGTTCCTTCTTTACCGGTGTACTTGGCTATTTTGTGCAGGCTGTTGATGTTGACGTAAAGAATATCGCTGTCTTTATAAATCAGCCGCACGGCTTCCTGCAGGCGGCCGTTCACATCAATCTTTTGCAGTCCGCTAAATACCCCGACCCCATGATCAATATGCGTGACAAAATCGCCCGGCTGCAGTTCCCGAAGCGTACGCAGCGTGAGCGCCTTGTTTTTATTGTAAGCCTGTTTTACCCGGTATTTATGATAGCGCTGAAAAACTTCATGATCGGTATAGCAAACAATTTTCAGATCCTCATCAATAAAGCCTTCGTGAATAGCTGCTATGACCGGGTTAAAAACTATGTCGGATTTCAGGTCTTCAAAAATGTTGCGCAGCCGCTCGAGTTGTTTGGGGTTTTCGGCAAAAATGTACAGCCGGAATCCTTTTCTTTCCCAGGTAAGCAGGTCATCAATCAGCAAATCAAACCGGCGGTTGAAAGCCGGCTGCCTGCGGGTATTGAAATGAATGAGTAATGAGTGATGCGTGATGAGTAAATGATCCTCCGAAGTTTTGGGAGACAGGTGTGTGCTGATATTTCCGGCGTGAAGACGTCGCTGATTACTGCCGAAATAAACACAGGTACGTTTTTCAACCTGTTTTTCAAAATCAGCAGCGGAAATAAAATCATCGGCCCTAAACAGCGCATCATCGTTTTGTTCTGTTCTTTCAGTTTTGTTTGCCAGGAAATAATGGAGCTCTTCTTCGCAATCTTTGAGTCTTGCCTTCACCAGTTCTTCATCCTGCATCCAGATGAGGGTATTGCCGGGTAAAAAATCAAGCAACGGAATTTTCTCCTTGTTCTGAAACTGTGTTTCGATATTGGGGATAATGCTTACCTGCAGCAGTTTTCTTTCGCTCAGCTGTGTTTCCGGGTCAATGATGCGGATGGAATCCACATCGTTGCCGAAAAGTTCGATCCGGTAGGGCTTATCGTTTCCGAAAGAATAAATATCGAGGATGCCGCCACGGATGGCAAACTGGCCGGGTTCATACACAAAATCTGTTTTCTCAAAACCAAAGCTATCGAGCTTCAGCAGCAGTGCACCGGTATCCAGCGTATCGCCGGTTTTTATAAAAATGATATTGGAAGACAGTATATCGGGCACCACCACTTTTTCAAACAGCGCTTCGGGATACGTGATGAAGATTTTGCGCCTCAACTCCCCTTCTCCATTTATGGAGAAGGGGCCGGGGGATGAGGTAGCAATCTTTGTCAGCCCCTCGGTGCGTAGCATCACATGGCTGCTGTTCAGCTGGCTGAAATTTTTTCTTTGCCTGAAGGAGGAAGGAAAATAAAACAGGTCAAGCGCCCCGGTCAGGTTTTCAAGGGTGTTGTGAAAATAAGCGGCATCTTCCGCATCATTTAATACGATAAGGTGATTAAACTGTGCGCATGCTTCATGTTCAAAAATGGCGGCGGCGATGAATTCAGGCGAACTACCCTGCAGGTTTTCGAGCCTGATTTTCAGGCCTGATGTTTCAGAATTGGCAAAAGAAAGCTTGTCCGCCAGTTGAAAAAGGCGGGGGGAGTTTTTGTACAAATCCAACAAAACCTGTACACTCATCGGCCCGGCAAAAATACAAAACGGATTTTTCTTTCCGGAAATAACCTGGCGCTGAAGAAAACTTTTATTCAGGCTTTAAACCAAAAGAAAGAACTTGCAAAATTCAGCATCAATCCCTGCAGTAATACGGAAACGTATATTTAAGTAAATTGCCATGATTAAAAAACTACTCATGAAAATCAGAATGGTTATTGCAGCTCTGCTGGTTTTTCTTGCTGCATGGGTTTTTCCACTGTTATTGCAAAAAAAAGAAACCAATAAGCCGGCTGCAGCTGAATTAATTTTACCTGCCGGCGAAAAACAAGCCGCTTATCACTACCTGCGCTGGAAATACGAAGCCGATATGATAAAAGACCCGGTAACTGGCCAGGTACCATTCGGGATGCGTGAGCAGGAAATTGAATTTTCTAAAACAATACCCGTTCGCAATATTTCACCAGGTATGGCAAGAACCGCAGTGCAGAATACATACATCCCTGCGGGGCCCAATAACCAGGGTGGCCGCACCAGGGCACTTGCTTATGATGTGCGGTATAATGGAAGCACAAACCGGGTAATTATTACCGGCAGCGTGAGCGGAGGCATTTTCCGCTCGGCTGATGGCGGCGCCACCTGGACAAGAGTGACACCGCAAAACGAAGTACATAACGTGGCCTGGGTAGCGCAAGACCCGAGAACCGGCAACCAGGATACATGGTATGCCGGCGGCGGTGAGTATGTGGGAAGTTCAACTGATGCCACCGGTGCCGGTTATCTTTCGCATGGATTATTTAAATCCACCGACAATGGAATTACCTGGACAAGACTTCCGCTGAACAACATTACCGACCATAATGGCAGTTCGATTGCAGCAGGTGTGGCCGAAAGATTTGATCACCCGTTTGATTATGTTCACAAGATTGCCATCAATCCTGTAAATGGCCATGTGTATGTGGCAGCTCATCGCCGGATTATTCGTTCTATTAATGGCGGCACTACTTTTCAAACTGTATTCGGCAGCGATTCTACAGCATTTGCTGCCACAGGCCAGTGTGATGTGGTTATTTCTGCAACGGGCAAAGTTTATGTGGCCATGACAGGTGCCGCTACCGATTTTGCTTTAAGGGGAGTATGGCGGTCTGCAACCGGAGATCTAAACTCTTTCACCAGGTTAGCCGGTGGCTCCACACTGGGTGTTGACTCGGTAAGCGGATGGCGGGGTAATTCCTATAGTTATGAACAGATAGGAACGGGCAGATTTTACGATACCCGCCGAATATTAATGGCAATAGCGCCATCCAACGAGAATATTCTTTATGTACTGTATGAAAACGGTCTTTCCAATGCAAGCCCTGATTTTGACAAAGAAGCTGACTTGTTTAAGCTCGATATGAGTGCCGGGTTCAATTGGACTAATCTTTCAGCTAATCTGCCCGACTTTCCTGCAGGCAATCATGAAGCAACCGATCCTTTTGCAATACAAACAGGCTATGACATGTTTATAACCGTAAAACCTAACGACCCGAATTTTGTGTTGCTTGGCGGTACCAGCCTGTATCGTTCCACCAATGGTTTTGCATCCACAGCCACCACTTCGTGGATCGGAGGTTATGGCAATACATTACCCACACTTACTTTTTATGCAAACAGCCACCCGGATATACATAATTTAGTTTTCAATCCTTCTAATTCCAACGAAGCAATCTGTGCCAATGACGGGGGCATACAGGTGACCAGCGATATTACGGCTCCGGGATCCACTGTATCATGGACCAACCTGAATAATTATCAAACACTCCAATATTACCGGGTTACCATTGACCCAGAAACCGCCGCCAATAATTTTGCCGGCGGCTCCCAGGACAATGGCACGCAGTTCAGGGATAAAACAGGACTGGTAGGAACAGCAGCAGCAGACAGCAATAATCATCGCCGGTTAATTGGAGGTGATGGCGCTTCGGTGGGTATCTCAAAACGAAACGGCTCTACGCAATATTTATATGGTGGTATCCAGCTTGGCGGCATCCGGCGCGGACAATTACAATCTTCTTTTTCAACAACCGACATTCGCCCTTCCGGATTGACTCCATCTTTTTCAGGCTCTACGACGGAGTTTGGCGAATTTGTAACCAATTTCAAATTGAACCCCGACAATACCGAAGACCTGTTTTATGTAAACTTCAACCGCCTGTTCCGAACAACATCGGCGTCTACCGTCACTTCATCCACCTGGACTGAACTCACCGGGGTGGGTAATGCAGTGAATGTGAGCAACGGTACCAATATTGCCATCCGGGCCATGGCATTCAGCCGCGGAAACTATGGCAGCAGCCATGCGATGTATTTCGGAACAACAGACGGCAGAATTTTCCGGCTTGACGACCCACGCAATGCCGGCATACTGGCAGCGCCGGTTGAAATCACACCTGCTGCAGCCGTGGCAAATATTGCCGGGCTTAATGTGCAGGATATTGCCGTCAACCCCAATAATGATAATGAAATTGTGGCCGTCATTACCAATTACGGTAGAATCAATCAGGCAACAGGAGCTTTTAATAATGTAGTTAACATTTTATGGACCAATAATGCCAAAAGCGCCACACCAACATGGAAAACAGCTGAAGGAAATCTTGCCGGCACCAGCACTTCCGGGTTTATTTCGGCCCGCAGTTGTATGATTACAGTAAAAAAGGATGCTTCGAATAATGCCGTTACAGAATATTATGTGGGTACATCGGCTGGCTTGTTTGCAGTAGAAAACCTGGGAACTACCCTGGCGGCAAACGGAAGCCCCACCTGGCAGAGAGAAGCGGTGTCAACCATCAATTTTGCCGTCATTAATTCACTTGCCTACCGGCCAGTTGATAACGTATTGCTGGTGGGCACTCACGGCAACGGTCTTTATTATACCAATATCGGTACGCCCAACCTGGTTACAGGAGTGAATGACCCGGTGCTTAATGATAAAAATTTTATCCGGCTGGTTTTTCCAACCGTGTCAGAATCCATTGTTCAGTTCAGAACAGGCAACAAACCGGATGTGAGAAAAATTTCATTACAGGTATTTAATATGCAGGGCCAGGAAATTTACCGCCGTGAAGCCGGCTACCAGGACGGCAGCATTGATATCGGCCGCCTGCCCAAAGGAGCCTATGTGTTGAGCATTTACAGCGATAACAGGAAATACCGGCATATCCAGAAACTTATCCGGTAAAGGTTGCGATTTTGCCCGGCATCTTTTCTTAACAGTTTCTTTGCTTCATAGAAAATCACACCGGCATCATTATTATATGTGGACCAGCTTTACAATACCCGGTTGTTTCATCTGCCTGGTTTTACTTGCAGGATTCAGCATTATAAAATGGCCGGTGAAAGAAATTCATGCTTATAAACAGGCTAGCATTCCCGGCATTCTGCCGGTATTGGCTGATGAACCCCGGAATAAACAAAGAGAGGAACGAAAACAAACCTATAATTACTGGTTTTATATTGAGCTGCTAAAAAACGATTCGATTAATATTGATGGGCTGTGGATTGCCGGCCTGAGATGCGAATTGAAAACGGAAACGGTGACCACATTACCGGTAAAAAAAATAATTTATACCGGGTCCATGGTAAATGATACCATCACCATGGCGCCGGCCACACAAAATAAGGTGCTGCTGGTTTATCCTTCCGGCGCGTCAAAAGACTCAGTCATTATCTCGCGGTACCTGAAAAAACTTGCTGCCACCTATGAGCTGGTGATAGCCTATACATGGAAAAAGAAAAAATATTATGCAGGGATAAAAAAAATAAAAGAGCTTCCTCCCGATGTGCATCCCTGAAAAATATTTGCCACAACAGGATTTTTTTTTATTTTTAAAAGTTCGATTGCTTGCCATCAGGCAAAAGGCGGTTTCCCGGTAACAACCGGGAGGCCGCCTTTATTTTATTTACTTTGTAAAGAAAATTTTTCGCATCCTGTATTTGACCTTAGTTTAGCATCCTGAAGAAATATTTTTGTATGGCTTTGCAACCCTGGCTTAAAGGAAAAGTAATCCGTATTGAAGAATCAGCGCCCAATACCCGCAGTTTTTTCATTGAAATTCCCGAACTGGAGCAATTTGATTTTAAACCCGGGCAGTTTGTAACGCTGGATTTGCCTATTCATGAAAAGCCCAATAAACGGATGAGAAGTTATTCGATTGCCAGCTGGCCCGATGGCACCAATGTATTTGAACTGGTGATTGTGCTGGTGGAAGACGGGCTGGGCACTCCTTATTTATTTAACCAGGTAGATGTTGGCAGCGAACTCACCCTGCGGGGGCCGCTGGGCGTGTTTACGCTGAAAGACGAATATCTTCAGAAAGATTTGTTTATGATATGCACCGGCACAGGTGTGGCTCCTTTCCGTAGCATGGTGCATTATTTAAAAATCCACCACATGCCACACAGCAATATTTATCTCATTTTCGGAACCCGCACACAAAAAGATATTCTTTACCATGATGAACTGAAAAATCTTCAGCTCGAAAACTATCATTATATCCCCACTTTATCAAGGGAAAAATGGGAGGGCCGCACAGGTTATGTTCACCCTGTGTATGAAGAGCTTTGTGACGGCCGGCAGCCGGCATCCTTTCTTATTTGCGGGTGGAAAAACATGATTGATGAAGCCAAGTACAGAATCCAGGCAATGGGTTATGAAAGAAAATCAATACACCAGGAATTGTATGGATAGAAATCATGTACCGGGATGATTTCTTTCATGTCGGTATTTCATCCGACCTTTGCTATATTCGTGAAATTCTATGGGAGCAGTTTCGCTGATTGTGTTAATGATTTCTGCAGTTGCCTTTTCGGGCATTGCTATCCTCATCTCCAAAATAGTTTTAAAAGCAACGAAGAATCAGCAGAAAGGCGAGCCTTACGAGTGTGGAATACCTACTAGAGGGCCAAGCTGGATCCAGTTCAATGTGGGTTATTATTTGTTTGCACTGATTTTTTTGATTTTTGATGTCGAGTTGATTTTTTTATACCCGTGGGCCGTGGTGGTAAAGAGTATTGGATGGATTGCGCTGGTGGAAATTGTGATTTTCTTTTTCATCCTGTTTATGGGATTTTTATATGCGCATAAAAAAGGAGCGTTGAAGTGGCAGTAACAGCCCACCCAAACCCTCCCAAAGGGAGGGCCTGGCAACGCACAAGCCCAGCAGCCCCTCTGAATCTTCCCTAAGCGGGGAAATGAGCAAACACACAAAACCAAAGTGTCAAAGTAACTAAATGTACAGAGATACAACCATAATCAGTGATGCTTCTCAAATCCCCCCTTCGGGGGGTTGGGGGGCCGAACATTCCGGTGCGCCGGCTTTCCCGGGACAGGTGCACTCCACACCCACCGGCGGAGTGCTGCTGAGCAAACTGGATGATGTGATCAATTGGGCAAGAAGCAATTCGCTTTGGCCGCTTGTATTCGGCACCAGTTGCTGCGCTATAGAAATGATGAGCGCCGCCTCTGCAAAATACGACTGGAGCCGTTTTGGATTTGAAGTGGCAAGGGCTACACCACGCCAGGCTGATGTAATAATTATTGCGGGCACCATTGTAAATAAAATGGCGCCGGTGCTGAAACGATTGTACGACCAGATGGCTGACCCGAAATATGTAATTGCCATGGGCGCCTGCGCTACGAGTGGCGGTCCTTTTTTCTACAATACGTATTCGGTAGTAAAGGGCGCCGACCATGTGATTCCCGTGGATGTGTATGTGGCCGGTTGCCCGCCACGGCCCGAAGCGCTGATACATTCTTTAATGACCTTGCAACAAAAAATAAAAAGCGGATTGACGAGGGAACAGATACGAAATGAAATGAAGGCAGCATAAACTCCCAACTCCGCCAAAGACGGAAAGGCTGGAAGACTTAAACATTTGATTGAACATTCATGTTAAAAGAAGAACTTAAAGCAAAACTTAGTGAACTCCTTCCATCCGCATCCTTTGATGAAAGCGGTGAATGGCTGAATATTAATATCACTGCCAATGATTTTCTTTCTGCTGCCGAAACGCTCCGCAAACATCCCGAGCTGAATTTTGATTACCTGTTTTGCCTGACCTGCGTGGACTGGAAAACTCATCTCACTATGGTGTATCATCTGGAATCAACACAATACCGGCACCAGGTGGTAGTAAAAGTGCAGCTCGACAGAAACAAACCTGAAACAGAAACCGTATCGCAAATATGGAGAACAGCAGAATTTCACGAGCGGGAAGTGTATGAACTGTTCGGCGTGAATTTTCTGAACCATCCGGATTTGCGTTTGCTGATATTGCCCGAAGGTTGGGAAGGAAAGAATCCGATGTGGAAAGATTTTGAAGACCCGGTGAATATGATAAAACTATAACCCCCAGGCCCACTGAAGGGGGTTTGCGGGTACACAAGAACCAATTATTGAAAGACTTTCATGTACAGAGAGACTACCATATTGAATGAAGCTTCTCAAATCCCCCCTTCAGGGATTGGAGAGGCCGATATGGTTATCAACGTGGGCCCGCAGCACCCAAGCACACATGGTGTGCTGCACCTGGTGATTAGGCTGAATGGTGAAACGATTAAAAAAGTGGAACCGCATCTCGGCTATATTCACCGCTCGATAGAAAAGATGTGTGAGAGCCTTACATTCCGCCAGTTCATTTACGTGACCAGCAAGATGGATTATCTTTCTTCACATATCAACAATCATGGCTGCTGCCTGTGTGTGGAGAAAGGATTGCAGATTGAAGTGCCGCCAAGAGCACAAGTTATCAGGGTATTGATGGATGAACTGACACGGCTTGCATCGCACCAGCTGTGGTGGGGTGCGGCGGCAATGGATATTGGTGCTCTCACACCTTTTTTTCTTGCTTTCCGTGAAAGGGAAATGATTAACGACATCTTTGAAGAAACCTGCGGCACACGACTTACCATGAACTATATGGTACCCGGCGGAGTAATGGCCGACCTTCATCCCGGTTTTCAAAGAAGAGTAAAAGAGTTCGTTGCTCATTTCAAAAAGAAAATAGATGAATACGATGAACTGCTCACCGGCAATGTGATTTTTCAGAACCGGGTGAAAGACATTGGTTATTTGTCAAAAGAAGATGCCATTTCGTACGGCTGCACAGGGCCCACAGCAAGAGGCAGCGGTGTGAGCTGCGACATCAGAAAACTGTATCCCTACGAAGTATACAGCAGGCTGCAGTTTGAAGAATGTATTGAAACCGGGGGCGATTGTCTTGCCCGCTATCTTGTGCGGATGAGAGAAATGAGGCAATCGCTTTCCATCGTAGAGCAGTTAATTGACAATATTCCCGAAGGCGATTATGTGGCCAAAACAAAAGCTGTGCTGAAGTTGCCGAAGGGAGAATATTATGCAAGAGTAGAAACAGCAAGAGGCGAGTTTGGAGTGTATATCGTAAGCGAAGGCGGCACTACGCCATACCGGATCAAGTTCCGTTCGCCGGGCTTCAGCAACCTGAGTGCACTGGACACGATGGCCCGCGGCGGAAAGATTGGCGACCTGGTGGCGATAATGGCGATGATTGACCTGGTGATACCGGATATTGACAGATGAAAACCCGGCCCCCTCCCGACCTCCCCCTTTAGGGGAGGCCACCTGCACACAAGGCCCGCTTGCTGAAAAGCTCTTTGTTAATTGAAATGGTTGAATGTCGATGAAAAAATATTGAACAAGGAATAAAGAATAATGAGTTGAAAAAGACAGCAAACGCTTATTTCTTTCACGCGGCGCCCCGAAGGGGCGCTACATGAATAGCCCCGGATGGAATCCGGGGTACGAAATGAAAGCGGAGAAAAGAACCCCGGAGGGGTTCAATAAAGGAAGGGAGAGGCAAGAGAATGGAAAATGAATGTTCAATTGATGTTGCCTTAAAATTTATGGCTGATATGGCAGTTGATTAGTTCATTAAAGATTTGCAGCGCCGTCCCTTCTCCTTGAGGAGAAGGGATAAGAGGGATGAGGCGAATTGCCGAATAGAATTATCGGGCGTACAAGAGTGCGACCCGCCTGCCAAAGTCTTGTACGGCGGGCAGGCGCAACGGAAGCCCAACCAGGGAACAAAAGCTGACTAACAAAAAATTTATAAATAATTGCAGGAGATTGCTTCGCAACGATAAACGAAAAACGACAAACGATAAACAATAAACTAACAACTTGCCTTCATTAGATACCATAGCAAACAATATTCACCAATGGCTGAATGACTCCTTCAGTGCACCGTGGCCCATGCTGATTGAGTTTGTGATTGTGGGTGTGCTCATCATCGGGCTGTTTGCCATGCTGGGGCTGGTGCTCATCATGATGGAGCGCAAAGTATCGGCGTGGATGCAGCTGCGCCTCGGACCCAACCGCGTGGGGCCGGGCGGCATGTTTCAGACTGTAGCCGATACGCTGAAGCTGATGGTGAAAGAGGGTATGACGCCGGAAGGCGCCGATAAATTTTTGTTCAACATGGCGCCGTTTATTGTAATGATTATTGCGATGGTGGTGATGGCGCCGCTGATGTTTGCAAAGGGATTACAAATCTGGGATATCAATATCGGGGTACTGTTTATTGCTGCGGTGTCGTCAGTGTCGGTCATCGGCATACTGATGGCCGGCTGGGCCAGCAACAATAAATATTCATTGCTGGGCGCCATGCGCAGCGGCGCACAGATTGTGAGTTATGAGCTCTCGGCAGGATTTTCCATTCTGGCCATCGTGATACTTGCAGGCGATTTGCGTATTTCTGAAATCATCAACTCGCAGGCCGACGGCTGGTGGATTTTCAAAGGGCACTTGCCGGTGTGGATTGCATTTATCATTTTCATGATTGCCGTAACAGCCGAAACCAACCGTGCCCCGTTTGACCTGGCCGAAGCGGAGTCGGAACTCACGGCAGGTTTTCATACGGAATATTCGGGAATGAAGTTCGCCCTGTTTTTTCTTGCCGAATACGCTAATATATTTATTGTATGCGCTATCGGTGTCACGCTGTTTCTCGGCGGATGGCAGCCGCTGCATTTCGGCACCGGCACGCAGTTCAACCAAATCATGGATTACATTCCGTCGAGTGCCTGGTTCTTTGGCAAAACATTCTTTTTGATTTTTGTCATCATGTGGTTCCGCTGGACCTTCCCGCGGCTGCGCATTGACCAGTTGCTGAACCTGGAATGGAAATATTTGTTGCCGATAAGCATGGTTAATTTATTATTGGTAACACTGGTGGCGATAATGGGGTGGCATTTCTGAGCCGGCCACCCAAACCCTCCCGAAGGGAGGGCTTTGCTTCACACAGGGCCTGCTTATTTGAAGAGGCTGATAGAGTTCTAAAAGTTCTTTTAATTGAAGTTTTATTTTTTGGTGCGTCGGCTGAAGTTCCCTGGTTAAGCTTCCGTTGCGACGCTTGCCGACGATAAATGTCGGCATCTCTGACGGAGTCTGATACTCGTCAGAGTCGTCAGACCCGACCGAAGCGTCGGTGACCGTTCAACGTTCTGTTCGCTATTGGGCATCAGGGAAGCTTTCATTTAGTCAGAAGCTTTGTGCTGATTAGAGAACAGAAAGCGGAAATGTTTAAGCATAATAGCTGATTAACAAACTAAAGTCCGGCCTCTCCACTCCGCCTGTGGCGGAGAGGAGACCGAGAGTTGAGGCATAAATGTTCATAACGAAATACATAAAAGAAATAGCTGGTGGTTTCAAATCCCTCCTCAACGGCATGAAGGTGACGGGGAGTTATGCGTTGCGCCACCGCAAAACAAAAATCACCGAGGAGTATCCGGACAACAGGGAAACGCTGGTATTGCCCGAACGGTTCCGCGGCGAAGTAGTGATGCCGCATGATGAAAAAAACGAACATGCCTGCACCGGCTGCACGGCCTGCGAGCTGGCCTGCCCCAATGGCAGCATTAAAATCATCACGAAGTTTGACATTACCCCCGACGGCAAAAAGAAAAAAGCGATTGACAAATTTGTATATCACCTGGAGCTCTGTACGTTTTGCAACCTGTGCATCGAAGCCTGCCCAACCGATGCAATCAAGATGGCACAGACTTTTGAACACAGTGTAACCGATAGAAGCCAGTTGACGAAGATTTTAAATAAGCCGGGAAGTAAAATAAGGGAAGGGGTGGAATAAAACCCCCAACCCCCTAAAGGGGCTTCCCGACGCACAATGCCCGTTTATTTGAAAATGCAATTTGAAAAAGGAGTGTTTGAAAATGTTGAAAAGAATAAGGTATGCTGAAATGCATAATTGCGAAAGCCAAATTAATAAACTAAAAGCCCGGCCTCTCCTCTCCGCCTGTGGCGGAGAGGATACCGGGAGGTGAGGTATGACTGCATCACAAATCATATTCTACATCATTGCTGGCTTTATTTTAGGTACAGCCATTCTATCCGTCACCACAAGGAAAATTTTCCGCTCAGCCATCTGGCTGTTGTTTTCACTCATCGGCGTGGCGGCTTTGTTTTTCTGGATGCAGGTGGAATTTATCGCTGCCGTACAAATAGTGGTGTATGTCGGCGGCATAGTAGTACTGATTATTTTTTCCATTTTTCTTACCCAGCAGTCGGGCAAGGAAATGCCCAAAGCGCCGATCACAAGAACTGTCGCTTCCATCCTTGCTGTGCTGTTTGGTTTTGCACTTACTTATTTACTGATTTATGAATATGGTTTCAAAGCCGGCGACAAACCTTTTGGCTGGAGTGTACATAAAATCGGCAGCCAGATGCTGGAGACAGGGGAGCATGGTTTTGCTTTGCCCTTTGAAGTAGTGAGCATTCTGTTGCTGGCGGCCATGGTGGGTTGCATTGTGATAGCGGCCCCATCCCGATCCCGACAGGTCGGGACCACCCACGCACAAGAGTCTGCTGATTTGGAAACACTGAAAGAAAAAAAAATGGTTGAATAATGATGATAAGAAACAGACAGATGAAATGCTTAATTATTATTGTTGAATAAAAAACTAAAAGCCTGGCCTCCTCTCAAAACCAATCCAATCTTCCGCTTTCCTTCTCCTTTAGGGGAAGGTGGCCGAAGGCCGGATGAGGTGGAGAAGGGACCCAGGAATAAGGCTTATGGCTGATATACCTGTATCCCATATTTTATTCGTCAGCACGGCGCTGTTCTTCATCGGTATGTACGGCCTGTTTACCCGCCGCAACATGATTACGATGCTGATGGCCATTGAATTTATCCTGAACAGCGTGAACATCAACTTTGTGGTGTTCAATAAATATGTATGGCCAGATAAACTTGACGGTATTTTTTTTACCATATTCATCATTACGATTGCGGCAGCAGAAGCTGCAGTGGCGATAGCTATTATAATCAATCTCTACCGCAGTCACCGTTCGATTGATGTAGAAAGTGCAGAAGAGATGAAGTGGTAACCCCCAAGCCCCCTAAAGGGGGTTTGCCGGGGCACAGTGCCAGTTTTTGTAAAGGCAAATTAAAAAGTGAAGCAGCTGATAAATGATGATTAAAATTGTGAGGCCGGGTCTCCCTTCCCATCCTGATCCTGGCGAAGGAGAGAAGGGACCGGCAGCTAACGCCTGAAGCATTAAGCATTGCGCATTGCGCATTGAGCATTGCGCATTGCGCATTAAGCATTGATCAGTTAAAAATTTACATGACGTATTCGTCCTACATAACCTTAATTCCTCTTCTGCCCTTTGCAGCTTTTGTGCTGCTTGGTTTGTTTGGCAGAAGATATTTGAAAAAATCTTCCGGTCTTATCGGAACCGGTTTTTTACTTGTATCCACTGTACTGGCATTTTATACAGCTTATAAATATTTCTTTGTTGATGGCAGAACCGGCGATACTTATCAAACCATTACCGCTGTAAAATATTCCTGGCTTTCTTTTTCTGAAAGCATCAGCATTGATATGGGTATCCTCCTCGACCCCATATCGGTGATGATGCTGGTGGTAGTCACTTTTGTTTCGCTGATGGTGCATATTTACAGCCTGGGTTATATGAAAGGTGAAGAAAGATTCCCAACTTATTTCTCTTTTCTTGCCCTTTTCACTTTTTCCATGCTCGGTCTTGTCATTTCATCCAATCTTTTCCAGATTTATATTTTCTGGGAACTGGTGGGTGTGTCATCATACCTGCTGATCGGTTATTATTATGACAAACCCTCTGCTGTCGCCGCTTCCAAAAAAGCTTTTGTTGTTACCCGTTTTGCCGACCTTGGTTTTCTTGTCGGCATTTTGATTCTTGCATTTTATGGCGGCACTCTTGATTTTAATACGCTGATGGAGCGGCTGACGACACAACAATCACCGCAGTTTCTTGCTGTCACAACTGCATCATTCGTTGGTGTAAATGCACTCACCTGGGGGTTGACACTTGTGTTTATTGGCGGTGCCGGCAAATCAGCCATGTTTCCCCTGCACATCTGGCTGCCCGATGCCATGGAAGGCCCCACTCCTGTTTCGGCATTGATACACGCCGCAACAATGGTAGTGGCCGGCGTGTATTTGGTTGCAAGATTATTCCCGCTTTTCACTCTCACACAGGCGGCATTAAGTATTGTCACGTTTGCAGGAATTGTATCCGCATTTCTTGCAGCCGTCATTGCCTGCACGCAAACGGACATCAAAAGAGTGCTTGCCTATTCCACGATGTCGCAGATTGGATACATGATGTTTGCGCTCGGCGTATCGGGCTATGGTGGTGAAAGCGGGTTGGGTTATACTGCTTCCATGTTTCATCTTTTCACCCACGCATTTTTCAAGTCATTATTGTTCCTCGGGGCCGGCGTGGTCATTCATTTTATTCACAGCAATGAAATGAAGGACATGGGGGGACTGAGAAAATATTTGCCGGTTGCTAACTGGACTTTCTTCATTGCCTGCTTTGCCATCGCAGGTATCCCTCCCTTTGCCGGTTTTTTCAGCAAGGAAGAAATTTTACTGGCTGCATGGCATTCCAATAAATTGGTTTATGCGGTGGCTTTGTTCTCTTCGGGTCTTACCGCATTTTATATGTTCAGGCTATACTTCTCCATTTTTTGGAGAGATAAAAGCCCCTCTCCTTTGGAGAGGGGTTGGGGTGAGGTCCCCCATCACAAAACTCCGTTTGCCATGAAAATGCCGTTGATAATTCTTGCCGCTTGTTCGTTGTTTGCCGGCCTTATTCCGTTTGGTGAATATATTTCATCAGATAAAAAAATTCTTGAATCACATTTTGATATTACGTTTTCCATTGCCCCGGTTACAGTTGGGCTTGCAGGTATTTTGATTGCCGCATGGATGTATTTCAAAGAAAGCAACAGACCGCAAAAGGTATCACAATTACTGGGCGGATTGTACAAAGCGGCATACAGGAAATTTTATGTTGATGAAATTTATCTCTTCATCACCAAAAAAATAATTTTCAACCTCATCGGCCGGCCGGCAGCATGGATTGACAGGAACATTGTGGACGGTTTGATGAATGGAATTGCCGGTACCACATTTGCTATTTCCGGATTAATAAAAGGCATACAGTCAGGTAAAGTGCAGAGCTATGCCATATATTTCTTTGGCGGCATTGTAGCGCTGGCGGTTGTGTTTTTGTATTTGTGGAGATAGCAAGTAAAAAAATGAACCACATAGACACAATAGAAACATAGGTTCGCATAGAGCTCCCTATGTTTTTCTATGTTCTTATGATTCTATGTGGTGAAAATTGATGAAGTAAATTACAAAAGATAAACGGAGCGTCGCAAGGGACGCTAAATAGAATTACCTAAGCTGATAACATAAATATGAATCTTTCATTACTTATACTGATTCCCCTTCTCACTGCACTTGCTATCCTTCCCGCAAAAGGATTGAAGCAGGTAAGAG
>CAZDUO010000012.1:0-4494 GCA_964508655.1 uncultured Chitinophaga sp. | reverse complement strand
CCCCTTCTCACTGCACTTGCTATCCTTCCCGCAAAAGGATTGAAGCAGGTAAGAGCTATCGCACTGCTTGGCTCGGCAGCGCAACTGATTCTTTGCTTTGCTTTGTTTTATTTCTATCAACAACAAAGGGCCGGTGGTGACGCTTCCGGTTTTCTTTTCGAAACCAGCTACACCTGGTATGCACCGCTGAACATCAACTACCATGTGGGGGTGGATGGAATTTCCATAGCTATGATTCTTCTCACCGCCTTTGTGGTGATGGCCGGCGTGCTGGTGTCGTGGAAGGTGGAGCGTTTGAGCAAAGAGTTTTTCTTCCTGCTGATCTTTTTAAGTCTTGGCGCTTATGGGTTTTTTATTGCGCTAGATTTATTTACCCTTTTCTTTTTTCTCGAAGTGGCCGTAATTCCGAAATTCCTGCTCATCGGTATCTGGGGCAGCGGCAAAAAAGAATACAGCGCCATGAAGCTTGCCTTAATGCTGATGGGCGGTTCGGCACTGGTTTTTGTTGGACTTGCTGGTTTATATTTTAATACGGATGTGAATGGTGCACATAGTTTCGACATACTTCAAATCGCAGGGATGAACATTCCCGTTGAAGTGCAAAAACTGTTTTTCCCGTTTGCCTTCCTGGGCTTCGGCATTTTTACTGCATTGTTTCCATTTCATACCTGGGTGCCTGATGGCCACTCGTCGGCGCCAACGGCAGCTTCCATGTTTCTTGCCGGTATTTCGATGAAGCTGGGCGGCTATGGTTGTTTGCGGGTAGCCACTTATTTAATGCCAGATGCTGCGCAGCAGTATTCCACCATCATCATCGTGCTGGCCTGTATTGCCATCTTATACGGCGCTTTCGCCACCATGATGCAGACCGATTTGAAATATATCAATGCTTATTCTTCCGTCAGCCACTGCGGGTTTGTATTGCTCGGTATCGGCATGCTGACAAAGACAGCCATTAACGGTGCTGTGATGCAAATGGTATCACATGGTTTGATGACGGCTCTTTTCTTCGCTGTAATCGGAATGATTTATGACCGGACGCACACAAGACAGGTGGCACAGCTCGGCGGGCTGATGAAGATGATGCCATTTATTTCCACCGTGTTTGTGATTGCGGGTTTGTGCTCACTCGGTTTGCCCGGCTTCAGCGGTTTTGTGGCAGAAGTAACCGTGTTTATGGGCTCATGGGAAAAAGCTGATGCGTTTTATCGCATTGCAACAATTATTGCATGTGCCTCTATTGTAGTGACGGCTGTTTATATTTTAAGGGCTGCCGGCAAAGCCATCATGGGACCCATAATAAACAATGAACATTTATCACTGGGTGATGCTGGTTGGAATGAGCGCCTGGCTGCCGGGTTACTGATTGCCGGGATAGTTGTGATAGGTATAGTGCCGTTCTTATTAAAAGATTTGATTAACCCGGGGACGGAAGTGATAATACAAAAGCTGGCAGGTTTTGTAAACAAATAATTAATAACTACTATTCAATAATCGCCCTGATGCTGAACGATTTTCTCTTGCTGATGAAACAGGAACTGGTGATAACGATTATCATCTTTATCCTTTTATTTGTTAAACTGGGTAAAAAAGACTGGCAAAATCAGTCGCTGATTCGTTTCGCCAACATACTCCTATTCATCAACCTCGTTTCCGGTTTTTTATTTCCATGCAATGGCACTCTGTTTGGCGATATGTTCCGCACCAGTGAGCTGTTGATCTTTGAGAAGAACCTGCTCAACCTGGGTACTCTTATCATTTCATTGCAATCATACAACTGGCTAAAGGAACACCGGCATGTACCTGAGTTTTACATGCTGCTGCTGTCAACCTTGCTGGGAATGTTTTTTATGATCAGCAGCAGCAACCTGCTGATGTTTTACCTGGCGCTGGAACTGTCCACCATTCCACTCGCTGCCCTTGCCAATTTCGATTTGGAAAAACGCCGCTCGTCCGAAGCCGCATTTAAAATGATTATCTCTTCGGCCTTTTCTTCCGGCCTGCTGCTGTTTGGTATTTCACTGGTGTATGGAGCAACCGGTACTTTAAATTTTGCAGAGTTGAGTACAACCTTAATTGCCAATCCGCTCAATATATTTTCTTTCATCCTGCTCATTGCAGGATTTGGTTTCAAAATTTCCGCCGTGCCTTTTCATTTGTGGACGGCCGATGTGTACGAGGGTTCACCTGTCGCAGTGACATCGTATTTATCTGTGATTTCCAAAGGCGCCATTTTGTTTGTACTGGTTTCCGTTTTATACAATGTGTTTACGCCGCTGAATGAAAGCTGGTACAACATGCTTTTCCTGCTTTCGGTGCTCACGATGCTAATCGGCAACCTGTTTGCACTACGCCAGCAGAATATGAAACGCTTCCTTGCTTTTTCTTCCATTGCACAGGTGGGTTTTATTCTCATCGGTATCACGGGCCAATCGGCGGAAGGAAGCGCTTCGGTTATTTATTTTATACTCATTTATATCTTCTCCAACCTCGCAGCGTTTGGCGTTATCAACCTGGTAAGTGCTGTTACCGGCAGGGAAAATGTGGATGACTACAGAGGATTTTATAAAAACAATAAAACGCTGGCCTGGGTGCTGGCCATCGCATTGTTTTCACTTGGCGGCATTCCGCCCACGGCTGGTTTCTTTGGCAAATTCTTTTTACTGCTGGCCGGCGCAGGTAAAGGGAATTACCTGCTCATCACCATCGCCTCGCTCAACATGGTAATATCTTTGTATTATTATCTGCGGGTGATAAAAGCTATGTTTATGGATGGCAATGACAACCCCATAGAACCGGTTAAAACCGGCTGGTCGCCGAAAATAGCCATGGCAATCTGTGTGGGAGGGATTATCATTACTGGTTTGACAAGCGGAGCGTATAATTATATTCATTCACTGGTCAGGTAATTTTTTTAACTTTGAATAAATGCTTTTATGCAAACCATCGTATTAAACATACCTGTTGAAACAAAATACAGCGAAAGGGAGCTGAAAGAATTTTTTGCAGCCAGGCTGTTTGAGGAAGGAATCATTTCTTCAGGAACAGGTGCTAAAATACTGGGCATTGATCGCCGGGATTTTATATCCTTGTTGTCAAAATATAATGTCTGTTATCTGGATTATGAACTGAGCGACTATGAAAAAAAACTGATTGCCGATGCAAGCCGCACCTGAAATTATTATAGCTGACGCAAGCTGCATAATAATATTATATGAAACCCGGCTGTTAGAACTTCTTGAGAAACTTTATTTCACCGTAACAATTACTTCACCGGTAGCAAAAGAAATTAAAATCACTCCGCCTTCATGGATGAAAATTGCCGATCCATCCGATAGTAAGTTATTTTCAAAACTGCTGGCAGAACTGGATGCAGGTGAAGCTTCATCAATTGCTCTGGCAGCAGAGCATGAAAATTCATTGCTGATAATAGATGAAAAAGACGGAAGGAAAATAGCTGCCGAACTTCAAATTCAGATTATCGGCACGCTGGCGGTATTGTTTGAAGCAAAACAGCGTGGCATTCTTCCAAGTTTCAAAGCAGCTGTATTTAAACTAACTGAAAAGGGATTCAGAGCGAGTCCGCAGCTTATTCAAAAATTCTTAAACCAATCAGGAGAGAACTAAACAAAAGGTTCGTTTTTTATCCTTCATAAAATCAAAATGCATGGCCATCAACAAAAATCACGAATTTGAAGAACTGGGCGGAGTGAAATGCTCAGTTGTTGAAAGGAATGCAACAAAAGATCGGGTGACATTCCTGAAAGAATTGCTGGAGCACAACGGGTTTGAAGTAATGGTGGTTACTTCTCCGCCACCGAAAGCGGCACAGGCTGTCAAGTCTGTACCTGCTGATCAAGGAGAAGCTCAACCTCAACCTCAGCCTCAACCCACACCCCCTGCAGAAAACTTCACTATCGGCGTCACCAACCTGGCTTTTAACCCAACCAATGCAATATTTGGACGGTTGTTAAAAACAAAAGACGGGCATATTGTGACACTGACCTACTGGCATCAGAAAGAAACAGAAAGTCATGACGAGATTCCCTATTATGAACAAAAATTATAGTACCAGATAGTTTCTTAATGACCCAGGCCTTACACTTACTTACTGACCAAAATCATATATCCTGAGGGCAGTGTCTTCTACATTTGTGCAGGTTTTATGTCAATCTGGAAAAATATCATCCGCAAGCCTACGTGAAGTCTTTCCCGAATTTTCATTTGCTTATTTATTCATTCCGGTAATTACTCCGGAAAAACTTCCTGTATGCACACAATCATCGAACCATTCAAAATAAAATCTGTTGAACCGATTTACTTTAATACAAAAGAGGAACGAAGGTTAATTCTTGAAAAAGCCCATTACAATCCCTTCAGCATTCCTGCTGATGATGTGCTGATAGACCTGCTTACCGACAGCGGCACCAGCGCTATGAGCAGTGATCAATGGGCCGGTATCATGCAGGGCGATGAATCTTATGCCGGCAGCCG
>CAZDUO010000011.1:25983-66984 GCA_964508655.1 uncultured Chitinophaga sp. | reverse complement strand
GGAAATCAGGGCAGAAAAATTCGATTACATCATTGACCTGCACCACAACCTGCGTACACTGCGTCTGAAGCAGGCTTTGAGGATAAAATCGTATGCGTTTGACAAGCTGAATATCAAAAAATGGATTTACACCAACCTGAAGTGGAACCTTCTGCCCCAATTGCATATTGTGGATCGCTATATGAAAACGGTGGAGCCCTTTGGTGTAAAGAACGACGGCGAGGGGCTCGATTATTTTATTTCTGCAAGGGATGAAGTGAAGCAGAAAGACATTCCTGCATCGCATCATGCAGGGTATATCGGCCTGGTAATCGGTGCAGCTCATTTTACCAAAAAGTTGCCCGTTGAAAAATTAAAAGAGTTGTGCAGTAAAATCAATCACCCCCTGGTTATTTTAGGAGGAAAAGAAGATGCTGCAGCGGGAAATGAAATTGCTTCAGCTGACCCGGTAAAAATTTACAATGCCTGCGGCAAATTCAGCATCAATGAAAGCGCCGACCTGGTGCGGAAAGCAAAACTCATTATCTCGCATGATACCGGGCTCATGCACATCGCCGCGGCTTTCAAAAAACCGATAATCTCTGTGTGGGGAAATACAGTGCCCGAGTTCGGCATGTACCCGTATTATGGAAAATTTCAAATTCCAAATTCTATTTTCCAGGTAAACGGCCTGCGCTGCCGGCCCTGCTCAAAAATAGGATACAGTAAATGCCCTAAAGGGCATTTTAAATGCATGCGGCAGATTTCCACCGGTGAAATTGCGGAGTCAGTAAAGCAATTAATTTGATGAAGTAATTATTTCTTCTGCTGCCTTTTGTCATTCACCGGAATTTATTTTCCCCATGTGAGCACTGTAACCAGCACAATGGCTGTGATGATAAAAGTGATGATGATGGATCCCTGCACATCGGGCTGGTGCAGATAATGGTAAATTTTTTTCATATGCAGATTATTTGGTTTTAAAAAAAAATTTAAAACCGGTTACAGGGTAACGGCAGGGTGCTAACATCAGTATTTTACCGGAAAAAAGAAGGGCAGGATTGCGGCCAAAATTAAAAAAGCAGAATTTGATTTTGCAACCCCGGCGGCCAAATCATTCGCTTTTTCCTGTTTCAAGACGGTAGTTTTTTTAAATAAAAGGCAAAAAACCCTGAAACATTTTTACACAGCCATAGCCAGCGTCTTCAGCACATCATTCATGCTTCTGACTGCATCAGCGCTTTTATTGAATGCTGACTGTTCTTCGGCATTCAGGTCAAAGTCCAGAATTTTTTCCCAACCGGTTTTACCAATAATCACCGGCACACCAAGGCAAATATCTTTTTGACCATACTCGCCATCCATCGCCACACAGCAGGTAAACAGTTTCTTTTCATCCCGTACAATAGCCTCTACCAAAGCTGCACCTGCGGCACCGGGTGCATACCATGCCGAAGTGCCGATGAGTTTTGTAAGGGTGGCGCCGCCAACCATGGTATCGGCTACAATTTGTTTTTGCTGCTCTTCACTCAAAAACTTTGTTACAGGTACGCTGTTCCAGGTTGCCAGGCGAATAAGCGGAATCATCGTGGTATCGCCATGCCCGCCCACTACCACTGCATTCAGATCGGCCGGGCTGCAACCAAGGTGACGGCTCAGTTGGTATTTAAAACGGCTGCTGTCCAATGTGCCGCCCATGCCAATAATCCTGTTTTTTGGCAAACCGGTTGACTTTAATGCCAGGTAAGTCATCGTATCCATCGGGTTGCTGATGACAATAATGATAGCATTGGGCGAATACTTCAGAATATTTTCACAAACGCCTTTTACGATACCGGCATTGGTGCCTATCAATTCTTCCCTTGTCATACCTGGTTTGCGTGGAATGCCGGAAGTAATTACTACCACCTCACTGCCCGCAGTTTTGGCATAATCGCCGGTGCAGCCGGTAATTCTTGTATCAAAGCCAAGCAGCGTGGCTGTCTGCATCATATCCTGTGCCTTGCCTTCGGCCAGGCCTTCCTTAATATCGAGTAAAACCAGTTCGTGGCAGAGCTCTTTGCGGGCAATATTATCGGCACATGTGGCGCCCACAGCACCGGCGCCTACTACTGTTACTTTCATGGAGAAATTATTTTAGTGAGGAATTTATTTCAGGCAGCAAAGGTAGGGTTGGGATTTTAGATTTTAGTCCCGATAATTATCGGGAGCGGATTTTAGATTTTGGAATGAGATTAGTCAGTTTTTTTGCCGGGATTGAAAGGCCATTACAAAGCTTTCCCGATTGGATTATGTATTCTTTAGTCTGCGTCATTCTTTGAAATACTCCAGCACTCTGGCAATGGGCAGGGCGCCGGGTACCACATCAATCAGCTTGCCGTCCTTATCATAAAAAGCAAGAAAAGGAGTATTCTTTATGCGGTAAAAGGTGGGCAGAAGGAAAAATTGGTCGTAGCCCATGGTGATGTTTTCAAACCGCTGCAGCCGGTAGCTGTTGTAAAACTCTTTCATTTTCTCAAAAGGTGCCGTTGTCGTCATTACTATCTGAATGCCGCTGAATTTTTCTATGTTGTCAATCAGCTCCTCGGTTTCTTTCTGGCAATGCTCGCAATCGGGGCTGAAAAGAATGATAAACACCGGTACGTTTTTCCTGAGGTCTTTCTCGGTCAACTGCGTGCTGCTGTCAGTAAGCAGCAGTTTCAACGGGGGCAGGGTGGGAAATCGTTTATAAGGGGCCTCTGTTTCGATCTGCGAAAAAACAGCTGTGCAAACAAACTGCAAAAGCAAGGTCATCAACCCGGTTTTCATATTACAAATAAAGCGGAAATTTTTCTTACCTGCCTGTAATCAAACACTACTTTATCCTTTGTCATTAACAGGTTCAACCTTATCTTTGCCGCCCGGTAAAATTTTGACTTTTGACTTTTTAATTTTCATTTTTTATGGCAAATACAGCAGACATCAGCCGCGGTATGATACTGAACCTCGAAGGCAGTCTTTACAGTGTGGTAGAATTTGGCGAAAACAAAACTGCCCGTGCAGCTGCCAAAGTGTGGGCCAAGCTGAAGGGTGTGGACAATCACCGCAGTATTGAAAAGGTCTGGAACAGCGGCGATACCATTTTCCCGGTGCGGGTGGAAAAACGCATCTACCAGTTTTTATATAAAGACGATACGGGCTTCAACTTCATGGATACGCAAACTTTCGAGCAGATTGCATTATCCGAAGAGGCCATTGATGCTCCCCAATACCTGAAAGAGGGACAGGAAGTAGGTGTGCTGATCAATACAGAAAACGAACAGGTAATAGGCGCCGAGCTTCCTGATAAAATCGCCCTGAAAATTACTTATTGCGAACCCGGCCTGAGGGGTGATACCGCAACCCGCACATTGAAGCCTGCCACCCTGGAAACCGGCGCCACGGTAGGTGTTCCTTTGTTTGTAAACGAAGGTGAGCTCATTCGTGTGAATACAAAAACCGGGGAGTATGTTGAAAGGGTGAAAGAATAATTCCCTCACAAACTGATTTGAACCAAAATCATCAAAGTTTTTGGTTTTTTTATTTGATTTTGTTCCGGATTTGCTCAAAAACTTGATGGAATCTTGAATTTTGCGGAACTGATTTCCCTATCTTAGCTTCACTTATTTTCTTTTTCACCGCCGAAGAAGTTATTTCCATGAAGGAAATCTCGGGTTCGGATAAAACCAACTAATAAATTTGAAAAACATGGATTTCAAACAGATTCAGGAGTTGATCAAGCTGGTCAACAAATCAAATATTGGTGAATTGACTGTTGAGCTAAAGGATTTCCGGATTACCATAAAGCAAAAAGAAGATAAAGTACAGCAGGTAATAAGTGCGCCGGTGCAGGCAGCGCCGGTAGTTCCCCATATTCAGCATATACCGGCACATACATCAGTGACTGCTGTACCGCAGCCGGCTGCTGCTGCCGCCGCCGAAGCCATCGAAAAAGAAACACCTGCTGCCGCCAACCTGCTTACAATAAAAAGCCCGATGATTGGAACCTTTTATCGCCGACCGGGGCCCGACAAACCCAATTTTGTAGAAGTGGGGGATGAAATTAATCCCGGCAAAGTGGTTTGTGTTATCGAGGCGATGAAACTTTTCAATGAAATTGAAAGCGAAGTGAAAGGGAAAGTGGTGAAAATATTGGTGGATGATGCATCGCCGGTGGAGTATGATCAACCGCTTTTCCTGGTGGAACCTTCATAAATCAAAAGTCAGAATTAAAATTTCAAAAAACCCGGACCTCATTTTGACTTTTTTCTTTTTAATTTTTAATTATCTCTCGTGTTTAACAAAGTACTGATAGCAAACCGTGGCGAAATAGCTCTACGTGTCATCCGCACCTGCCGCGAAATGGGAATAAAAACCGTGGCCGTTTATTCAACCGCCGACCGCGACAGTATTCATGTAAAATTTGCCGACGAAGCCGTGTGCATCGGTAAGCCACAAAGCGCCGACTCTTATCTCAATATTCCGCACCTGATGGCGGCTGCAGAAATCACCAATGCCGATGCCATACACCCCGGCTATGGTTTTTTGGCGGAGAATGCAAGATTTGCCCAGATATGCGCCGAGCACCAGATAAAATTTATAGGCCCCACGCCGGAGATGATTAATGCGATGGGCGATAAGATTACTGCCAAGGAAACCATGATAAAAGCAGGTGTGCCTGTTGTGCCCGGCGGCGAAGGATTGCTGCAAAATCTTGATGAAGCTATCGGGCTGGCAAAAGAAATGGGCTACCCGGTTATTTTGAAAGCAACAGCCGGCGGCGGCGGAAAAGGAATGCGTATTGTGTGGGCAGAAGCAGAAATGGAAAGATCGTACAACACCGCTAAAGCTGAAGCCGGAGCCGCCTTCAAAAACGACGGCATCTACATGGAAAAATTTGTGGAAGAGCCCCGACATATCGAAATACAGGTGGCCGGCGACCAGTACGGCAATGTGTGCCACCTGAGCGAAAGGGACTGCTCCATCCAGCGCCGGCACCAGAAGCTGGTGGAAGAATCACCTTCGCCGTTTATGACTGACGAACTGCGTTATCAAATGGGAGAAGCTGCCAAGAAAGCCGCCGCTGCCATCAATTATGAAAGCGTAGGCACGGTGGAGTTTTTGGTGGACAAGCACCGCAATTTTTATTTCATGGAAATGAACACCCGCATACAGGTGGAGCATTGCGTGACGGAGGAGGTCATCAACTTCGATCTTATCAAGGAACAGTTGAAAATAGCCATGGGTGAAAAAATTACGGGGCGTGATTACTTTCCACAGATGCATGCCATCGAATGCCGCATCAACGCGGAAGATCCTTACAATGATTTCCGTCCATCGCCGGGAAAAATCAGTGTATTGCACCAGCCCGGCGGGCATGGAGTACGGGTTGACAGCCACGTGTATGCCGGCTACGTCATTCCTCCCTATTACGATTCCATGATCGGCAAACTCATTACCGTGGCCCGCACCCGCAACGAAGCCATTGACACCATGTACCGTGCCCTGAGTGAATACATAATTGAAGGGGTGAAGACGACCATACCTTTCCACCTGCAACTGATGCAAGATGAACGTTTCCGCAGCGGCGATTTTAATACAAATTTTTTGGAAAATTTTATGCTTCGATAAATTTTTGGATAACAGTTCAAGGAATTAATATCCGCACCTGGAGAGTCAATCCCCTGCAACTTTTCAATAAAAAATCCCCCGGCTCAACCGGAGGACTTCTGGATTTTGACTTTTTCCTTTTGAATTCGCCAGCTTATCTCAG
Source organism: uncultured Chitinophaga sp. (assembly GCA_964508655.1). Lineage (GTDB taxonomy): Bacteria > Bacteroidota > Bacteroidia > Chitinophagales > Chitinophagaceae > VBAS01. The sequence continues at coordinate 61,214 of CAZDUO010000011.1, read as the reverse complement.
AAACAGAATTTCCCTGTACTTCGGCAGGTACCACTCCCGGTCGTCAACCAGCAGCTCCAGCTTATCGGCATGATAGCGGATGTCATCAAAGAAAGAATCCTTCACCTTGCTTTGGTAAGCAATGGCCCTTGTTCTTGTGTTCTCAATATTGTTGCACACTTTGCGGGCCTCAATCATTTTTTCCACCAGGTCGCTCAGCTTGTTGATGTGTTCCGAAATTTTTTCCAGTATTTGTTTCTGGTTGGCAAAAGCCGATTCATCCAGCCCTGCTTCTTTCAGTCCCCTGATGTTGTTGGTAAGAAGATTCTGATAGCGGATGGCTGCAGGCAGAATATGACTTGTAGCCAGCTCACCCATTATGCGGCTTTCAATCTGTACTTTCTTGATGTATTTTTCCAGCTCTATTTCATGCCGGGCTTCCAGTTCAGCGTGGGTATATACATGGTTGTTTTCAAAAAGGTGCTTGGCTTTTTCAGTCACCATGGCATCCAGCGCCAGCGGCGAGGTTTTTACATTGGGCAGTCCGCGGCGCTCGGCTTCTTTCTCCCACTCGGGACTGTAGTTATTCCCTTCAAATAAAATTTTTTCACTGGCCACCGAATACTCTCTTATCACATGCATGATGGCGATTTCTTTTTTCTCACCTTTCTCTATATGGGCATCCACATCTTTTTTAAAATCTTTCAGCGTTTGCGCCAGTATCACATTCAGCGCCGTCATGGCATTGGCGCAGTTGGCCGATGAACCTACGGCCCGGAATTCAAATTTGTTTCCCGTAAATGCGAAAGGTGAAGTGCGGTTGCGGTCGGTATTATCCAGCAGCAGCTCGGGAATACTTTTGTGGATGTCAATCTTCAGCATGCTTTCATCGGTTTCATCCATTTTTTCCGTCACCCGTTCTTTTATTTCACGCAGCACATTGGTCAGGTATTCGCCGATGAATACGGAAATGATTGCCGGCGGAGCTTCATTGGCGCCAAGCCGGTGATCGTTGGGGGCCGAAGCAATGGAGGCCCGGAGCACATCAGCATAATCATACACCGCTTTGATGGTGTTTACAAAAAACGTGAGAAACATCAGGTTGGTCTTGGGTGTTTTGCCCGGGGCTAAAAGATTGACACCGGTATCTGTGGCCATGCTCCAGTTATTGTGCTTGCCGCTGCCATTGATACCGGCAAAAGGTTTTTCGTGTAGCAGTACCCTTAGCTTATGGCGGCGGGCCACCCGGTCCATAATGTCCATCAGCAGCAGGTTGTGATCCACACCCACACTTACTTCTTCAAAAATCGGGGCACATTCAAACTGGGCAGGTGCCACTTCATTGTGTCTTGTGCGCAGCGGGATGCCCAGCTTGTAGGCTTCGTTTTCAAAGTCACGCATAAAAGCATAAATTCTTTCGGGTATGGAACCGAAATAGTGGTCTTCAAGCTGCTGGCCTTTGGCCGGGCTATGACCATACACAGTGCGGCCGCACATCACCAGGTCGGGTCGTGCATTAAACAGACCTTCGTCAATTACAAAATATTCCTGCTCCCAGCCTAGTGTGGCTGTAACACGGGTTATGTTTTTATCAAAATAATTGCACACATCCACGGCTGCTTTATTCAGTGCTTCCAGCGCTTTTAACAGCGGCGCCTTGTAGTCGAGCGATTCGCCGGTGTATGAAACAAAGATGGTAGGAATGCAAAGTGTTTTGCCCTGGCCTATTTCCATAACAAAGGCCGGTGACGAAGGATCCCATGCGGTATAGCCTCTTGCTTCAAAAGTGGCACGCAGCCCGCCGCTGGGAAATGATGAGGCATCAGGTTCCTGCTGAATCAGCGCATCGCCTTCAAACTGTTCGATGGGTGTGCCATCGCCTTTGATGGTAAAAAACGAATCATGTTTTTCTGCCGTGGCGCCTGTAAGCGGCTGAAACCAGTGTGTGAAATGCGTTACGCCTTTTGCCTCGGCCCAGGCACGAATGCCGCTGGCAATCTGGTTGGCCATGCTGCGGTCAATTTTCTGGCCGGTTCTCACGGAAGACATCAGGCTTTTATAGGCTTCGTCGCTTAAAAACTCACGGGCTGTTTTTGGGGTAAAAACATTATCACCAAATATGGCCGTAATCCTGCTGGAATTTTCTATGGTTACTTCCGGCGAAGTAGCCATGTTATGAATGGCATTGAATCGTAGTGACATTTGATTTTTTGTTTATGGTAAATAATTGCTCCAAATATAAAAGGTAAGCCGGTTGAAAAGCTTACCCTTAAAAATAAGTGAATAAAATTTACCCGGCCGTAAAACAGCAAAAGCTGTAAAGCGGTTTATGCAACTTTCTTTTGCGCTGCAAAATTCACTTCGGCTGATTTCACCGTCTTGATAATTCGTGCTGCCACTTTGTAAGGGTCGGCAGCGCTGTTTGGTCTGCGATCTTCAAGCCAGCCTTTCCAGCCTCTTTCCACTGTGCCGATGGGGATGCGAATGGAAGCGCCACGGTCAGAAATACCGTATTTGAATTCATCAATAGCTGCCGTTTCATGCTTGCCCGTCAGGCGAAGATGATTATCCGGGCCATACACTTCAATGTGTTCTGCTATTACGGGTCTGAATGCTTCGCAAACCTGTTCGTAAATTTCGCGGCTGCCGCAGGTCCTCAACAGTGAGTTGGAGAAATTGGCGTGCATGCCACTGCCGTTCCAGTCAAGATTGCCCAGCGGTTTGCAATGCCAGTTGATTGAAATACCATATTTTTCACCGATTCTTTCAAGCAGGTAACGGGCTACCCACACCTGGTCGCCGGCAGCTTTTGCGCCTTTGGCAAAAATCTGGAACTCCCACTGGCCGGTAGCCACTTCAGCATTGATGCCTTCAACATTCAATCCGGCATCAAGACAGGCGTCCAGATGCTCTTCCACCATCTGGCGGCCAAAAGCATTTTTAGCCCCCACTGAACAATAATAAGGTCCTTGAGGTGCCGGGAACCCCCCTTCAGGAAAGCCAAGTGGTTTATTATTTGCCGGATCCCACAGGAAGTATTCCTGCTCGAACCCGAACCAGAAATCATTATCATCGTCCTCTATTGTTGCTCTTCCGTTTGATTCATGAGGCGTGCCATCGGGGTTCAGCACTTCACACATCACCAGGTATCCGTTTTTACGCTGGGGGTCTTTCACCATGAATACCGGTTTCAGCAGGCAGTCTGAAGATCCACCCGGGGCTTGCTCGGTAGAAGAACCATCGAAAGCCCACAGGGGGCAATCTTCCAGTTTGCCACTAAAGTCTTTTTCAATTTTGGTTTTGCTTCTCAGGCTTTGAATGGGCTTATAGCCATCCAGCCAGATATACTCAAGTTTTGAGGCGGCCATAGTCGTTACATTTAGATTTTAAAAGTTATTAGCTTTTGCAAAAAAAGCCAATCTTGAGCTTAGAGCCAATTTTTTTTCTGGATTTGTCAAGAATTTTGAAGAATATGTGGAAAATTTTTAAGAAAAGGCGGGAATTAAGTTGAAAATAGGATTGGCTATCACAAAAAAACTAAACATTATTATTATTTCTAATGTTGCTGAACAGTAATTTGAATACCCTGTTCCAATCGGTTAATGTAACTATGGGAACAATAAGAAAGGGGAGGACAATGCTTCGGTATCGCACAATGGCGCCCAGAAAACTGACAGTATAACCAATTGTCATAAGCAAGGAAACAGAAAAGAAAATACAAAACCAAACAAAGGGTTTCGATCGGATACCGTTTTTTCGCCAGAAGAGAAATACCAGGAACAATAAAAGCAGAAGTGCGGTTTCCATTGCAGCAGCAAAAGAAAGAATATGCTTTACATCACCGGGATGTGGCCGCAACATAGTAGAGCTGATTGCCTGCGGGCTATTGACCAGGAAACTTGTTACGGTCGGTTTTAATTCCCACATTTCAATACCGGAATTTCCCTGCAGTTTTCTGAAAGCTTCCTGCTTTTCTACCACAGCTTTTGGAAAATCAAGAACGGGGACAATGTATTTTACTGTAAAAAATAATACGGAGCAGGCTAAATAGACAGACAAAAAAATTACAGCAGTTCTTGCTGGCTTATGGCAAGCGAGGTACCAGGCTGCTAATGCAGGAATCAGCAATACCAGTAAAAAATTCCGGAAAGAAATAATGATAAGCAGTGAAAGCAGAACCGGGAAAATCCTTTTTGGTGCAAAACGGCTTTCCTTAATTGAAAAATAAAAATGATAAACAATAATGGCGATGGCCATAAATACCAGGCCGTCTTTATGTATGCCGCTGGTCCAGTAGGCAAACGAAGGAATAAGGAATGTGGCCAGCAGCACCTGGATTATTTTTCCGGGGAATACATCGTTGAACACACGGTATATGGCAACAGGCCCCAGGAAAGTAATAAAGGAATAAAAAATCACATTGATGTAATAATTGCCAAAGCTGAAGACATTAAGGACGGAAAGTATTTTGACAAACATGTTGCTCTTCAAATCATTCCACCACGAATTGGAAGAATCGAAAAAGCCACCGTATTTGTTTTCATATCCACTCTGGAACAGGCTGGTGAAATAATTATATGGATCATTAAAAAGCATTTTATACTCCGCTACACTGGAATAATGATACCCCCATGTGTCGTACATGTAGGCAAACTGTCCGTAGTAAATCCCGATCCAGCCGTAGAAAATGCCTGCCATGATTTTCAGCAGGAATAAAATAACCAGCTGCGCATTGCTGAGTCCCGATTTTTTGAAAAAACCCAGGCGGGTAACCAGCCAGGCAAAAAGAAAAAGGTAACCGGCAAACAGAAAATATTCCAAGCAATAGTTTGTTTGGCGTGCAAAATAGAGGAAAAATCTGATGTCGGAAGTCGGAAGTCAGAAGTCGGAAGTCAGTAGTCGGGAATAATCTGGAAGCCGGCAGGAGTGTAACTTACATTTTATTCAAATAAATTCAATGGTTAAAATTAATTATTGAATACCCGGGCTATCTGCTTCATTCGTTAATTATCAACAGGCGTACATCTTCCGGCCGTCATCGTACATTTTTGTTAGTTTTGCGCCTCCATGATTTGTGAATAAACACCTGAAAATAATTTGAAATGGAAGTAACCGTTAAGACAGCCGAACAACTTCGCCTGACTGCAGAAGAATTTGAACTCATCAGACAAAAACTCGGACGAACTCCCAACTTCAATGAACTCTGTGCCTTCAGCGGCATGTGGAGCGAACACTGCAGCTATAAAAATTCCATCAAATGGCTGAAAACCCTGCCGCGGGAAGGCGGACGAATGCTGGTGAAAGCCGGTGAAGAAAATGCAGGCCTGATGGATATCGGCGACGGATTGGCTGTGGTTTTCAAAATTGAATCACACAATCATCCTTCGGCTATTGAGCCTTTCCAGGGTGCAGCCACAGGCGTGGGCGGCATACACCGTGATATTTTCACCATGGGTGCACGGCCCATTGCAGCACTCAATTCACTTCGTTTCGGAAATCTTGAAGAAGATAAAACGCAACACCTGCTTTCAGGTGTGGTACATGGCATCGGGCATTACGGCAATTGCTTTGGCGTACCCACTGTGGGCGGCGAAATTTATTTTGATGAATGTTATCATACCAACCCGTTGGTGAATGCCATGAGCGTGGGGATTGTAAAAACAGGTGAAACCATTTCTGCCACTGCAAAAGGAACCGGCAATCCTGTAATGTTTGTAGGCAGCGCTACGGGAAAAGATGGCATCGGCGGTGCTTCTTTTGCATCGGCTGATATTACCGAAGAAAGTGCACAGGACCTGCCGGCCGTGCAGGTAGGTGATCCTTTCCAGGAAAAAAAATTACTGGAAGCCTGTCTTGAAGTTATTCAAACCGGCGCTGTTGCAGGCATGCAGGATATGGGCGCTGCAGGTATTATCTGTTCCACTTCAGAAATGAGCGCAAAAGGAGAAGCAGGTATGCGAATAGACCTGGACAAAGTGCCCACGCGACAAAAAAATATGAAAGCATGGGAGCTGCTGCTGAGCGAAAGCCAGGAGCGTATGCTGCTGGTGGCGCAAAAAGGAAGGGAACAGGAAGTGATAAAAATTTTTGAAAAATGGGATTTACCCTGCTCAGTGATAGGTGAAGTGACTGACGATGGTATTCTGAATTTTTATATGCATGGTCAGTTGGAAGCATCCATTCCGGCGCATGAGCTGGTGCTGGGCGGTGGCGCTCCGCAATACGACCGTGAGTATTGTGAACCTGCCTATTTTGAAAAAATTAAAAATTTTAGTCCTGACATCATCCCGGTACCGGATGATCTGAAAGCAGCGGCTGAAAAACTGATTCAGTTGCCCAGCATTGCATCCAAGCGATGGGTTTATCATCAGTATGACAGTATGGTGTGTACCAACAATGCATCTACCAATGCGCCGACTGATGCAGCGGTTGTATTGGTAAAAGGAACCAAAAAAGGTTTGGCAATCACCACTGACTGCAACAGCCGTTATGTGTTTGCCGATCCGTACAAAGGCGCCATGATAGCGGTGAGTGAAGCCGCAAGAAATATTGTGTGCAGCGGAGGACAGCCTTTGGGAGTAACCAACTGTCTCAATTTTGGCAACCCTTACGACCCGGAAGTTTATTTCCAGTTTGTACAAGTCATCAGGGGCATGGGTGAGGCTTGCCGCAGATTTGATACACCGGTTACCGGTGGCAATGTGAGTTTTTATAATCAGAGTCCCGATGGACCCGTGTATCCCACACCAACGATTGGGATGGTAGGCTTGCTGGAAAACATCAACGAAAAAATGACACTTGATTTTAAAGATGAAGGCGATGTGATTTACCTGCTTGGAAAAGCTACCAATGATATCAATTCTTCACAATATCTCAGCAAAATTCTTGGTGTGGAGTTTTCCCCCGCTCCTTATTTTGAGCTGGAAGAGGAATTTCACCTGCAGAAAAAAGTGGCAGAGCTTATCAGAAAAAAACTTATTCAATCGGCGCACGACATAAGCGAAGGCGGTTTGTATGTCACGCTTTGCGAAAGCGGCTTTAACCGTGAACTTGGCTTTACGGTGGAAACAAATGAGGGAACCAGGAGCGATGCCTGCCTCTTTGGAGAAGGACAAAGCAGGGTGGTGGTGAGTGTAAAGCCTGAGCTGGTTGCAAATTTTGAAAATACACTCGGCGATTTTCCTTATGAAAGAATCGGCCTTGTCACAAGCGGTGAAATTATGGTGGATGGTGATTTCTGGGGAACTATTGACTGGTGGAAAGACGAATACGATACGGCCATTGAAAATTATTTGTCACAGGAGGAAGCCGGTTCGGCGTTGAGTTCAATTTAATGAGGTTGAGGTAAGGTTAAGATGGGAAGCTTTTACTCAATCTTTTTATTATTCTAAACATTAGCTTTAACCTTAACCTTGGTCCCAGCCTTTACTTAATTACACATGGACAGAAACTCAGTCATAATGGTTACCGGTGCGGCAGGCTTTATCGGCAGTTGCCTGGTGGGTTATCTGAACCGGAAAGGCTTTCAGAATATTATCATCGTGGATGAGTTCGAGAAGGAAAATAAAAAGCATAATTACACGGATAAAAAAATCTGTGCCCGTGTAGAGCGCAGCGAACTTTTCGACTGGCTCAGCCATTTCCAGGTGCGGTTTGATTTTGTTTTTCACCTCGGAGCAAGAACCGACACGGCAGAGTTTGATTATTCCGTACTCGAAAAGCTGAATGTAGATTATTCAAAAAAAATCTGGGACTACTGCACTGAAAAAAATATCCCGCTGGTGTATGCATCATCGGCAGCCACTTATGGCGGCGGTGATCTGGGTTATGTGGACAACCATGATCTTCCTTTCAAACTGAATCCGCTGAATCCTTATGGCCGGTCGAAGAATGAGTTTGATAAATGGGCGATAAAAAGAAGTCAGGAGTCAGTAGTGCCGACCGAAAGCGAAGGCATCGGGAGTCAGAAGTATGCACCCCCATTTTGGTATGGCTTAAAATTTTTTAATGTTTACGGTCCTAATGAATATCACAAAGGCAGGATGGCCAGTGTGATTTTTCATTCGTTCAATCAAATTAAAGCAACCGGTAAAGTAAAACTGTTTAAATCGCACCGGCCGGAATATAAAGACGGCGGACAGCTCCGCGATTTTGTGTATGTAAAAGACGTAGTGGACATCTGCAGTTGGCTGATGGAAGAAAAACCGGCTTCGGGCTTGTATAATGCCGGTACCGGTAAAGCCAGGACATTCAAAGACCTGGCAACTGCCATTTTCAACAGCCTTGGCAAAAAACCGGTGATTGAATACATTGATACACCCACCGACATCCGCGATAAATATCAATACTTCACTGAGGCTGATTTAACCAAACTCCGCAAGGCGGGTTACAAAAAAGAGTTTTATTCGCTTGAAGAAGGGGTGGCTACGTATGTGAAGAATTTTCTTATCAACGGGAAATATTACTGATATTTGCCGGTAGTTGTTTGCCGCTAAGAGAGAAATCTCCTGGTGGCATTTTTATTAAACCAAAAGTTTATGTCAAAGAAAATAGCCATCATCGGCGGCGGCAATCTGGGTGCATCCATTGCCGAAGGTTTGATTCAAAGTGAATTCAGCAGACCGGTGGAAATTTCCATCACCCGGAGGAACCCGGCAGCTTTAAGTCATTTTGCCGAACAGGGATGCCTGGTGCACAGCGATAATAAAAAGGCGGTGAAGACGGCCGAGATAATCATCCTTGCCGTGAAGCCTTATAATTTTTCAGATATCATCAGCGAAATAAAACCGGCGCTGGATGCTAAAAAGCATGTGCTGGTGTCTGTCATCACCGGTGTGTGGATTGAGCAGTTGCAGAAGGCAATCGGCAAGCCGGTACCAGTGATTCGTGCCATGCCCAATACTGCCATTGCCATTCAGCAAAGCATGACATGCCTGGCGCATGCAGGCGCATCGCCGGCGCAAATGAATTATATCAGGCAGTTGTTCGACCAGCTCGGAAAAACAGTTCTCATTGATGAAAAGCTGATGGATGCGGCCACGGTTCTTGGTGCCTGCGGCACTGCGTATGCCATGCGCTACATCCGGGCCAACATACAGGGCGGCATTGAAATAGGGTTTGATGCAGCCACTGCCACACTCATAGCAGCGCAAACAGTGAAAGGCGCTGCGCAGCTGCTGCTGGAAAAAGGCACACATCCCGAACATGAGATTGATAAAGTAACCACACCAAAGGGCTGCACTATTGCCGGGCTGAATGAAATGGAACACCAGGGGTTCAGCTCATCCCTCATCCGGGGTGTGGTGGCGAGTTATAATAAGATAGCGAAGGATTAAGTAATGAGTGGATTGCCCTCCGAAACCCCAAACCTTCGGGGCGCAGGAGGATGTGTGATGAATGAATTTTATACCTGGCGGTTTAGCTGATAAAAAGAAAAATAATAACGTGGAGAAAATTTTATGGTTTAAATTTAGAGAGTACTTTAATCAATCGCAGCCAAAACTAACATTCTCCATGAAAAAGCTTTTCCTTTTCGCCGCCATCTTTATTTCAGGATTGTACTCCTCCGGCCAGGCAAAAATTGCCATTGGAATAAAAGGAGGCCTGAACTTTTCTGACCTGGATATTTCAAACATGAGCACTTCCGGTAAAACCGGATATCATGCGGGTGTTTTTGCACAGTTCCGGTTTAAAAAAACAGCGTTTCAACCGGAAATTATTTTTTCGCAGCAAGGCTCCGTTGTTAACCCTGGCGACTGGGATTCCAAATACCTGAATATTCCCCTCATCCTGAAATATTTTATTCTGGCCGGTGTAAACCTGCAGCTTGGTCCCCAGTTTGGCTTTTTAAGTACGGCTGAGCTTGACGGTCAGGATATTAAAAATTTGCTGAAAACTGCCGACATCAGTTTTGCTATCGGTGCCGGCTGGGATGCTCCCTTCCGCATCACCTTCGATGCCCGGTATAATATCGGGCTGACGGACAATAACGAAAGCTACAGCAGCAGCACCATTAAGAACCAGGTGTTTCAGATTTCGGCCGGAATCAAGCTGGTTAAGTCCGGAAAATAAAAGAATTATCAGGGAAAAGTTTTTTCTCTTTCTTTTTTCCACAAAACGTGGAAAGCTTTTTTTACGGCCAGAAAATTTCTATTAGTTTTGCCTGACCTCCCGGAACTAATACTGAGCCTTTCGAAGTATCATCCGCAGGTCAAACCAGGGCTGAGTGTTCTTACATTAAAATAGCTGAATAGAATTACTGGATGTACAAGAGAGCGACGCAACAGGTGTTGAGAAAAGACGTGTTGCCGGGCCCATAATTTTTTTTATAAAACACGATTTAAGGATATGGCCAAGTATGTATTTGTTACGGGGGGAGTTACTTCATCGCTGGGTAAGGGAATCATCTCAGCATCACTTGCCAAACTGCTGCAGGCAAGGGGGCTGCGTGTCACCATTCAGAAATTTGATCCTTACATCAACGTGGATCCCGGCACACTGAATCCGTATGAGCATGGCGAGTGTTATGTGACGGAAGATGGTGCCGAAACCGACCTGGATCTTGGCCACTATGAAAGGTTCCTTAACATTTATACTTCGCAGGCCAATAATGTGACGACGGGTCGCATTTACCAGACGGTAATCAACAAAGAAAGGGAAGGGGCTTATTTGGGAAAAACCGTGCAGGTAATTCCTCACATCACCGATGAAATAAAGCGGCGGATGAAACTGCTGGGAGAAAGCGGCGATTATGATATTGTGATTACGGAAATCGGCGGCACAGTGGGTGATATTGAATCGCTGCCCTACATTGAAGCAGTACGCCAGTTGCAGTGGGAACTGCCGGATGAAGATCTGCTGGTAGTGCATCTAACATTGATTCCATACCTGAAAGCGGCAAAAGAATTAAAAACCAAACCTACACAACATTCGGTCAAACTATTGAGCCAGGAAGGTGTGTTTCCGGATGTGATTGTGTGCCGCACCGAGGAAGCGCTGACCAACGACATCAAGCGGAAGATTGCACTTTTTTGCAATGTAAAGCCGGAAGCGGTGATTGAGGCAAGGGATGCCAGTACCATTTACGAAGTGCCGCTGATAATGATGGAAGAAAAACTGGATGAAATAGTACTGAAGAAACTGAATATCGCCGGTTGCAGTGAACCTGAACTTACGAAATGGAAAGAATTTATCAGCAAGCTGAAAAATCCGAAATCAAAAGTTACCATCGGGTTAATAGGGAAATACGTGGAGCTGCAGGATGCATATAAATCCATTCTTGAATCTTTTGTGCATGCCGGAGCCGTGAACGACTGCAGGGTGCAAGTGCAGTATATTCATTCAGAATTCATCACGGCAGATAATGTGAGTGAAAAACTGGCCGGGCTTGAAGGATTGCTGGTGGCGCCGGGTTTTGGTCACCGCGGTATTGAAGGAAAAATTACGGCGGTAAAATATGCCCGTGAAAACGGGTTGCCGTTCTTTGGCATTTGCCTTGGCATGCAGATGTCGGTGATTGAATTTGCAAGAAATGTGCTGGGAATAAAAGGTGCCCATTCCACCGAAATGGACCCCAACTGCAGCGAGCCGGTGATTGATATGATGGAAGAGCAGAAAAAAATTACCATGAAGGGTGGTACCATGCGGCTGGGCTCTTATACATGCGATATACTTGAAGATTCGCTGGCACATAAAATTTATGGGCGGCTGCAGGTAAATGAAAGACACAGGCACCGGTATGAATTCAACAATAAATACCTTGAGCAGTTTGAAAAAAACGGCATGATTGCCAGCGGCCGCAATCCGCAAACAGGGTTGATAGAAATTATGGAAATTCCTTCGCACCCGTTCTTTATAGGCGTTCAATATCATCCCGAGCTAAAAAGCACGGTAGAAAATCCCCAGCCGATTTTTGTTCATTTTGTAGCTGCAGCTAAAAAATATGCCGAAGGGAAAATCGTTTTCAAAAATCCTGTATTTCAAAAGGAGATGATGGGAAGTTTGAAGTCGGAGGTCTGATGTCAGAAGTCAGAAGTCAAAATAAGATAAAGGCATTGAAGTAAGAATAAATTTCAGGCACACGATAATTGATTGAATTTCCATAGCAACCAGAATCCCTCCCTCTTGTGACTTTACCCTATCTTTGCCCCCTCCAAAAATTTTTCAGATACATGAATTTTGACCGTAATACAATCATTGGTTTTGTGGTGCTGGCGCTGCTTTTCTTTGCGTACTTTTTTTATATAAATAAAGAACAGTCAGCAATGCGGCAAAAGAAGGCAATTGCTGACTCGATAGCCAAAGCCTCGCAGCCAAAACCTGAGACAGATACATTGGCTGAAAAAAAAGAACCGGCACAGATACAAGTACAACATAAAAATAATACGGCCGGACAATACCAGAAGGCCGCTGCAGGTACAGAGTATTTAGTAACATTGGAGAATGAAGTTTTTAAAGTCACTTTCACAAGCAAAGGAGGTCAGCCCAAAAGCATTGAGCTGAAAAAATTCAAAAGCCAGCAGGACAAACCGGTGCTGCTTGCTTCTACTGATTTTGACAAAATAGATTATTCTATAAATACCGCTTCGAACCAGAGTGCAAGAATCAGCGATTTAAATTTTACACCCGGTAGCGTGCTAAAAACAGAGGACGGTTCGCAGGTAATAAATTTTACACTGGCAGCTGATAGCGCCGGTCCTTCCATCACCCATGAGTTTGTGCTTCGCAAAGATGAATATATGATTGACTTCACCGTAAACATGGACGGAGCCAGGCAATTGCTGAGTAACGAAGTGCTGAACCTGCAATGGCAATACAAATCGGTGACGCAGGAACCTGACCTGATGTACGAAAGAACCAATACGCAGGCAGGATATGTGGAAGATGGCGAATTTGATTACCACACTATCGGCCGCCGCAGCGATGTGGAGTTTGACAAACCGGTGCAATGGGTGGCCATGCGGCAGCGCTTTTTCAACGGCATACTGGTAGCAAAGAATAAATTTACCGGTGGTAAGCTGGAGTGGATTATTCCGAATGATTCTAGTACCGTAGTGCAGTCAACTGCCACGATGCGGCTGGATGCAAAAGGAAATTCGGTCAGCATACCCTTGTCCGTATTTTACGGCCCATGCGATTACCGTATTTTGAAAAAGTACAACATGGAGATGGGCAAGCTGGTGAACCTGGGGCAAAGCATTTATGCCTTTGTGCGGCCCATTAATAAGTACATTGTGCTGCCCGTTTTTGATTTTTTAAGAAACCTGGTGGGAGGCAGCTATGGTATAGCAATTTTGCTGCTCACTTTTGTCATCCGTATTCTTATTTCGCCGCTTACTTATTCCAGCTACCTGAGCGGCGCTAAAATGAAAGTGCTGCGGCCGGAAATTGAAAAGCTGCGTGAAAAGTTTGGCAAAGACCAGCAGCAGATGAGCATGGAGCAGATGAAGCTGTTTCGTGAAGCGGGAGTAAACCCATTGGGCGGTTGTATTCCAGCTTTGTTGCAGATACCCATCTTTTTTGCCTTGTACAGCTTTTTTAATTCGTATGTTGACCTGCGGGGAGAAAGTTTTCTTTGGGCAAAAGATCTTTCAGCTTACGATTCCATACTCGATTTCGGGCATATTCCTGTCATCAGTTCTATTTACGGCACGCATGTAAGCCTTTTTACCATCACGGCCTGCCTTACCAGTTTTCTGATTTCACTTTACAGCATGAGTTTGTCACCTGACCAGAGCAACCCCGTACTGAAGTACATGCCTTATATTTTCCCGGTATTCCTGTTGTTTATTTTCAACCGGTTGCCGGCAGCGCTTACATGGTATTATACTGTCTCAAACCTGATAACCCTTGGATTGCAGTTTGTAATTCTGAATTACATCATTGACCACGATAAGATTCTTGCAAGAATGGAAGAGAATCGCAAAAAACCCAAGGCCAAATCGAAATGGCAGGAGCGGTTTGAACAAATGCAGGATCAACAAAAGAAAATGAAAGAAATGCAGGCCAAAAGCAAACGCTGATTTTTGTTAAATCAGCCGGAGATTGGCAAACCTTAATCTGCCTGTACAACTATTTGGTTAAATTGGCACGTCTTTTTAGCGGTAAATAAATATGAAAAAGTTTCAATACGCTTTTTGGGTTTTATTTAATGCACTTTTGGTTATTAATGTATCGGGACAAAAAAGGATAACCGAGGGAACTATCACTTTTGATATTGTTGTAGCTACCGGCAATAACAATCCATCTATTGCTGACATGTTTGACGGAGCCACGAGTGTGGTTTACCTGAAAGGCTACCATACCCGGTTTGAAAGAGTAAGTTCGCTGGGCGTGGAAGCAACTATAGTAGATGGTAAAACCGGGAAAGTAAATGTGCTGAAAGAATATGGTGAACAGAAGTACCTGATTACCATGACACCTGAAAACTGGAAGGATGCGAACAAAAAGTACGAAGGAATAACATTCAGCTTTGTGGAAGAATACAAAGAGATAGCAGGTTATAAATGCCAGAAAGCCGTTGGCACTATGACAAACGGCACCACCATCTATGTATTTTTTACCCGTGACCTTGTGGCTGATAACCGTGATTTTGAATATGCGTATAAAACGCTGCCTGGCCTTGCAATGGAATACGAAACTACCATAGGCAGCCTGAAAGTAACCTACACTGTTTCAAAAGTAAGTTTCAATATTGTGCCTGCCACCAAATTTGAATTACCCAAAAGCGGGTACAGGGTAATGACATACGAAGAGAGTAAAGAAGCAGGTAAAAACAGGTAGGCTGAAAATTATTTCTTGTTCAGTTGGGGAATACCCAGTGAAACTTTCACTTTTTGCGGAATCACAGTCTTTACTGGCAGAATATAGGTCATGTTACCTTTTTGGTATGTAACAAGTGAATTTAGAGTTACAGTATTGTTGGCCCTTTGCTGGTTAATGATTTGGCTGCCGCGATATTGGTAACCCGATTTAAGGGTAAATTTTCCTGGGGAGATAACAGTTTTATTATTCAGCAAAGAAGCTTTTTTACCTTTTGATTTTCCATCTCCAAGGGTTGCAAAAGCTGTCATTGCTGAAGCCGCTATCAGCGTAAGTGTTGCAACTTTCCTGATTGCAGTCGTCCGGAATATTGTTTTATTGATTTTCATCCGCCCGACAAATTTAAAAATAAAAATATTCATAAAACAAACCGTCTGTCCACATCTTTGACATTTATTTAACGCCAAATCCGGAAAAAAGTTATTAAAACTTGCCGGAATATCTAAAAATAGGTAACTTGACTAAACCTTTGACTTTCATGAAAGAATCTCCCCACCGCGAAAACAACCACGAGCTGAATGAAATCCTGAGGAAATACGAGAATCTGAAAAAAGGCCGCAGCCAGTCATACCTGGACGAGGAATCATTTGAAAAAATCATTGATTATTTTGACGAAAAAGAAGACCTGGGCCGGGCACTGGAAGCTGCCGAAAAAGGAACTGAACAATACCCGTTTTCATCTGTCATTCTCATCCGAAAGGCCGACCTGATGATTGCTGCCCACAAGTACCCCGAAGCGCTGACAGTACTGGACAAAGCCGCCATGCTCGATAAAGGGGATATCAATATTTATATATTGAAAACAGATGCCTGGCTGGCCATGGATAACCCTGAAAAAGCAGCCGAAATCCTTGAGCAGGCTTTATCCCTTTTTGGGGGGGATGAAAAAAATTCGCTGCTCTTTGAACTGGCCGATGTGTATGACGATTACCAGGAATTTGAGAAAGTGTTTGATTGCCTGAAACTGATACTAGAGGAAGATCCGAATAATGAAGAAGCTTTATATAAAATCTGTTTCTGGACTGATTTTACGGGCCGAAACGAAGAAGGCATCCGGCTGCATCAGAAAATCATTGACAATTATCCTTACAATGAGCTGGCATGGTTCAATCTTGCCGCTGCTTACCAGGGCCTGAAACTTTACGAAAAGGCACTGGATGCCTACCAGTATGCGCTGGCGATTAATGAAAAGTTTGATTATGCCTATCGAAATATGGGTGATGCATATATTCGCCTGCGGAAGTACCGGGAAGCCATTGAAGTATTGGAAAAAGTTCTGGAACTTTCAAAACCTGAGCCGCTGATTTTCGAAGCCATCGGCTATTGCTATGAAAGGCAGCACAATCTTGCCCAGGCGAGGTTTTATTATCGCAAAGCATCGCATATAGCGCCGGACGACAGCAGGTTTTATTACAAAATTGCCTGTACATACTACAACGAAGGACAATGGGAAACTGCCGTTAAACAATTGGAAACCGCCCTGAAAATTCACAGATTGCAGCCTGAATATAATCTGCTGATGGGAGAATGTAAAATGCAGCAGGGCTTTTTCAAAGAGGCCATTCATTATTTTTCAACCATAGTCAGCTCAAGGCCAAAGAACCGCCGGGGTTGGGAGGCCCTTGTACGATGTTTGTACAGGGCAACTTTTTACCAGGAAGCCAAAACCCAGGCAATCGCTGCACTGGAATATACACACGAACAACCCCTGTTTTTATATTACCTGAGCGCTGTAAATTTTGCTTTGGGGAAATCAAAAGAGGCGCTTTTGCAACTGGAAAAGGCGATGACAACAGCACCGAAACTGCTGAAAAAATTTGTAGAGCTTAATCCTTCCATCCTGCAAAACCAACAGGTAGTGGATGTGGTGGCTCGATTTAAAAGAAACCGTTCAATCTGACTTTCATCCTGACCAGGTTCAGGGTCACTCTGGTTAATCTTTCCTATTTTTGGCCGCCTGTAAAAGATCTGAATTGATATAACTTCTGCAAGGCAGGCGGTTTTAAAAAACTACTATGAACTTCAAACTAAATAATATTCCCGAGCGCAACCAGAAACCCCGCTCATTCGGACTGACCATGGTGATGGACAAAGGACTCAGCATTAATGAAACCAAAAATTTCCTGAGCGTTTCGCATCCGCATGTTGATATTGTAAAGCTGGGCTTTGGCACATCCTTCGTCACGCCAAACCTGAAAGAAAAAATAGAAGTTTATTGTTCCTACGACATACCCGTTTATTTCGGGGGCACGTTGTTCGAAGCATTTCTTATACGAAACCAGTTTGAAGATTTTGTGGCCGTTTGCAAAGAATATGGCATCAGCTACGTGGAAGTAAGCGACGGTTCTATCACCATCCCGCATTCAGAAAAATGTGGTTACATTGAAAAATTGACCCAACACGCCAAGGTGCTGAGTGAAGTGGGCAGTAAAGATGCCGCTCATATCATTCCGCCCTATAAATGGATAGAGCTGATGCGGGCCGAACTGAATGCCGGGGCTTCGTATGTGATTGCTGAAGCAAGAGAAGCGGGCAATGTGGGTATTTACCGTGCTACCGGCGAGGTACGGGAAGGTCTTGTGCAGGAAATCCTGACCCAGATACCAGCCGAAAAAATCATTTGGGAAGCACCGCAGAAAGCACAACAGCTCTATTTCATAGAACTTATCGGCTGCAATGTAAACCTGGGAAATATTGCCCCCACGGAAGTATTGCCGCTCGAAGCCATGCGGATCGGACTTCGTGGCGACACGTTTCATTTATTTCTTAATAAAGAAGAAGCCTGATGCGTTTGTACGGATTGATCGGATACCCCCTGTCACATTCTTTTTCAAAAAAATATTTTACTGAAAAATTTGAAAAAGAAGGTCTGAAGGATTGTACCTATGAAAACTTTCCGATCCCTGACATTGACAACCTGAAAAAAATATTGACCCGCCCGGGATTGATGGGGCTGAATGTAACCATCCCTTATAAAGAACAGGTAATTTCTTTTCTTCATTACCCGTCGGCCATTGTAAAAAAAATCAGGGCCTGCAACTGTATTAAAATTAAAAATGGAAAATTATATGGCTATAATACGGATATTGCAGGCTTTGAAAAATCATTGGGTAAAAAATGGAATCCTTTCATTCACACCCGTGCACTCATATTGGGTACGGGCGGTTCGGAAAAAGCAGTGAAATATGTACTGGAAAAATCAGGTGTTTCCTACAAATCTGTTTCCCGCAAGCCTTCAGCCGGCTGTTTCTCGTATGAACAACTGACAAAAGACATCATTCAAAAGCATAAACTCATCATCAATACTACGCCGTTGGGCATGTTTCCCAACATTGTGGAGGCCCCGCCCTTGCCATATGAATACCTGACGCCGGAACATTTTCTGTTTGACCTGATTTATAATCCCGAAAAAACCACTTTTTTGAAAAAGGGCGAAGCCGCCGGTGCTCAAATTCAAAACGGCTACGATATGCTGGTGCTGCAGGCCGAAGAAAACTGGAAAATATGGACTACTGATGAAGAACCGGTTGGCCTGTGAGTTTGATCAGCACTTCTTCCGGAATTGTGGTGATTTTCTTTTTCGGATAATCGTAACAAACCATTCCTGTTTTGGCAAATGCAATTGGTAACAGTTTGCCACCGGCTGTTTTTTTTTCCAGCTTATAAAAAAGTTCAAAGGAAACTTTCGAAAATTCACCAGCAGCTACTGAGGCAATAATCTCCTCGCCATAAAAAAGTTCGTTTTTGAATTCTATTCCCACATCGCTCATAATCATTCCCACGCCGGCCAGGTTCAGCTCCGTGTAACCGTAATGCACCAGGAACCGGGCCCGTGCTTCGTGCAATATGGAAAGAATCGTGTCGTTGCCCACATGCCCGCCGTAATTGATGTCAGTAATGCGGACAGGAATTGTTGTGGTGAAAGAAAAATTTCCAGGCAACCCGATTTTTATTCTTGCCATCAGGTAGATTTTGTTATAAAATTACACAAGCGTTTTTAACGGCCTTGTACGGTTTTTAATAATTCAACAAAGCTGGTAAAATTGTCACCGGCTAACACTGGTGCGGAAGCAAGTTTTTTCCGCCATTCGTTCAGCGTTTCTTTCCAGTAAATGCCCTGGCCAAACATAATTTCGAAATAATCTTCTTCAACGGGTTTATCCTGCAGGTGAGGGACCAGGTGGGCAAAATGGGCCGGTATTTTTACAAGCCTTCCATTGGCATTTACCATGGTAAGATAATGTGCGCCATCACCTGCCAATGTGAAATCCTCAACCGGAAGGGTAAATTTTTTTTCACCTGGTTTTATGTTTTCCATTGCAGAAATGTTTTCAGCAAGTGCAACTGCTTCAGCAAGTGTCTTTTCAGTTTTTTTATTCCCATAAAAATTTCTTTTGGGCCCGGCAAGTGGCTGCTTTTTGTTTTCAGCAATGACCAGAACCGTTACAGGAATTTCCCGCCCAGGTGATATACCAGGAACTGGAATCCCTTTTTTGCTTTCAGCCTCATCAAATATTTTAGTTGCAGATTCTGTGTTAGTCATTCCGGTATTCTGTTGAGTATTATTTTTTACAAATACCCATGTTGCGACAACCATCCCGATGAATACTGCGGCTGCCGCAAGCCTTCGCAGCGTGAACAAGGATTTTTTTACAATAACCGGTTTTTCAGCAGTGCCGGCAAGTTGACTGATTATTTTCCAGGCATCCTGTGGCGGTGCTACCCGGATGTCCTGGATTTTTTTGGAAACAAATATGTCAGCATTAATTTCATCAAGTCCGGCAGAAAGCTTTTCCCACACCACGGCCGGCGGTGTCACTTCCATATCATACAGTCTCTTGTTCCAAGTTGTGTTCATACTTTCTGTTTTCGGTCTTTTTCATCCAGGAACTTTATCACCATTTCCTGTAGTATCATCCGGGCTCTTGCCAGCTGCGATTTGCTGGTGCCTTCGCTTATGCCCAGTATATCGCCTATTTCCTTATGTGTATATCCTTCTACCACGTACAGATTAAAAACGGTGCGGTATCCCGGCGACAACTGGCTGATAAGATTCAGAATGTCTTTTTCTCCCAGGCGGTCCAATGCTGTTTTTTCTTTGTAAGGCAGGGTGTTTTCTTCTTTTTCAGCAATGGTTGTCAGATAGGTTTTTCGCCGCAGGTGTTCAATAGCCGTATTTACAAAAATGCGTCGTATCCAGCCTTCGAAAGAGCCCTCACCCCGGAACCGGGTAAGATTTTTATAAATTTTTACAAATCCATCCTGTAAAATATCCTGGGCATCATCGGCATTGCCGGCATAGCGCAGGCATACGGCATACATTTTCGGGCTGAATCTATTATACAATGCTTCCTGCATTTTCCTGTCGCCTTCAATACAACCCTGGATTAAGTCGTTTTCGGCGTAATTATGGTTGCTTGAAATTTTCAATCCGGCTGGTTTGTTTCAGATTTTGCAAATATGCTACCAACTTTTCGGCGGCTTTTATCCTGTGATTATACAGGTTTTTTTCCTCAAGGCTCATTTCAGCAAAGGTCCGGCTGCTCCCTTCGGGCACAAAAATCGGGTCGTAACCAAATCCCTCTTTACCACGGGGTTCAAGAATAATCTGGCCTGGGCACTGGCCTTCAAACCGCTGTTCGCTGCTATTCATTACCAGGGAAATGACTGACCTGAACCTGGCTCTGCGGTTTGGTTCATTTCTTATTTTGCGAAGTACTTTATCAATATTGTTTTTAAACGATTTTTCTTCACCGGCATAGCGGGCACTTTTCACTCCCGGTTCACCACTCAGGGCTTCAATTTCCAGGCCCGTATCTTCACTAAAGCAGTTCATACCCGTCATACGGTAAATGGTCCACGCTTTTTCCGAAGCATTTTCTTCCAGGCTATCATGCGGTTCGGGAATGTCAATATCAATTCCGGCATCTTTCAGTGAAATAATTTCAAATTTATCTCCGGCATATTTTTTCAGCTCTTCCAGCTTGTGTTTGTTATTACTGGCAAATATCAGTTTCATAGGTTGAAAATTTTCTTCAGACAAACCCATAACTTACTTTTCAGCAGCTTGTCATTTTCCAGTTCGCCCAATGGCGGTGTAAAAAGATAAACTGCTTCACGGTATGCCTGTACCTGGAAGGCAGGAAAAAGCAGGGGGGGTCCAAAAGTGGCGGGTTCTGTGCCAAAAAGCAAAACCGTTTTCGGTTTGAAAAATGAAATAATGCTGTTGAATTCAGATTCATTATGATGAAAAAAATTCAGAATGGCCACATCGCCAAGATTCAGCTGGCAGGCAGCAAGCAGCCGGGTAAGAAAAGCCAGGGACTTGTCAGGTAAATGAACTGCATCCGGATAGTTCACTACCACCAGCACATTTTTTTTATTCCCGCCAAGAAATTTAAACGGCTGGTCTGCCGGTAATTGCTGTATAGCTATGTCGCCGTTTGTCAAATCAACAAGTGAATTTTTATATAGAAGGACAAGCTCGTTTTGTGAAAGTTGTATCGAATTCAGGCTCATTTTGTGTAAATAATATTACAATTATGTGTTAGCTTTTTTTGTTTCTTTGTCACCAAAAGTAAACATTTATGATTGCAACTATGGACATAAGCGTAACCCGGGCCGAAAGAAGCAAACTCCAGGATTTGAATCCTAACGATCTTCCTTTTGGAAAATATTTTACCGACCACATGCTGGAAGCCGATTTTGAAGGCGGCGAGTGGAAGAATGCTGAAATTAAACCTTACCAGCCTTTGCTGCTGAGCCCGTCTGTTGCGGCATTGCATTATGGCCAGGCAATTTTTGAAGGAATAAAAGCCTACAAAAACCAGAAAGGCGAAGCATTTATTTTCCGGCCCTACGATAATTTCAAACGCTTTAATATCTCTGCAGAAAGAATGCAGATGCCTGCTGTACCGGAAGAGCTTTTTATTGAAGGCATGCGCCGGCTGATTGAGCTGGATAAAAACTGGATTCCTCAAAAACAAGACTATTCCCTTTACATCCGCCCGCTGATGTTTTCTTCGGATGAAATAATCGGTGTCAGGCCTTCGGATAACTATAAGTTTGTAATTATTCTCAGCCCCTGCGGGCCTTACTATAATGCGCCGATGCGTATTTATGTGGAAGAAAAATTTGTAAGGGCTGTAGAAGGCGGTGTGGGTTATGCAAAAACAGCTGGTAATTATGCAGCCGCCATGTATGCTACCGCACAAGCCAAAAAGAAGGGGTACGACCAGGTGCTGTGGACCGATGCCTTTGAGCATAAGTATGTGCAGGAATGCGGTACCATGAATGTATTCTTCATCATTGGTGACAGAGCCATCACTCCCGACTTGTCACACGGAACCATCCTGGATGGTGTGACACGGATGAGTGTTATCACTTTACTTGGTGATCTTGGTTATAAAGTAGAAGAACGACCGCTTAACATTGATGAAATTATTGAAGCCTACAAAAAAGAAATTTACATCGAAGCCTTTGGCACCGGTACTGCCGCCACCATTTCGCCAATAAAAGAACTGCGTTACAAAGATTTTGTTATGCATTTTGATGTGGATAAATGGAAAGCATCCCCCACCATCAAAACATGGCTCTCCGAAATCCGTGAAGGCCACCGGGACGATAAGTACAACTGGATGTGGAAGGTGTGAGCAGGAAATCACAAATAACAAATCACTAATCCCAATGGGGACATCACCTGTTGGGATTTGTTTTTTGATGTAGGCTTTATTTGGAATTTGGTATCTGGAAATTGAAATTTATTATTAGGAATTAGGAATTTCAAATTTTGGTATTTACGTAGTATGCCATTACCTTTGCCGCCCCTTCAGGGTAAAAAAACCGGGGTTAATTTAAAAGGTTCAGAATGCCTACAATTCAACAACTTGTACGTAAAGGAAGAGAAATCATAAGAGCTAAGAGTAAATCGAGAGCACTCGACAGTTGCCCGCAGCGCCGCGGCGTATGTACCAGGGTTTATACCACCACCCCCAAAAAGCCCAATTCGGCGCTTCGTAAAGTGGCCAAAGTTCGTTTGACAAATAAGGTGGAAGTGATTGCCTACATTCCGGGTGAGGGGCACAACCTTCAGGAGCACTCTATTGTGCTCATCCGCGGTGGCCGTGTGAAGGATTTACCGGGTGTACGCTATCATATCGTTCGCGGTTCACTCGATACTGCAGGTGTAAAAGACCGGAAAAAGAGCCGTTCCAAGTATGGTACTAAAAAAGAAAAATCAACTGTTAAGAAATAATTCAGCTTAAAAAGTATATTTCGATATGCGTAAAGTACAAGCAAAAAAGTTACCCTTAGCTCCCGACCCAAAATACAATGACAAAATGGTAACCCGCTTTGTCAACAACATTATGTGGAGTGGAAAGAAGAGCAGCTCGTTCATCATTTTTTATAATGCCCTTGAAAAAATAAGCAAACAAACCGGAGAAGAGGGATATGAAGTATGGAGAAAAGCGCTGGCTAACATCACGCCTTCAGTTGAAGTTCGCAGCCGGCGTATTGGCGGCGCCACATTCCAGATTCCTACGGAAGTGCGGCCCGACCGGAAAATCTCGCTGAGCATGAAATGGCTCATTCGCTACAGCCGTGAAAGAAGCGGGCGCAGCATGGCCGATAAACTGGCTGCCGAAATAATGGCTGCCGCCAAAGGAGAAGGCGCTGCATTTAAAAAGAAAGAAGACACGCACCGCATGGCCGAAGCCAACAAAGCCTTTGCTCATTTCAAAGTCTGAAAAATTGAAATTTTTTTTTGAGCCACCGGCAGATGCCGGTGGTTTTTATTTATCTGAAAAGCTTTACTATCGTTTCTGTTTTTTTTGATTAACCTGCTGATAGTTAGAACGGGAATCAGAAAAACTTAATAGCCGTTCATGCTTGGACGAAGTGTTTTTCTCCCTACCTTTGCCCGCCCGTTCCGAACCCTGAATTTTAATTTTTCCGAGGCGAAAACCATTGGGATGGGCGCCTCTAACTACAAAGGGATTATATCATCATGGCAGACCTGAAATTTCAAAGAAACTTTGGTATTGCGGCCCATATTGACGCCGGCAAAACCACTACCACCGAACGTATTCTTCGCTATACTGGCATGATTCACCGTATTGGTGAAGTACACGAAGGCGCCGCCACTACCGATTGGATGGAGCAGGAAAAAGAAAGAGGTATTACGATCACTTCTGCAGCCGTAAGCTGCCATTGGAATTTTCCTACCGTGCTGGGAAAACCGACTCCCGATACTAAAAAATATTATTTCAACATCATTGACACACCGGGCCACGTTGACTTTACCGTGGAGGTAGAACGCTCCATGCGGGTGCTCGATGGACTAATTGCCCTGTTCAGCGCAGTGGATGGCGTGGAGCCGCAAAGTGAAACCGTGTGGCGCCAGGCAAACCGCTATAATGTGCCACGTATTGGTTTTGTAAATAAAATGGACCGGGCCGGCGCTGATTTTCTGAACGTGGTAAAGCAGGTACGTGAAATGCTTGGCTCCAAAGCTGTTCCTTTACAACTGCCCATCGGCGCCGAGGATGATTTTAAAGGTGTGGTGGATTTGATAAAAATGAAAGGCATCATCTGGCACATGGAAACCGAAGGAATGACATTTGATGAAATAGCGGTGCCGGCCGATATGCTGGAAGAAGCAAAAGAATGGAGAGCACAACTGGTGGAAGCCGTGGCTGAATATGATGATAAACTGCTGGAAAAGTTTTTTGATAACCCCGACACTATCAGCGAAGATGAAATTCATGAAGCCATACGTAAAGCCACCATTGACATGAGCATAGTGCCTATGCTTTGCGGTTCTTCATTTAAAAATAAAGGAGTACAGACGGCTCTCGATGCCGTTTGCCGTTACCTGCCTTCGCCGGTGGATGTAGAAGCCATCAAAGGAACGGATCCGAATACGGGTAATGAACTGGTGCGTAAACCCGACCCCAAAGAACCTTTTGCAGCACTGGCATTTAAAATCATGACCGACCCGTTTGTAGGACGCCTTGCTTTTTTCCGCTGCTATTCCGGTCATTTGGATTCCGGTTCGTATGTGCTGAATGTAAGAAGCGGCAAGAAGGAACGCATCAGCCGTATCATGAAAATGTTTGCCAATAAACAAAACCCGATTGATTTCATCGAAGCCGGCGACATTGGTGCGGCAGTGGGTTTTAAAGAAATAAAAACAGGCGATACACTTTGCGACGATAACCATCCGATTGTCCTGGAAAATATGTTTATTCCAGAACCCGTGATTTCGCTGGCCGTAGAGCCCAAAACCCAGGCCGATGTAGATAAAATGGGAATGGCTATTGCCAAGCTGATTGAAGAAGATCCCACTCTGCGGGTAAAGACAGATGAAGAAACCGGGCAAACTATTCTTTCAGGAATGGGAGAATTGCACCTTGAGATTATTGTGGACCGGATGAAAAGAGAATTTAAGGTAGAAGTAAACCAGGGTGCTCCCCAGGTGGCGTATAAAGAAGCATTTCAGACAACGATTGAACATCGTGAGACGCTAAAAAAACAAACAGGTGGTCGTGGTAAGTTTGCCGATATAATTTTTGAACTGGGTCCGGTGGATGCTGATTGGAAAACTGAAAATCCTGATAAAAACTTCCAGTTTGTTAACGATATTTTCGGTGGATCTATACCAAGAGAATTTGTTCCGGCCATTCAAAAAGGTTTTGAGCAGGCTATGACAACCGGTGTACTGGCAAGTTACCCGGTTGATAACATGAAGGTTCGTGTGTTCGACGGAAGTTTCCATGCTGTGGACTCCGACTCCATGTCCTTCGAGCTTTGTGCCAAAGCAGGATTCCGCGAGGCTGCCAGGAAAGCAAAACCCGTATTGCTGGAGCCCATCATGAAAGTAGAAGTAGTAACGCCTGACCAGTACATGGGTGATGTAACCGGTGACCTGAACCGCAGAAGAGGCATGCTGGAAGGAATGGACAACCGTGCAGGAGCACAAGTGATAAAAGCCAAAGTACCACTGAGCGAAATGTTCGGTTATGTAACACAACTTCGTTCGTTAAGCTCAGGTCGTGCATCCTCCACCATGGAGTTTAGCCATTATGCGCCTGCGCCGGCCGGCATTGCTGAAGAAGTGATTGCGAAAGTGAAAGGTAAAGTCAGTGCTTAAATAAAAAGTTTTTACCAAATGAAACCCGGTCACAAAGCCGGGTTTTTTAATCGTAGAATTACCCAATGGGTTTATAAAAGTAACGCTGCACTTACTTTTTTTACAGCTGAAGAAATTCTTGACAAAAATCATTCTATTCATTTCTTGTAATCCATCAATTACCTGGATATCTTTGTGTCAATATCTACAGGATGAAAGACCCCGGCGGGTCTTTTTTATTTTGGCATCAATATTGTCCTATTTCATACTACTAAAAAACACAACTCATGAGGAAGATTTTATTGTTTTCTGTGCTTTTTTTATCCATTGCTTCGTTACCCTTTGTTATTTCCTGCAAAAAAAACAATAATGACAGCCAGGGAAAGGCAAGACTGAAAGTGTACCTGACGGATGCCCCCGGCGATTACGAAGCAGTTTATATTGATGTAAAAGATATTATGATTAATGTGACCGGCGATACCGTAAACGGCTGGCAAAGCCTTACGGGAGTAAACGCCGGCGTTTACGACTTGCTGAAGCTGGTGAATGATGATGACACCCTGCTGGCCGATGCTGAAATACCCACAGGGCGTTTGCACCAGTTGAGGCTGGTGCTTGGCACAGAAAATTATGTGAAGATTGAAGGCACAACGCAACTGATAAAACTGGAAACGCCCAGCGCCCAGCAAAGCGGCCTTAAGCTGAATATACAGCAGGATGTGGTGGATGGCATACTTTATACCATCGTGCTCGATTTTGATGTAGCCCGTTCTATTGTAAAAACCGGCAACAGCAAATATATCCTCAAACCCTTAATAAGAACGGTGCTGAATGCGGTGGGTGGCAGCATCAAGGGTGTAGTGCTGCCCAAAGATTTTCAAACAGCTGTATATGCCATTAGCGGACCGGATACCATTGCCACTACATTTACCGGTACCAATGGCGGCTACCTGATTAAGGGATTGCCTGCCGGCACTTATTCGGTGTATTATCTGCCTGGTGATACCACTTACCAGGATTCCCTGCGAACCGGTATTTCGGTTATGTTCAATACAGTGACCATGGTGGATACAACCACCTTGCATCAATAATCTATTTTAAACAGTGAAGCTATAGCCGAAGAATTTTTTTACCTATAGAAACATGCCATCAGTATCAGCTGGTGGCTTTTCAGTTTTATGTAAGTGCAGCTTTCCTGATTTTTAACAGGCGTTCCAGCAAACCCTTTAATAAATCAAGACGAAGCATATTGGCGCCATCACTTTTTGCTATGGCGGGGTCGGGGTGTGTTTCAATAAATATTCCATCGGCGCCGGCAGCAATGGCGGCTTTTGCTATGGTTTCTATCATTTGCGGATTGCCGCCCGTGATACCGGCAGCCTGGTTGGGCTGCTGCAGGCTGTGCGTACAATCCATCACCACCGGCACGCCGTGTGATTGCATGATGGGTATGTTGCGATAGTCAACCACAAGATCCTGGTAACCGAAAGTAGTGCCTCTTTCTGTCAGCATGATTTTATCATTACCGGCTCTGCGGATTTTTTCTACGGCAAACTTCATTGCTTCACCGCTTACAAATTGTCCTTTTTTTACATTTACTATTTTTCCTGTTTTTGCTGCAGATTCCAATAAATCAGTCTGGCGGCAGAGAAAAGCGGGTATTTGCAAAATATCAACATGCTGTGCGGCAAGCACAGCTTCTTCCTTTGCATGAATATCAGTTGTGGCGGGAAGAGAGAATTTCTGTTTTACATGCTTAATCATGCCTAAAGCAAGATCATCACCTAATCCTGTAAATGATGTACCACTTGTACGATTAGCTTTTCTATAAGATGCTTTAAAAATGTAAGGGATACCGAAGTTTTTGCAAATAGAATAAACTTTATCAGCTACTTCCATCAGCAGTTCTTCACTTTCCACCACGCAGGGTCCGGCTATTAGGAAAAAGCTGGTTTCATCATACGATTGACCGGTGAACAGGGTTTTCAGAAATTTTTCCATGAAACAAAGATACAAGACGTAAGGGACAGGTGCAGAAGGTCTAAATAGCAATCAACAAATTCCAAAAAAGATCTAAATCAAATTAAAACATATTCTTGTGCATAATGGAATTGAAATGCCGGTAAGTAAGCTTAGTTGGATTGAATTTTTCCGGGTATAATTAAGTTTTGATTTGTGATTTGGAATTTGTTCTCTCTCATCAGACATTTGTTTGATAATTGACTGCCATGCTCAAAGAAAAGATCCTCGTCATCGGCGCCAGCGGCCAGATTGGAGTGGAACTGACGCTTGCTTTACGGAAAATTTATGGCAATGCCAATGTAGTGGCTTCGGACCTGCGTGAAGAAAATGAACTGCTGAAAGGCACCGGCCCCTATGTGAGCCTCGATGTGATGAACAATGAAATGCTGCATGTGCAGGTCATCAGGCAGGGCGTCACGCAAATTTATCTGCTGGCAGCCATCCTTTCTGCCACCGGCGAAAAAAATCCCGGGCTTGCCTGGAACCTGAATATGCAGAGCCTGCTGAATGTGCTCAACATTGCCAAAGAAGAAAAGCTGCACAAGATATACTGGCCATCCTCTATTGCAGTATTTGGCCCCACCAGCCCGAAACAAAATTGTCCGCAACATACCATTATTGAGCCGACTACGGTGTATGGCATCAGTAAATATGCCGGTGAGTTCTGGTGCAATTATTTTCACCAGCGGTTTGGGGTGGATGTAAGAAGCCTGCGTTATCCCGGTTTGATTTCCTACAAATCGGCGCCGGGTGGCGGCACCACCGATTATGCCGTGGAAATTTTTCTTGAGGCGCTGGAAGAAAAAAAGTATGAGTGCTTCCTGAACGAGAATACCTATTTGCCCATGATGTATATGCCCGATGCCATCCGCGCCACTATTGAGCTGATGGAAGCGCCGGCTGAAAAAATTTCTGTCCGTACATCCTACAATATTTCAGCCATGAGTTTTTCGCCAAAAGAAATTGCGGCGGAAATCAGAAAATATATTCCCGAATTTAAAATACACTATAAACCCGACTACCGCCAGGCTATTGCCGACAGCTGGCCGCAAAGCATAGATGATTCGGTGGCACGCTTGGACTGGAATTGGAAAGAAGAATATGATCTTGCCGCCATGACAAAGGATATGACTGGAAATTTGAAAAAAAAGATGTATGCATAAACTGACTATTCTGTTCCTGCTGTTGTTTTTACTGATTGCCTGCACCAGCCGGCAAAAAGAAGAAAATAAAATACGTGTAGCTGAAACAGCGCCAGGTGATGAGATTGTCATTACAAAAACTGAAGCGGGCAGTACAGATACACTCAAAAAGAGTCTGAAGGCTTTTATAGCAAAAAAAATCGGGCCAGCCACCATTATCATCCGGTATCATTCGCCTGCTGTACGTAACAGGGTTATCTGGGGTGGACTGGTACCTTATGACCAGGTGTGGGTAACCGGCGCTCACATGGCTACCAATATTGAATTTGACAAGGACTTAATTATCGGGGGTACCTTAATCGCAAAAGGCAAATACGCTATTTTTACCATTCCGGGAAAGGAAAAGTGGATTTTTGTAATCAATAAAAACTGGGAGCAACACCTGGCTGATGAATACAATGCGGCCGAGGATTTGGTTCGGGTGGAAGTGATGCCCGGTGCACTTGATTATGTGCAGGAGCGGCTGTTGTATGATATAAACCCGGTAGCGGGAAAGAATGGTGAAATAGAATTACGCTGGGAAAAGCTGAAACTAACTGTACCTGTGCATACAGCGGATTAATTACTACTTTAGTATTATTAATGCGACAAATCATTCCTGCCATATTGCTGCTGCTTGTTTTTTTCTCCTTCCAATTTGGAAAAATATCCACTTACCTGTTTTGTAAATGGCAGGCTGAAGCAGTGCAGAACCCGGGTGATTGCGGATGTGATGACCATCTTATTTCCATGTTTGATAATAATGGAACCGATGCAAAAAGCAGTCATGTAAAAATTGTACTCAATGAAAAGCTGAATGAGTTTAGCCCCCAGTCTTTTTTTGAAATATACCAGCCGGTTAATTTATCTGTTCAGGGTTTTGCTGGTTACAAAGCCGCATTAAGCGAAAGATTTATCGCTGCTCCCTTTCATCCACCCGCTGCCTGAAACCGTTTTTCTTTCCTGATTTTTACTACCCGGCACATGCTGTGAGGCATGCTGCATTTATGTACATACCTGTTTATTTAACCAATAAAAATATTTACCATGAAAAGGAATTTCATTTCCACCATAGTTGTTTTAGCTGTGTTATCATTTTTGCCTGCCGGCATTGATGCCCAATCACCGGCCAATGATATTTTACTTGGCAAGCATGACCGCAGCGCCCTGCTGCAACCGCCGTACAATGGTTGGTTTAAGGCTAATTATGATTCCTACTTAGTGGATTCATTTACCTGCCAATTCATCCGCCCGCTTCTGAAAGATAAAACCATTACCATCTTTCTGGGCACCTGGTGCGGCGACAGCAGGAGAGAAGTGCCCCGGTTTTTGAAAATGCTCGACTGCTGCGAGTTTCCAATGACAGAGCTCACACTTGTTATGGTTGGTAATTCGGATAGCCTTTATAAAAAAAGTCCGCAGCATGAAGAAGCAGGAAAAAATATTGTGCGGGTGCCGACCATCATTGTTGAACAAGGCGGAAAAGAAGTGGGGCGAATCATCGAATTCCCGGTCGTAAGTCTTGAAAAAGACCTGCTTGCCATTTTGAGAAATGAGAAGTACACACCCAACTATCAGCAGGCAAAAACAAATGCCCGCTGAGGCGGTAAATGATTCTTAACATCAATGCAACAAAGCCTGTCAGCACCCGGACAGGCTTTGTCCTGTTTTTTCCGATCTTGCAGCTTACAAATTTTTGGATGAAAAATTTTTTTACTGTTACCGTATTATTTTCAACAGTTTTATCTGCCGCTGCTCAAACAGCGCTGCCCGAAAGCTGGAGAGCTTACCTGGTGAGGCAGGACAGCAACACGGTTGTTTTTAAGCTGGAGTCTGCGATGGAAAACAATGAAACAGTTTTTTATATCATCAATGCAGAAGAAAGAATCAGGATAAGCCCGGTGATGATTTCCGGTGACTCGGTGTTTTTTTCCATGCCGGTATTTGAATCTTCATTCCGGGCTAAAAAAAATGCTGACGGAAGTTTGCAAGGCACATGGATTAAAGGAACCAGCGGGGCATTTCAGCACTGGCCGTTTTTTGCTTTTCCGTCACAACCTTATCGTTTTTTGCAAAACCAGGGCAATGCAAAACAAAACATTACCGGCCGCTGGGATGTGAGGATTACAAGAGCAAATGGTACAAACCGGAAAGCTGTTGCCGAATTTGTGCAAAAGGACAACCAGCTCACAGGTACATTTCTTACTCCCAGCGGCGATTACCGTTATCTCGAGGGCATTGTCACCGGCGACTCGCTGAAGCTTTCCACCTTTGACGGAGCACATGCTTATACTTTTTATGCAAAAATTGAAAGTGCACAAAAAATTTCAGGCGGTGTTTTTTATTCCGGTATCGCCGGTAAAGAAACATGGACTGCTGTAAGGAATGCAAATGCAAACGCACCGGAACAGAGTGAACCTGCACAATTGCGGGAAGGAGAAAGCAAATTGAATTTTACGTTCAATGACCTTAATGGGAAACCTGTTTCCATACATGATGAACAGTTCAGAAATAAAGTAGTCATCATCCAGCTGATGGGAAGCTGGTGCCCCAACTGCATGGATGAAACAAAATTCCTGAGTGAATTTTATAACAACAACCGCAACAGGGGCGTGGAGGTAATCGGGCTGGCTTATGAATATTCGACCGACCTGGAGCGAAGCAAAAAGAGTTTAAGCAAGTTTCAAAAACTTTTTAATGTACAATACCCCATGCTGATAACCGGTGTCACTTCATCGGATGAAAAGAAAACCGAAAAAACTTTGCCGCAACTGACACCCATCCGTTCCTTTCCCACTACAATATTCCTGGATAAAAAGGGCAATGTCCGCAAGATTCATGGCGTGTTTTACGGACCGGGTACAGGCAAACATTATGAAGAATTCAAAAAAGATTTTTTTGCTATTGTAGATGAGTTGCTGAAGGAATCGGAGGAATGAGTGATGAGTGTCTTGTCCTGATAAAGGTTGACAGCAATTGTCATCAAAAAAAACTAAAACTGCTTCGGCTTCTCCAGTTTTTTCAATTCGGCAGTAATAAATTCTTTTGACAGCCATTTACTGCCCAGCATCACACCGGCAATTTTTTTTGTGTTTTCAATATTTTCCAGCGGGTTGGCATCCAGTAATAGGAGGTCGGATACAAAACCGGTTTTTATCATTCCCCGGTCATTTTTACCAAAATACTTTGCTACGTTCACCGTGCCGCTCTGCAGCGCTTCGAAAGGAGTGAGGCCGGCATCAACCATATACTTCAGTTCATGATGAATGGAAAAGCCGGGCACATCAAACACCTGCGGCGCATCGCTGCCCAGCAATAAGCCTACCCCATGGCGCTGGCATTCGTAAATCAGTTTCCGCCGCAGAAGTATGAATTTCCGCATGGACTCTGCATTGTAATTTGCATTTGCCATCAGATTTATTTTGCTGCTGATCCAGTTTTTCAGCGTTTGTTCGCTCATGTAAATCATCTCCGGCTCGCGGGCAAAAGCATCGGCATCTTTCTCGGGCGAAAACCACCGCTCGGCCAGCGATTGTGTGGGCACCACCCAGATATTTTTTTCTTTCAGGGCCTTCATCAGTGCCGGAATTTTTGATTCATCGGCCCGGTGGGCAATAAACATTCCGAACAGTCCGGCGCTTTGTTCTTTTACTGTATCAATGCCCGGCACCAGGCTTTCCACAAATCCATCCAGGTGATCAATGGAAGCATAGCCAGCTTCTATTGCCCGCCACACACCCACATTGAAAGACACATGACCGGCAAACGGGATGCTCACTTCATGTGCTGTTTTAGCAATGGCTGCAAAATTTTCTTTGGTAAGACCCGGATGAAGTTTCAGAAAATCATAACCCGCTTGTTTTTGTTGACGCACCATTTCAGCGCCGGTATCGGGGGTTTTCACACTATTGCCATTGAAGCTGGGACCCGATGTATAAAAATGCGGGCCGGGTATTTCACCGCTCTGAATTTTATTTCGCAGTTCAATGTGGCGCGGATGACCCAGCATGCCGCGGATGCTGGTGACGCCATTGCATAAAAAAAGCGTCAATACTTCTTTCATCGGTTCCAGGTCATCCACCGGCGGCACATGAGCATGCATTTCGGCCAGCCCGGGCATCAAAAATTTGCCGGTCCCGTCAATCACCAGGGCGTTTTTATCATATTTCACTTTGCCCGCATTGCCAATGGCTACAATCACCCCGTTCTTTACAACTACGTCCTGGTTTTTTATCACCTGTTCTTTATCCATGGGAATGACGTTTACCGAACGGAAAACAATTTCCTGGCTGGTTGGTTGCGCTGTGCAAGCCAGCACCATAAACATTAGCGGCAAAGCAAAAAACGATTTCATAAAAGTGGTTTTCAAAATTACAATTCCCGTATCCAGATATTGCGGTAGCTTACCGGGTTGCCATGATCCTGCAGTATGATGGGTTCTTTGGCATCATGTTTTTCATAATACGGTGAACCGATATATTGCGTGCCGCCCCAGATGGTCACATTGTTTTGAACCAGCACTCCGTTGTGAAGCACTGTTATTCTTGCCGGTTCTATCACCCTGCCGTTTTCACCAAAGCGGGGTGCGGTAAAAATAATATCATACGTCTGCCATTCGCCGGGAGCTCTGCAGGCATTTACCAGTGGAATGTGCTGCTTGTAAATGCTGGCTGCCTGCCCGTTGGCATAGGTTTTACTTTCGTAGCTGTCGAGCACCTGCAGTTCGTAGCGGCCCATCAGGAAAATACCGCTGTTGCCGCGGCCCTGGCCTTCGCCTTTCACTTCGGCGGGGGATCGCCATTCAATATGAAGCTGGCAGTCACCAAATTTCTGTTTAGTCTGTATATCGCCGGCGCCGGCTTTTACGGTAAGGGTATTGTCAGTCACTGTCCATTTGGCTTCCGATCCGTCTTTTTTTTGCTGCCATGCCGAAGCAGAGCTGCCATTAAAAAGTATAATGGCATCCGATGGTGCATCGCTGCCGGTTTTACCCGGTGTCACTTTTGGTGGTTCGGGTATCCATACTTCCGTAGTTGCCGGGTCTTTTTGGGCAAATACGGAACCGGCAGAAATTGTAACAAGAAAATAAATGCTGATACGATAAAGGTTCATGACAAAAAGATTTTATGAAGGAAAGTTAAGCATTCTGAATTTGTCACGGCTCAGTTGCCAGCGGTTTACCGGCTGTTCGAAATTGAGATAGCCCGGTGTGGTGATATAGGTTTTTATAAAATCAAAACCCAGTTTTTCCAGTACTTTGTTGGGAGCCGTGTTAAGGGCATAGGGTTCGCAGTACAGCGTTTTTAATTTTAGGTTTTCAAAAAACAGCGGCAGGGTCATTTTCAAAAAAGAAGTTCCCCACCCGGTTTTTCTTGATGCAGATTTCCACAGGTGCAGGTGCATATAAGCCTCCTGGCCATAGATAATTTTGTTCACATTGCTGTGACCGACAGCTTCACCACCGGCCAGCCAGATGATGCAGTACGCTTTTTTTTCTTCATAAGACTGGCTGATTTGTTCAAGCAACATTTTTTCCCATTCATCTTTTGGCGGAATTTTTGCCGGGTCGGCGCCCATGCCCCTGAGAAATTCTTCACCGGCACTTAGCCAGTAATTGATAAGCGGCGGAATATCGTCTGTTTGAATTTCACGTACGGAAAGATTTGAACTCATAAACAAAAATTTTTTCTTAACGGAAATTAGGGTAATCTGAAGACAAGAATTTATGATCATAGAAATAGATTCACCTTTTGGCGCTCATCCTGTTTTGGCTTATTTTTGCCGCCCGCCTGCGCCCTGAATGTTCAGGGCTTCGGCGGGCAGGCCCGCAGAGGTCCCGTAGCTCATCCCGATAGCTATCGGGAGAATAGAGCATCCCGACTACAGCGTCGGGAAGGATTCAGGTTGGTCAACGGGCAGGAGAGAAAAAAATATTGGTCCCGTAGCTCAACTGAATAGAGCATCCCGACTACAACGTCGGGAAGGATTCAGGTTGGTCAACGGGAAGGAGAGAGAAAAATATTGGTCCCGTAGCTCAACTGGGTAGAGCATCCCGACTACAGCGTCGGGAAGGATTCAGGTTGGTCAACGGGCAGGAG
>CAZDUO010000011.1:0-25883 GCA_964508655.1 uncultured Chitinophaga sp. | reverse complement strand
AGAAAAAAATATTGGTCCCGTAGCTCAACTGAATAGAGCATCTGACTACGGATCAGAAGGTTTCAGGTTTGAATCCTGACGGGATCACCAAAGCCCCCTAAATTCGGGGGCATTTTTATGAATATCCTCATCACCGGCGCCAATGGTTTTCTTGGGTATTATCTGGCAGAAAAATTACTGGCAAAAAATTATTCCGTCATTGCCACCGGCAAGGGTGAATGCCGCCTGCCTTTTACCGGCAACAAAAATTTTCATTACGTGCCGATGGATTTTACCGACCCCTACTCAGTGCATGATGTTTTTGAACAAGCTAAACCCGCTGTGGTGGTTCACTGCGGCGCTATGAGCCGGCCCGATGAATGTGAACTGAACCAGATGCAGGCTTACCTGGTGAATGTGGAGGGCACGGTTCACCTGCTCATCACTGCCGCTGAATACAAATGCTTTTTCATTTTTCTTTCCACCGATTTTGTTTTTGACGGTGAAAGCGGCATGTACAGTGAAGATGCGAAACCGGCTCCTGTAAATTATTACGGCAAAACAAAACTGGAAGCAGAAGAAGCAGTGAAAGAATATGAGTATGGCTGTGCAATTGTAAGAACGGTGCTGGTGTATGGTAAAAATCATTCAGGACGCAACAATTTTTTTAGTATAGTAAAAGAAAAACTGGAGAAGACGGAGGAGTACAGCGTAGTAGACGACCAATGGCGAACCCCGACATATGTGGAAGACCTTGCTGACGGGATAGTTTCAATTATTGAGAAAAAAGCCATTGGTATTTTCCATATCTCGGGGAAAGATTTTTTAACTCCTTACCAGATGGCGGTGAAAACAGCTGCTTTTCTCGGGTATGACAATAAACTTATCAAACGGGTAACGGCTGCCGGATTTACCCAACCCGCCAAACGACCTCCGAAAACCGGGTTTGTAATTGAGAAAGCAAGAAAAGAACTCGGTTATGAGCCGCTAAGTTTTGAGGAAGGGCTGCGAAAAACTTTTAAGGAATAAAATTCATTGCATAAAATCGCCGGTCAGTTCATCATCAGCACATTCACACTTCGCTGCAGAATATTAAAAGCGATTTCGGCCATCAGGTTTTCTTTATCCAGCGTGGGATTTACTTCGGTTATTTCAAAACAACAGACTTTGCGGTTGTGCATGAATTTGCTTATCAGGTCTTCAGCTTCCCTTTCTCTCAGCCCGTTGCTCACCGGCGTGCCGGTGCCGCGGGTAATGGAAGCATCGAGAGAATCTACATCGAAGCTGATATAAATATCAGTGCAGTCATCAAGATAACGGATTACCGATCGCACTACATTTTCCGGCCCCTTGCTGCGCACCTCCTTGGTGCTAATAAGTTTTATATTATGTTTATCAATCAGGTATTTTTCCTCTTTTTCATAATCTCGTGTTGAAATCAGTACCACGTCTTCGGGCAGCACTTTGGGTGAAATTTTGCCAATGTGCTTTAGTTGTTCCCAGTATTTTTTTGTGTCTTCATCCAGCTTATGTACGGCGCAGTCTTTATTATCTTCTCCCAGCGTGACAGCCATTGGCATACCATGCACATTGCCTGAAGGGGTAGTGTATGGGGTATGCAGGTCGGCATGTGCATCAATCCATATTACCCCAAGCTTGCTCTTCGGTTTTGCCATTTTAATACCCGCAATGGTGGCGCCGGCAATGCTGTGATCGCCGCTTAAAACCACGGGAAAGAAATTGTTTTTAATAGTTTCAGAAACAGACTTGCCTACTTTTTCATACATGGAGTAAATGCCTTTTACCCGCTTGGCATAAGGCGATTCAATCGGTTCGTACAGCAGCTTGTTTTCATGCGGAATTTTTTCTGAAGGAAAATGGATAAAGAAATTGCTCATGAAATCCATGGCGGCAATTTTTATGGCTTCCACGCCCAGGCTGGCGCCACGGGTGCCCGCCCCTATTTCTGAAGGCACTTCAATCAGCTTGATATTCCTCATACCTTTCTTTTACTGAAACCACATCAAAAAAATCTTTGAAGATAAGCCGCCGGGGTTAGGTAAGAGCGGCAAAAAATTGATGCAGCAACTTTTTTTTGGAGCGACAAATCTAAAAAAACAAAGCCGGAAAACCTAATGGACGTTAGCAAAAAATGCGGCTGAAAACAAGGTCATTCATGTGCAGCCAGTACCGGTATAGTACTATGAAAAGCCAGCTTTTTAGTGGCGCTTTTTTTGAAAACAGAGTCGTAAAAAGTATGATTGCGGGGAACAGTAATCACCATATCAATATTCTGGTCTTTCACAAACAATTCGATGGTTTCGTGAAAATCGAAAGTGGTAATAAAGTAAAATTCGGGGTTGTATTCGCTAAACTGCTGCGCCATCCATGCTTTTTCGTTTTTTAATTCTTCATTCAGCGCCACATGTATTTCGCTGTTTACATTTACAATGTGCAGATTGGGTTTGAAAAAATCCAATATGGCTTTTAAATAAATAACCGGCGTCACTGTTTCCACATCTTTAAAATCGGAAGCCAGGGCCACGTTTTTCACTCCATTATAAGCAGCCTGCGGCGGCACAATCAATACAGGACATACATCCCGCATAGCAATTTTCAGTGTATTGCTTCCGATAAGCGCCTGCCGGAAAGCCGACTTACCGGTAATGCCCATGACAATCAGCGTGGCGGTTTTCTGGTAGGCTAGTCTTTCCAGGCAGTCAATCAGGTCGTCGCCGCGTTCGCGGATGCATTCTATCACTTTGTCACCTTTTGTCAGTAATTCATTTTTCAGGCTCTCAAGGTAAGTGCCTGCCATTTCATACTCATCCGCATCGGAATACATGTGATAAAGTATGATGCCGGCATCTTTTTTACCGCTCAGCATGGCGGCGGCATAGCGGGCGGCATTCAGCGAAGTTTCGGAAAAATCTACCGGAATAATTACTGTCTTCATGCATCATTGGTTTGAAGCGGTGTGGTCGTTTCAAAGGTGAGCCGAAATTAATGCAATCGGGCCGAAGTAAAATAATTTTGATATGAAGAATTTGACTATTGTTTACTCCCACGGCACCTGTCAAAGAAGCAAAGCAACTAATAAAAAGGTCACTGATAAAATTTTCAATACCTGCAGCCCCCTCTGAAATTATCCGGTTTGCCGGGGCAAATTTGCAGCTATAAACGGTGGCGGTATAACCCCCGAAAAACCCTGGTGACTTTTCCCGGTACTGTGAATAATTCCTTGTTTTACAAATGGTTTTTGCAGGTTATATTCGCCAGAATAAAATGATTGCCCGTGCGCCTAAAAAGTCTTGAAATCAAAGGATTTAAAAGTTTTGCTGATAAAACCATTGTCAATTTTGATGACAGTGTAACCGGAATCGTAGGCCCCAATGGATGCGGAAAATCAAATATTGTAGACAGTATACGCTGGGTTATCGGCGAACAAAAGATAAGCCATCTGCGCAGCGAAAACCTGGAGAGCCTTGTGTTCAATGGCTCCAAAAGCCGTTCTGCTTCGGGACTTGCAGAAGTGAGCCTCACATTTGAAAACACAAAGAACCTGCTGCCTACTGAGTTCAGCACCGTTACCATTACCCGCAAGTTTTATAAAAGCGGCGAAAGCGAATACCGCCTGAATGATGTGCAGTGCCGCCTTAAAGACATTCAGAATCTTTTTATGGACACCGGTGTGTCCACCGATTCGTATGCCATCATCGAACTGGCTATGGTGGATGATTTGATAAAAGATAAAGAAAACAGCCGCCGGCGCATGCTGGAGCAGGCCGCCGGTATTTCTATTTACAAAACAAGAAAGAAAGAAGCCAGGCTGAAGCTGGATGCCACTGAGCTGGACCTGGCCCGTATTGAAGACCTGCTGTTTGAAATAAACAACCAGTTGAAGACACTCGAAAGCCAGGCAAAAAAGGCAGAAAAATATTACGAGGTAAAAAAAGATTACCGCGAGGTAAGTGTGGAGCTGGCAAAAGCGGCACTGGAAAGTTTTAATCTTACCTATAAAGAACTGAATGGTCAGCATGAAGCCGAAACAGACAAACGCCTGAAACTGGAAGCAGAAATTGCCGGCGACGAAGCTGCATTGGAACGGGATAAGTTAACCTTTATTGAAAAGGAAAAAGAACTGCAGGCAAAACAGCATGCCTATAATGAACTGCTCCAGGCTGTGCGTACCAGGGAAAATGAAAAAAATCTTGTTTCGCAGCGGCTGGAGCACCTGGGAGAAAAAGAAAGCGGACTGCAGGATTTTCTTTCTCGGGCGGAAGGCCAGTTGCAGGGGATTGAAGAAAGCATCGCTTTTACCAAAGCGCAGGCAGCGGAAGAAGAAAAAATGATAACCTCCATGCATGAACAGTTGCAGTTGCTGCGCAATGAAATGGATGCAAAGCGAATGCTGATGGATGAGAAAAGAACCCTGCTCGACGGGCTTCGTGCCGAATACCAGCAGGTACAGCGCAGCCAGTTTGAGGCGGAAAAAAAGGTGGCTATTGCCGATACGTCCATCCATAACCTGACACGGGCCATTCAGCAAATTGATGATGATAAAATTCAGCGTGACCTGCAGCGCAAGCAGCTGGCCGATGAGCTTTACCTGAGAGAAAAAGAACTGAAAATAAAGCGAACCGACCTTGAGCAACTGCAAAAACACCACGAATACACCAAGGAGCAGATACTGCAAACCCAGGCTTTGCTTGAAACGCTTCGCAACAAGCTGGCTGAAGAAAACCGTAAGCTGGATGCAAAGAAAAATGAACACGACCTGCTGAAAAGCCTGATTGATTCCATGGAAGGTTACCCGGAAAGTGTGAAATTTCTTCATAACAACACAGGCTGGAATCACACGGCACCGATACTCTCCGATATCATTTATGTAAAAGAAGAATACCGCACTGCGCTGGAAAATGTGCTGGAGCCCTACCTGAATTATTATATAGTGAACAACCTGGCGGAAGGGTTGCAGGCCGTGCACCTGCTTGATGAAAATAAAAAGGGCAAGGCGAATTTCTTTTTGCTGGATAAAATAAAGAACCAGGATTTTACGGATGATAAGGATTTGGAAGTAATGCATGGGCATACACCAGAAGGCCTTACACCTGCGCTGAGTGTGATTGATGTTGAGGAAAAATATAAGAATCTCGCTGACCATTTGCTGGGCAATGTATTTATTGCCGACAATGAAGACGCATTGCAGAACAGCAACGGGTTTGTAGTGATAGAAAAAACCGGCAAGTATGTAAAAGGAAAATATTCGTTAACCGGCGGCAGCGTAGGATTGTTTGAAGGAAAGAAAATAGGCCGGGCAAAAAATCTTGAAAAGCTGCAGGAAGAAATTACCTCGCAGCATGCTGTGGTGGAGCTGCTGAAACAGGAGATACAGGAGCGGCACAACGAAGTGATTGCTTTCAACGAAGACCTGCGGGAAAATACAATCAGGAATACAGAATATGAAATACAGGAGCTGACTAACCAGGTATTCTCGCTTCACAACAAACTGGAAAACCTGCACGCCCTGCAAAACCTGGGCCAGCAGCGGCAGGAAGAACTGCAGGCACAGATACAACAGACACACAGCTCAGTGGAAGCTGCCCGCAACGAACTGAAATGGCTGAATGAAGAGCTGCAGGTGCAGGCGGCAAAGCTGAGTGAGGCTGAAGAAATGTTTAAGACCGATGAGGTGAGTTATAATGATGCAAGCCGGATTTACAACGAATACAACCTGCAGGTGACAAAGCAGCAAAGTAAACTGGCGGCACTGCACCAGGAACTGGATTTTAAAAACAACCAGCTGACAGAACTGAAACAGCAAATAGAACAGAATACTGCCCTGCTGGCTGAAAACAAACAGCAGATGGAGCAATGCACCAATCAACTGCGCCAGGCAGAAGAGGAACTCATCAGCCTGGTGAAAGCAAAAGCCGAAGAAGAACAGAAGCTGAATGAAACCGACCAGGCCTACTATAACTTCCGCAATGAGCTGAACGAAAAAGAAAGCCTGCTCCGGCATAAAATAAAAGACAAGGAGCTGGTAGAGCACCTGCTTGGCGAAATAAAAGACAAACTGAACGAAGTAAAACTACAGCTGGCCGGCATGAAAGAAAGATTGCAGGTTGAATTCCGCATCCGGCTCGAAGATATCCTGGATGAAGCCAGGAACTCCGATATGCCTGTTGAAGAACTCCAGGAAAAAGCCGACCGGATGAAGAAACGCCTGGAAAATCTTGGCGAAGTAAATCCTACTGCCATCGAAGCCTTCCAGGAAATGAAAAAAAGGTATGAGTTTATCCTGGAACAAAAGAATGACCTGGTGTCAGCCAAAGAAAGTTTACTGCAAACCATCCAGGAAGTGGAAGCCACTGCCAACCAGAAATTCCTCGACACATTTCATAAAGTGAGGGAGAATTTTCAGAAAGTATTTAAAACCCTGTTTACTGAAGACGACCAGTGTGATTTGATTTTGGAAAACCCGGATAACCTGGCCGAAACCGGGATTGATGTGATAGCCAAACCCAAAGGCAAACGGCCCACTTCGCTTACACAACTCAGCGGCGGCGAACGTACTTTAACAGCCACGGCCCTGCTGTTTGCAATTTATCTCATCAAGCCGGCGCCTTTCTGCATACTGGACGAGGTGGATGCCCCGCTGGATGATGCCAACGTGGGCAAGTTTACCAACATGATTCGTGAGTTCAGCGGCAACTCACAGTTCATCATCGTTACCCACAATAAAATGACCATGAGCGCTGTGGATGTTATTTACGGAGTGACCATGCAGGAACCCGGCGTAAGCAAGCTGGTGCCGGTTGATTTCAGAAGTTTGAATTAGCGAAATTATTTTGAATGTTACGTCCTGCGATGCGGGACTTTTTCATGCCCTTTACAAATTGAGCATGCGAACTGTTGTATTGCTTCTTGCTTCCAATGTATTTATGACGGTTGCCTGCTATTATCATCTGAAACAGGACAGATAGCCGCTGTGGAAAGCTATTGTCTTAAGCTGGTTCATTGCCCTTTTTGAATACTGCCTGATGGTGCCGGCCAACCGGGCCGGCTATGCAGGCGGCTTCAATGGTTTTCAGCTGAAGCTGGTGCAGGAAATTATTACATTGGTTGTATTTTCATTTTTTGCCGTCGTTTACCTCAAAGAGCCTTTTCAAGGTAAGTACCTGGTGGGTTTCGGTTTCCTGCCGGGCGCCGTTTATTTTATGTTTAAATAAAAATTTTTTTATCCCGACTGCTGGCGCATTTTCTGTTTTTTGATGAGGTCCGATTTTACTTTATTCACGGCAGCGCTGCTGAGCAGCAGCACACCGCTGGCGAAGGCGAATGCGGATATGAAACCGAAGAGAATCCATTTTTCCTTTGCCTGCAGGTGCGTGAGGGAATAATACATAAAAAATACAGCTCCGCCCAGCAAAACAAAGCCTGCAAGTGATTTGATAATCCATTTATCGTAATGATAATTTGCCATACGAAAAATTTAGCGGGCTAAATTACAGCTTTTGCTGCTACGATTTATTCTGAAAAAGATTTTGAAAATAAGGCCCGGCAGCAGCCGAAAAGCCAGGCACGGGAGTGAAAACGTAGCTTCCGCAGGTAGAAGTACTTACTGCTTCGGGTAGTTTTTGGTATTTTATAAATTCTTCTTTTGTTTTTGTTCAGAACTGGCGTTCAAACGCTCTAATTTTATAGTAAATCCTAAGTGCTCACCCTATGAAAACCGTGACGTGTGTTTTTGTTTTATTGTTTTCTATCTTTTCTACGCTTGTTTTTTCGCAGGGAACAAGTTGTTTAAGTCCCTATTCATTAATACTTGATTCGGTAAGCCGCAACTATACCATTTCATCATCCAATGGCAACTCTTCACACTGCACGGCGACTGAATTCAGCGGCACCGGCAAAATCACGGTGTTTACTTTCACTACAAATGCATCTGCTTCATGTGTATTGATGAATCTTTCCACTTCACCGGTGCAGGCAGCAGAAGTTACTTTTTATACCGGCTGTAGCGGCGGCGGCAACACCCAGGGCCCGGTAGATGCCAATGCAGTTTGCTTCAGTGACGGAACCGGTTATTGGGCGCCGGCAGAAACCTATACCCTTTCACCTAACACTACTTACTATTTACGAATCTGGACGCCCGGTACAGGCACCTTGACTCTTTCAGCAACAAATTATACACCACCAAATAATTATTGTTCCGGGGCAACCATCATCAGCCCGGTGGCCACCAACGACAACAATGCATGCAACAAACCCTCCACTGAAGTAGTGCCGCTTGATCTGTGTGCCTTTTCATTGGAGAATACAGCATTTTATACTTATTATGTGGAGAATGATGGCACAAGCTCCATTCAGCTGAATAATATCAACTGCGATAACTCAGCATCTGGTTCTTCCAATGGTTTCCAGGTAGGATTTTTTCTTGGCAACTGCGGCTCGCTTACTAAAATAAATTGTGTTACCAATTCAGGGGGATCGGTAACAGCATCCACCGGCTGGCAATCTTCAGGTACCAAGGTGACGGTGGCCATTGACGGTACCGCCGGCTCCAACTGCTCGTATACCATCACTGCATTTAATGCTATGGTATTGCCGGTGACGGTGAAATATTTTACTGCATGGAAACGACCCGATGCCAACCGCCTCACCTGGGTGACCACCAGTGAAACCGCCTTTTCTCATTTTGAAATTGAGCGTTCAATTGATGGCGTCAATTTTATAAAAATAGGAACGAGAGCCGGCAAAGGAGAATCAGATAAGGAAATTTATTATTCGTTTGATGATTATTCCCTCAGCCCGGTGCAGCACTACCGGCTGAAATATGTGAATGCAGGCGGAAAATACATATACAGCCATGTTATCCGGGTCAACCGGAATGATATTGCCGGCGCAAAAATTATTTTCAGCAACAGGGTGACCAGCCAGCTTGCTTTGCGCATTATAGATTTGCCAGCCGAAAAGCTGACAATAAAGATTATTGACAATTCAGGACGGGAAATGAATACGCAGCATGTACGGATTAATCCCGGTGAAAATTCTTTCAACCTGAATACATCTTCTATTCCTGCCGGTTTTTATTACCTCATGCTGTCAGGTGAAAATTACAGGAAGACGATGCCCTTTATAAAATCATGACAAAAAGTTTCTGTTTGTTTCCCGGCATGCTCCACTGTCATTTGCTGGCAACCACTTCAATTTTCTTCTCGGCCGGTTTATGAAAAATGGCTGACCGCATTATCTTCCATTTGTTGAGCCGGTATTTGATGGAAGTAGCGATGACGCCCAGCCCGTATTTGGCGCTTCGGCGGAAATTGATAGAGGAGGCTTCTTCAAAATATTTTGCCGGGCAGGAAATTTCACCGATCTCATAACCGAGATAAAAAATCTGGCAGAGCATCTGGTTGTCGAAAATAAAATCATCGGAGTTGGCTTCCAGGTTCAGTTTTTCCAGCACTTCTTTTGAAAAGGCCCGGTAGCCTGTGTGGTATTCCGAAAGTTTTTGCCAGGTAATAAAATTCTGCGTCCAGGTAAGTATGCGGTTGGCAATGTATTTATACACAGGCATGCCGTTAATCATGGCCCTGTCGCCAAGAATGCGGGAACCCAGCACGGCATGAAATACTTCTTTGCCCACCAGGTACGCCATCGAAGGTATCAGCTTGGG
Source organism: uncultured Chitinophaga sp. (assembly GCA_964508655.1). GTDB lineage: Bacteria > Bacteroidota > Bacteroidia > Chitinophagales > Chitinophagaceae > VBAS01. The sequence continues at coordinate 16,222 of CAZDUO010000011.1, read as the reverse complement.
ATTGTACTGGTAATCGGGATGCAGCATGATTACTATGTCGGCCCCGATTTTCAATGCATAGTTATAGCAGGTTTTCTGGTTGCCGCCGTAGCCATAGTTACGGTCGTGTTTCAGAATATGGCTGATGCCAAGCTGTTTGGCTACTTCCACCGTATTATCGGTGCTGTGATCATCCACCAGTATCACATCGTCCACCACATCAAAGTCAATTTCCCGGTACGTTTTTTCCAGGGTTTTGGCGGCATTATAGGCGGGCAGCACAACTACTACTTTCTTTCCATGAATCATACAAGGCGGCTTATTTTAGGGTGACAAAATAAAAAACCCTGGCTACATGCACAAGTAATTAGTCAGTATCATCATCAAAAACAAAACCGTAAAATTAAAACCGGCTGTTGTTCGTATTTTTTCTATAATAAAATAGCAGGAGGAGGGAGGTTAATCCAAATATTACTACAAGCAGCAACTGCAGGCTGTGCAGCAGGGTGGCAAATGCAAGTCCATCCTGCCGCGATAGACCATACAGTATAAGGCCTTGCGATACCAGCAGGTGATAAGCGCCAATGCCGCCTTGTACAGGTGCCGACATGCCGATACCGCCGGCAACCAGGAGAAACAACGCAGTACCGAATCCCAACCCGGTGGTAAAGGGGAAAGCAAATAAACAAACATATACACCCAGGTAATAAAGGAGCCAGATTAAGATAGAATGAAAAATAAAAAGCCAGGGATGTTTCAGGTTGGCAACAGTCCTCAATCCATCCAGAAGGCCTTTGATGAGTTTTGTAAAGCCTGTTTCAGAACTTTTTTTCCTGGCTTTTTTAAAATAAAAAAACAAAATGATAACAACTGTGGCAAGCAAAAACAGAGCTGCCAGTTGTGCGATTGGCGATTTTGCAAGCTGCTCAATTTTTGAAACAAAAGGGTCAATAATATTTTCCCTGAAAAAATATCCCAGTCTTTTGAATTCAATAACCGAAGCCAGCAACATACAAAGCAACAGGCTAAGCACATCAATGGCTCTTTCCGCTATTACAGTGCCCAGCAGTTTATTAAAAGGTATTTTCTCCGTCTTATTCAGTGCTCCGCAGCGGGTTATTTCGCCAAGCCGCGGAAAGGCCAGGTTGGCAAAATAGCCTACCATTAATGAGTAAGTAGTTTTTTTAAGTGAAGGGGAATAACCCAGCGGCTCTATTAGCAGTTTCCAGCGGTAAGCCCGGCTGATGAAGGCAGCAACAGAAAACAAAGCCGATAGGGTAACCCAGAACAAATCGGCTTTCATCATTTCAGAAAAAATTTTTTTAATATCCATACCGCGAAAGGCAAAAAGGAGCAGGCCGGCAGCTATAACAAGAAGGAGGAGGAACTTAAAGGTATTTAAAAGAGTAATCCGCATGGTATTTCTTCCCGTACTATTATCCACGTTTGCTGTCTGGTTTTTGAATTATGGTACCGTAAGACAGACAATTGTATTTTCCCATAATAATTGATAAACAAGTTTCAAGTATTTGAAGGTCCGTATCCAATCTTCTCTTTTAAAATATACAAGGGACGATGTTTCGATTCACGGTGAATTCTGGCTACATATTCACCAATTATTCCGACTGTGATAAGCTGTACTCCACTGAAAAACATGATTGCAATTATGGTGGTGGTCCAGCCAGGGACCCAATTATTTGTACGCAGGCGTACAAAAATTACATAAACAATTCCAACCAGGGACAAGAAGGCGGTGAGAAATCCAAGATAGGTTGCAACTTTCAAAGGAGTAGCAGAAAATGAAACAATGCCATCCATTGTAAAACGGAGCATTTTACGAAGCGGGTATTTTGATTTTCCTGCAAACCTCGGCCGCCGGTCGTAGTATACAGGAGTTTGTTTGAAACCCACCCAGCTTACCATGCCGCGGATAAAGCGATGATGTTCCCGCATTTTAATCAGCTCATCAACAACCCGGCGATCCATCAGCCTGAAATCACCTGTGTCGAGTGGTATGGGCACTTCAGAAAGCCTGTTTAATAAACGATAAAACAGGCGGGCTGTAATTCTTTTAAAATACGATTCACCCTTACGGAGTATACGCTGGCCATAAACTACTTCGTAGCCTTCCTTCCATTTTTTTATCATTTCAGGAATCAGTTCCGGCGGATCCTGAAGATCGGCGTCTATCAGTACCACCGCATCGCCCCGTGCATGATCTATACCCGCAGTCACAGCCAGTTGATGACCAAAATTTCGTGAAAAGGAAAGAATACGGATATGGGGATTCTGCGGTTGCAAGGCTGACAGTATCTGTAAAGTCCGGTCTTTACTTCCATCATCAACAAAGATCAATTCAAATTCTTCTCCCTGATGGCTCATCACGTCCATCAGTTCAGTGCAAGTTTGTAAAATAGATTCTTCTTCGTTGTAGCAGGGGATAACCAGGCTTATCATTGAAAACAAAGATAAAAAATGAAAAATACAGCTACAATTTAATACTTTAGAAATATGAATGAGCAGCAATTATTGAATCACCTTGAAAAATCTTTGTACCTGAAAGACGGAATTTGGTTTTCAGAAAACATTCAGCAAATATCTTACCCCCACGAGGCCAACAGGGTATACTTTGAAGTGGAGGATAATAGCTTCTGGTTTCAGCATCGGAATAATTGCATCGCCGATCTGGCCAGGGCCTTTAATATTCCAAAGCAGTTTTTCGATATTGGGGGGGGAAACGGATTTGTTTCAACAGGTATGCAGAAGGAAGGATATGATGTTGTTTTACTCGAGCCCGGAATTGAAGGCTGTCTGAACGGGAAAACGAGGGGTATAAAAAATATTATTTGCACAACACTGCAGAATTGCGGCCTGCCGGAAGCTTCTATACCCTCCTGCGGTTTATTTGATGTCATCGAACATATCGAAGATGACCTGGGTATTCTAAAGCAGGTTAATTTTTTTATGGAAGAAAACGGCGTACTGCTGCTGACAGTACCCGCATACAATTTACTTTGGTCTGATGAGGATGATTATATCGGCCATTTCAGGCGGTATACCCTGAAATCAATAACCAGAACCCTTTCAAAAGCGGGATTTAAAGTTGAATACAGCAGTTATTTGTTTTCATTTTTAGTGATGCCGATTTTGCTTTTCCGAAGCCTTCCAACCTGGTTACATATAAAAACTAAAAGAGGCGATCCTAAAACCGTGGAAAAGGATCATCACAGCAAAGGAATTGCGGGCAGGATTGTTCAGTATTTAATGTCATGGGAACGAAAAAGAATAGGAATGAAGAAGAAAATATTTACAGGAAGCAGCTGTCTTGTAGTTGCCAGGAAAAAATAATTTCCCGATAAAATTGTACAGGATTTATTTTTTTTATGAAAGCACATAAAAAAACCAAAAAGCCCAAATCACTGCAGAAACCGCAGCTGCCGGTAAATAAAAGTAAATCTGCCCCGGGTTATTGGAGTTTTTTTAGCGGTAAAGGCCATCTGATAGGGTTGCTTATCATCTGCTTACTGGTAATAATAATACGGTTAAACTTTTTGGATATCCCGTTTGAAAGAGACGAAGGCGCCTATTCCTACTATGGCCGGTTGATACTCGATGGCAAGACACCCTATATTTCGTTTTATGAAACCAAGCCCCCCGGGTTGTTTTATATTTATGCTTTACTACAACTTTTATTTGGCTCCACGGTTCAATCTCTTCACGTAGCTGTAATTGCCGTCAATCTGCTCACAATCATTTTTATTTTTCTTATCACTGGCAGCCTGATGGATAAACCGTCCGGGTTAATTGCAGCAGCCTCTTTCGCACTATTGTCTGTCGGTAAAAATATTTCCGGGTTTACCGTCCAGGGCGAACATATGGTTTTACTTTTTGCCGTCGCCGGTTTCTGGTTGTTGCTGAAAGCATTGGAAAATGATAAATGGTATTCTTTTTTGGCAGCAGGAATATTTATCAGCATGTCATTTATGATTAAACAAAACGGCCTGTTGTTTCTGTTATTTGCCGGTGTCGTCATACTTGCCAGGTACCTGGTACAAAAGCCGGTGGCCATAAAAAAATTATTTTTCAACGGAAGCATTTTTACAGCTGGTGTCCTGCTGGTTATTGCCATATTTGTATTTGTAATTTTTATTCAGGATGCAATTGCTGAGTTTTGGAAATGGGTGTATATAGTTCCCAGGTCATATACATCGCAGGTTTCACTGGAACGGGGCATTGATAATTTTCAGTGGAATCTCGGCAGGCAGTTTGATGATAATCCTGTTCTGATGCTGATGGCTGGAGCAGGTTTTATCCTTTCTTTTTTCAATCCCCTTAAACTCTTTAAAAAAGTTTTTATTTTAATGCTGCCGGTATTTTCCTTTTTATCTATTATTCCGGGTTTCTGGTTTTATAATCATTATTTTATTCTGTTGACACCCGCCATGGCTGTATGTACTGGTTCCGCATTTTATTCAGTCAAAATTTATTTGACAAAGAAATTAAACACCGGTGTCTCATCCGGTATACTTGCATCTGTTTTTGTACTTGTTTTTCAGCAAAACCTTCATGCCGGCAGAGTGTATTATTTTAATCCGGATTATACAATGATATTAAAAGAAGTTTACGGCACCAACCCCTTTCCTGAAGCCTGGGAAGTAAGCAAAGTGGTGAAAGAGCGGACAAAGGAGGGAGATATTGTAGGCGTATTGGGCGGCGAACCGGAAGTGTTTATTTATACAGGCAGAAGAGGACCCTCTGCTCATGATATGGCCATACTGTTATATGGCGGCTCCGGCATACGCTCTAAGGAATGGCAACATTTGTATATTGCCGATGTAGAAAAAGCAAAACCAAAATACTTTGTCTGCTTCAGCAATCCCATTTCATTGATGTCATATATAACCGATACCAGCTTTTTCAGGTGGTTTGACAACTATATGGCTAATTACTATCAACTGGAAGGGGTTGCAGATATGATTAGCCCGTATGAAACAAAGTATGTATGGGATAAAGATGTCAATACGTATAAACTGCAAAGAACGCATGGAGTGGTTTTTGTTTTCAGGAGAAGGGATTCTTCATAAGTCAGTGGATTTATATACTATTTATCCGTTTGGTCATATTGCATTTATTAAATAATTTTTCAGAGCCAGGAGCTTTTCACTGCTTTTTACTACTATGTAAATCACGCCCTATTACTTAAATTCGGGAATCCATCGATTTGGCCGCTAATTTCCGCTTATGGGCAAAAAAAAGCGATTTACAGCTAAAACTATAAAAGCTGCAAACTTTGCGGTTTCTGTACCTACTGGCAAAAAAGAAAAAATCAGCGGCTTGATTTTTTTTGCTGTATCTGTTACTGCCCTGTGCTTTTTGCCCATGCTGCAAAACAATTTTACCAACTGGGACGACGGCCTCTATGTTACCAACAACAAATTACTCCACGGGCCTGACTGGGAAGGGATTTTTACCAAACCCATTGCCCAGAATTATCATCCGCTTACCCTCATTTCGCTGGCGCTTAACTACCAACTCTCAGGTCTTGATCCCTTCTCTTACTTTTTAGTGAACCTGCTGCTGCACCTGGCAAACACAGCCCTTGTGTTTTATTTTATCTGGCTTTTGTCAGATCATAATAAATGGGTGGCGCTGCTGACAGCTCTTGTATTTGGCGTGCATCCTATGCATGTGGAATCAGTGGCGTGGATATCGGAACGGAAAGATGTGCTTTATACTTTCTTCTTTCTTTTAGCATTGATAAAATACTGGCAATACCTGCAAAGCAAAAAACGGAGCCGGTATTTGTTTTCATTGCTTTTCTTTATTCTTACCTTATTATCCAAACCGGCAGCTGTTGTTTTACCCCTGTTATTATTTTTACTTGATTATTGGAAAGGCCGCTCCTTTTCATGGAAAATCATATTTGAAAAAATTCCATTCCTGCTGCTGGCTTTGTTGTTCGGAATCATTACTGTAGTGGTTCAAACCCGCGGCTCTATCATCGGGCTGGATGTGTACCCGCTCTGGAACCGCCCTTTTTTTGCTTCGTACACACTCATGATGTATAGTCTTCGTTTTTTTATTCCCTACCCGCTCTCGGCATTTCATCCCCTGCCAGTACCTGGCCAGTTAGGATTACCCATTCTTCTTTCGCCGGTTTTCATCATTGCGCTGTCAGGCGTATTATGGTATTTCCGGAAAAATAAAATAATCATATTCGGGACTCTTTTTTTTATTATAAATCTTTTGTTAGTCCTCCAGGTTTTATCCATCGGCCTTACTATAGTGTCTGAAAGATATACATATGTGTCTTACATCGGGCTGGCATTTATGTTCAGCATGCTGCTCGATAAGTATAATATCATCACCGGGAAATATTTTAAGTGGGCAGCAACACCGCTTTTTGCTTTGATGGGGTTTGTAAGTTTTCAGCGGACAAAAGTGTGGAAAGATACCGGTACTTTATGGACAGATGCTATAAAGCATTACCCCAATGCCAACTGGCCAAGAATAAACCGGGCGCCTTATACAGCATTGCAGGCATTTGCAACATCCGACACCGTGAGTAAAAATAAACTTATTCGCCAGGCGCTGGAGGACTGCAATATTGCTGTCAAATACGATCCGGAAGTTCCGGCCGCTTACGAAAAACGGGGCCTGATTTACCTCGACCAGAACAGAAATGATGAAGCCCTTGCCGATGCGATCAAGCTGAACCAGCTTCAGCCGGGAAATAAATTCGGCTATTACATCAGGGGAACAGTGGCCATACGACAGAATGAACCGGAAAAAGCATTGGCTTCGCTGGATACCTGTCTCAGTATTGACCCGCAGTATGCAGCAGCTTTTTGCAACCGCGGCACCGTACTGTTCAATGCTTTTATGAAATACAAGGAGGCCCTGGCCGACCTTGACAAAGCGATTGCTCTGGATGCGCAGGGCACTTACTACCTGAATCGCTCCTATTGTCATTTTAAGCTGGGCAATGTTCAAATGGCAAAAGCCGATGCAGAAATGGCTTTGAAAAAAGGTACTGCCGTGCCGCAGGACTATCTTGGGCTATTAAACAAATAACATTGCGAAGCAAAAAGAAAATAAAACAACAAACCATAAAGAAAACTGTGCCGGTAAAAACCGAACTGAGACAAGTACCGGTAACTGAAAAAAACACGGGATATATCAAGTGGGTAATTTTTGTATTGGCTCTTACAGCCATCTGCCTGTCGCCCATGCTGGGCAATGAGTTTACCAACTGGGATGATGAAGGCTATGTGACAAAAAATCCATTACTCAAGGGCCCCGACTGGGCGGGGATATTAACTAAACCGGTTGTTTCAAATTATCATCCCCTCACCATCTTTACGCTTGCCATCAATTACCAGCTGGCGCCCGGCGAACCTTTTTATTACCTGCTGATAAATTACCTGCTGCATCTGCTGAATACAGCGCTTGTATTTCATTTTATATGGCTTATTTCGGCTAAAAAATTGTCCGTGGCTTTCCTGGCTGCACTGCTCTTCGGTATTCATCCCATGCACGTGGAATCGGTGGCGTGGATTTCGGAAAGAAAAGATGTGCTGTACACGTTTTTCTTTTTATGGTCGGCTATCCGCTACTGGCGGTTTCTTGAAACCGGCCGTTCATCTCACCGGTGGATTTGTTTCCTGCTTTTTGTTTTGTCACTCTTATCAAAACCATCGGCTATCGTGTTACCGCTCATCTTGTTTTTGCTGGATTACTGGAAACAGCGGGAAGCAAAATGGAAACTGGTAATAGAAAAAATTCCATTCCTGGTTATGTCGGTACTCTTTGCCATCCTTACACTGCTGATACAATCGGAAAAAGCCGTGTCGGGATTTGATGTGTTTCCACTTTGGACCCGGCTGCTTTTTGCCTGTTTTACAACCATGATTTATTTTGCACGTTTCTTTTTTCCTCATCCGTTATCGGCATTCCAGCCTTTCCCGTCTGCTGATAACCTCGGATGGCCGGTGCTTTTATCACCTGTATTCATCCTGGCGCTGATTATTTTTCTATGGTTTCAGCGCAGGCAGCGGTTCATCATTTTCAGTTTTGGTTTTTTTATTGTCAACCTGTTGCTGGTAATGCACCTGGTTCCGGTGGGTTATACCATTGTATCGGAGCGATACACTTATGTTCCCTATATCGGGTTAGGATTTTTAGCGGGCATGCTGCTTAGTAAATGGTTGACTGGCCGTAAAGGGCTTTTTGTAAAAGCCGGGTTGGCTGCTGTGTTTGTTTTGTTTTGTTTTATCAGTTTTCAGCGTACGCAGGTATGGAAAAACAGTGAAACACTTTGGACGGATGCCATACGCCACCAGGATGCGGCGCTTCCCCGCACCAACCGGGCTTATTATTATTTTACGATGGCAGACACTATGAAATCGCCGGGTGCAGATTCACTGTTTCAAAAAATTATTGCCGACTGCGATGCGGCTGTCCGCATCAATCCCTTTTGGACCCGTGCCTACGAAACAAGGGGACTGGTACTAATAAAGTTAAACAGGAATAAAGAAGCGCTGACTGACGGCGATTCCATCATCGTGCAGGCGCCGGGTAATGCTGTCGGCTATACCATACGGGGCACTGCCTGGATGCGGCTCAATGAATTTGAAAAAGCATTGCACGATTTTAATATTTACTTACAAATGAATCCCGATGACCCGGTGGCTCTGAATAAACGCGGTACGGTTTACAGCAATTATTATAAAAAATTCAACGAGGCGATTGCAGATTTTTCCCGCGCCATAGAGCTTGAGCCCCGTGGTGATTTTTACCTGAACCGTGCCTATTGCTATTATATGCTGGGCGATTTGGCAAAGGCAAAAGAAAACATCAGGGCCAGCCTGGCAAAAGGATATGCCGTGCCCGAACAATACCGTAATTTACTGAACCAATAATTTTTTATCAGTAACAGCATGGCAAAGAAAAAAAAGTATGTGATAAAAAAACCTGCAGCATCGGCCGGCCAGGCAGTGGCTAAAAAATCACCGCAAGAAAAAAATAAATCTTTTATAGCCTGGTGTGTTGCGGTAGTTGCCGTCACAGCAGTTTGTTTTTACCCGATGCTGAATAATGAATTTACCAACTGGGATGATGAATTTTATATACTCAATAATAAGCTGCTCCGCGGGCCCGACTGGAAGGGTATCTTCAGCGAGCCGGTAGTGGGCAATTATCATCCGCTTACCATACTTACACTGGCGTTTAATTATGCCGTTTCAGGTAAAGAACCATTATCGTACATGCTGGTAAACTACCTGCTGCACATTGTAAATACCGCACTGGTTTTTTATTTTATTTTAAAAATATCCGGCCGTAAAACCGGGGTAGCTGCATTCACCGCATTGATATTTGGTATTCATCCTATGCATGTAGAATCAGTGGCATGGGTATCGGAGCGTAAAGATGTTTTATACACGCTGTTTTTTCTGCTGGCTTTAATGCAATACTGGCGTTACCTGCAAACAGGGAAAACAACTTTCCGGTGGATGTGTTTTTTGTTTTTCATCCTGGCGCTGCTTTCGAAGCCGGCCGCTGTAATTTTTCCGCTGGTATTGCTGTTGCTTGATTACTGGAAAGAAAGGCCATTGTCAAAAAGGGTGCTATTGGAAAAAATTTTATTTTTCATTCCTGCAGTTATCATCGGCATCATTACGGTAAAAATTCAATCGCCAACGGCCATGGCAGGACTTGATGTGTACCCGGTGTGGCTGCGGCCCCTGTTTGCCTGCTATTCCACCATGATTTATTTTATCCGCTTTTTCATTCCTTACCCTCTTTCGGCGTATCATCCTTTTCCCCCGGTCAGCAACCCGGGAGCGATCGTGCTGGGTTCTCCGCTTTTTATGATGGCTCTCCTGGTTTTGTTGTGGATAAAACAAAAAGATAAACTGGTTGTGTTTGGGATTCTTTTTTTCCTTGTCAACCTGCTGCTGGTGATGCAAGTTCTTACCATTGGTCTTACCATTGTTTCGGAGCGGTACACTTACGTTCCTTACATCGGGCTCGCTTTCCTGGTGGCAATGCTTGCAGACAGAGGTATAAAAACGTTTCCGAAAAAAATTTTTTGGGTTGCGGCAATTGTAATTGCTGCAGTATTTGGGTTTATCACTTTCCGCCGTACTGATACCTGGAAAGATAGCGGTACCTTGTGGACTGATGTTATTAACTGGTACCCCAACACTACATATCCCCGCACCAACAGGGCCAATTATGTTTCTATACAGGCCGGCCAGCAGAAAACCCAGGCGGCCACAGACTCACTTTACCGGCTGGCGCTTGAGGATTGCAACATTGCATTGAAGATAAACCCCAACCTGGCTGCCGGTTATGAAAAAAGAGGATTGATTTATCTCGGGCTCGGCATGCTGAATGAAGCGCTGGCCGACGGCGAAGCGCTGGTAAAACGGGATCCGAAAAATAAAATAGGGTACGATGTCAGGGGTACGGTTTATTTCCGCTACAACCAGCCGGAAAAAGCATTGGTGAATTACGACACATGTATTTTACTGAAACCCGACGATCATCGTTCGTACAGTAACCGGGGTACTATATACCTGAATTATTATCAAAAATACAAGGAGGCCTTGCAGGAGTATAACAAAGCCATCAGCATCAGCCCGCTTGGCAGCTACTACCTGAACCGATCCATCTGTTATTACCGGATGGGCGACCTGGCCAAAGCAAGGACCGATGCCGACTCAGCCATGCAAAAAGGCACGGCTGTTCCTGACAACCTGAAAAATGCGTTGCAGATTAAATAAGATTTCATTTTTGTCTGGTTGCGATTATCCCGGAGCAAAATTTTTTCCGGCTTTTAAACTTAAACGGAGTTGAGTAATTTGGAGGGCTGTACCTGTACGTTTAAAATCATTACTGATGGGCAAAAAAAACAAGTGGAAGGCCAAAAAGAAAAAAACCGGTACCCAGCCCGAATTAAATGAAGTGAATCAACCCGCCTTACCTCAGGCAGGGAATTATGTTTCTATCTGGATATGGATGCTGCCGGTACTGGTAATTACGGCAGGCGGTTATTTACCTGTATTTAATAACCAGCTCACCAACTGGGATGATGAATATTATGTAGTGCAGAATTATCTTTTACGGGGCCCCGACTGGAAAGGTATCTTCACCCAGCCGGTGGTGTCCAATTATCACCCGGTCACTATCATCAGCCTTGCCTTCAATTATGCACTTACCGGGCTGGATGCTTCTTCTTATCTTATTACCAATTTTATACTTCACCTGATCAATACGGTGCTTGTATTTTATTTTATTTATACCATTTCGGGAAAAAAAGTATGGGTGGCAGCATTCACGGCGCTCATCTTCGGCATTCATCCCATGCATGTGGAATCGGTAGCATGGGTATCGGAACGCAAAGATCTGCTGTACACTTTATTTTTTCTTTTATCGCTGATGCAATACTGGCGGTACCTGGAAACCGGACGATCCTCAAAGCTGCTATTTTCATTTTTGTTTTTCGTTCTTTCCATTTTATCAAAGCCGGCTGCTATTATACTGCCGCTTGTTTTGCTGCTGCTCGACTACTGGAAAGGACGGTCATTCAGCAGCAAAATGATTACAGAAAAAATTGCCTTCTTCCTTGTATCGGCCGTACTTGCCATCATTACGGTAAAGCTGCAGTCGAAAACAGCCATTGCCGGGCTTGATTTTTACCCGCTGTGGACCCGTTTCTTTTTTGCCACTTATGTCACTACCATTTATGTAATCAGGTTTTTGGTGCCCTGGCCGCTTTCAGCTTTTCATCCGTATCCCCCGCCATCCGATCTTGGCTGGCCGGTGCTGGCCTCACCGCTCTTTATTATTGCCTTGCTGGTTTTTCTTTGGTATCAAAGAAAAAACCGGCTGGTAATTTTCAGCATTGGTTTTTTTATTGTGAATCTTATTCTTGTTATGCAGGTAATTTCTATCGGCGCCACCATTGTAGCAGAGCGCTACACGTATGTCCCTTATATCAGCCTGGCTTTTTTAGTTGGTATGTGGCTGGATAAGTACCGGTCTGCCCCGATAAAGCCCGTTGTATGGCTGATAGCTGCTGCAGCCACCCTTGCCTTTGGATACATAACTTATAAACGCACTGATGTATGGCAAAACAGCGGCCGCTTATGGGACGATGTAATCAAACGATTTCCCAATGCACCTGTACCGCGTACAAACAGGGCCAATCATACTATACGTTCAGTTGATAAAATAGCCGATAAAGACTCTGTCAATAGGCTTCTTCAGCAGGCGCTTGAAGATTGCAATGTGGCATTAAAAAACAATCCCAATCATGCCAAGGGCTATGAGAACAGGCAGAATATTTATTTGCGCTTTAACCAGGGTGATCTTGCCCTGGCAGATGCCAATTCACTCATCAGGCTGCAGCCCAACAACCGGCTGGGTTATTACACCCGCGGTGTGGTGTATGTAAGAACCAATAAGCCCGACAGCGCTTTGGCTGATTTTAATAAATGCCTGCAGATAAGCCCTAATACCGATTATGCTCTCAACAACAGGGGAAGTTTGCTTGTCAACCACTTTCAGCGCTATGATGAGGCGCTGGCTGACTTCAACAAAGCCATCCAGATAAACCCGCAGGGCGATTATTACCTGAACCGTTCCATCTGTTATTACCGCAAAGGAGACATGGACAATGCCAAAGCCGATGCTAAAAGGGCGATGGATAAAGGAGTAAAACTGCCGGATAATTACCGGCAGGTGCTGGGTTGGTGAGTATTCAGCTTATTGTCCTCCCAGGGAATTAATATAAGCCTGGTCTACAGCCACACCATTTTGCCTTGCTGTCAATGCATCCTTCAATGCCTGCGGTTTGTTGTTCAGCACAGAATGTGTGTAAGAACGATTCAGGTAGAATTGCGGCACATGGGGAGTCATCTGTATGGCCCGGTCAATATACGTTAATGCCTCCTGGTACCTGCCTTGCAGGCGAAGACACATGCCGATGGTATTCACTACATCAGCCGCATTGGGTTCAAACTCCAGGAATTTTTTCCAGTCACGGATGGCTTCGTCATATCGTTTAAGACTCATCAACACCAGGCCACGGTTACTGTAAGAGGCTTTATAATCCGGTTTTATTTTTATGGCCCTGTCGAGATAGTAGAGTGCCGAATCAAACTGGTTTTTCCGGGCATACATGGCGCCGATGTTATCCAGGGTAGTAAAATAATCAGGCTTAATGGCCAACGCACTTTTGTAATCCTGGTGAGCCAGGTCAAATTTATTCAGGTCCATATAAATATTTGCCCGGTTGTTGTACGACTCATGATCAATTTTATTGATGCGCACAGCTTCCGAGTAATAGGCTATGGCCTGGTCATAATTTTTGCTCGCTTCATCATTCTTCTTGTTGGCTTCTTCCATTTGGTTTTTCTGCATCAGCAGACCTGCTTCCTGCTTCAGGGCACTGGCTTTTTTTCTGAAAAGAGTAGCTCTTGCGCTGTAAGCTCTCGAGCTGGGATTGGTTTTGATGACACTGTCCCAAAGAGTCTCACCGTTTTTCCACTTTTGCGATTGCCGGAATGTGAGTACAGAAAAAATAAACGCTGCAGGAATAATCACGGAATAAGCTTTTACCGGGTAGCTTTTCCCAAACTGCGATAGCAGGTATCCACCAATATAAAACCAGCCGATATAGGGTAAGTATGTATAGCGTTCTGACATCACAGCGCTGCCAACAGAAAACACCTGCAGCACCAGCAAAAGATTGACTAAATAAAAGCTGATTCCAAAAGCAGCTACACGGTTTTTTCTCATATTGAGAAAAAACAATACGGCAAGCGCCAAGGAAAACAAGGGGGCAACATAATAAACCGCCGGTAAATTTTCATTGATGGGGGGAAAGGGATAAAAAGCGGAAAGCTTTAAGGGAAGAATTATTTTTACGAAATACATCATGATGCCGTAAAAACCAAATAGAATATTTTTACCCAGGCCAAAGGGTTCTCCTTCAGTGGCGCCGGCGCTTTTTTGAGCTATTACAGTAATGATGCCCATAATAATCGCCGGGATAAAAAAGGGAATTTTTTCTGTAAACAACCCGAAAGAAAATTTACGGCGCCGCAGCAGGTCAATGCAAAACAGGGCAACAGGAAATATGACAGCTGCGGGCTTAGAAAGCAACGACAGTATGCAAAATAGAATGACCAGTCGGAAATGTTTGCGTAAACCAGTGTCAATATAACAGGTGTAAGAGATAAGGCCGGCCAGGAAAAACAAACTATAGAGCACATCTTTACGCTCCGATATCCAGGCTACCGATTCCACATGCATGGGATGGATGCCGAACAGAAGCGAAGCAACAAAAGCAAGTATGGCATTATTGCGGCTAAGCTGCAGTGCAAGCCGGTAAACAAGAAAACAGTTTGCAAGATGAAATAGCAGGTTTAAAAGGTGATAAGACCAGGCATTTTCACCCGATAAAATGTAATTGATGGCCAGGCTCAGCATCGTTATCGGGTGATGGTTGCCCTGCACTGGGGTTACCAATAGCTCTCCGACTCTTGAAATGTCTTTAACGAGGATATTATCGCCCACATAATCACCATCATCCCAGTTTACAAAACCGGCATTAAGCGCCGGTAAATAAGCAATAAACGTTATTATCAAAATAAATGGCAAATGCCAGCGTGGGGTATCATTTTGCCCCGGCTTCGCAGATTTGTTTTGAGCCTGTTTTTCTTTTGAAAGAGAATATTTTTCCGGTTTTTTTTTCTTTCCCATGGTTCTTATTCGCCGGTTAAATTATTAAATTAAAACGAATTTATTTAGAGCGGGAACATGTAAAACCAAGCATTTTTCATTTGTTATAAAAAAAAGTCCCGCCGGGTAAAAGCGGGACTTGAAAATCGGTTTTCCTGGTTTTATTAATTTGGACTTAAAACAACACCTCTTGCATTATACATACCAACGGAGACGGTATATACAATCCTTGTCCTGTAAACAGCCGGTACTTTGAATGGTATCCATGCATCAGTGTTGGCGACAACATCCCGTTTCATTTCGCCTATTTTAACTCCGTCAATTGTATAAAAACCAATCTGTGCTTCACCGCTTACGGGAGAATTTACTTTCAGTGAAAAATTCTCTTCGTAAGGATTGGGGTAGGCAGTTACAGCCAAACCGGTAGTTATTGATGTAACTCTTGCATGAGCCGGGTCGTATTGCGGACAACGGGACACATTCCATCCGATGAAGATTTTACACTTGTCAAATACTTCATTGATATTGCCCACTGTCTTGGAAATAGAATCCAGCGATACACCGTTTTCACTTCCATTAACACCATCCACGTTAGCGAGGGCTTTGTTGGCCAATGCAAACAATCCGCTTACATTTTTGGTTCCGCTGATGGCTGCCACCACTGCCGGACTAATCCACCTGTAGGTGTACTCATTTACTACGCCAACCAGGTTGTAGGGAGCTTCGGGATTATAGATACACTGACGTTCCTTCGGCGTATCATCACCGCATCCACTCACAGGATCCTGTGTTGCCAGTTCACCACCCTGGAGCGGGAAGCTGCCAAGATCTGATGGATTGGTGATTCCGATGTTCAGACCCAGCGTGATGGTTTGTGCAAGCAGGATGTTTTTAATTCTGCCACCTGGTCCCAGTGTTAACGAGTTGGGCAGACTGCAGATATTGAAGTTTCCTGCAGGTAGTTCCTTAGCAGGTCCGCCACCAGGCAAAGATGCAATTACGCAATTGATGTTTGCAGTTGTATTATTAATAAATACTGAATGGCCCGCTTGTCCTACTGTTAATGTGCCACCCCAGTTGCCCAATGATTGTGCAATAAGAGCGGAAGTTGAAATATCACCGGTTTCGCCATCGCATGCCAATCCGCCCGGATTGCCATAGAAGCCCTGTGTATATGTACAGATTGCATCACAGCAGCGTACCCTGATTGTCTGGGTATGTGCAGCTGTATTTCCACAACCATCAACTGCAGTCCATGTTCTTGTAATTATCCGGTTGAATCCGGTTGTACAATCAGCTGTATTATCCGTAGAGCCCGATTGTGTTACTGTCGGTGAACCGCATGCATCAGAGGCAGTCGGTGGTGTAGATGTCGGAATCGGAGCATTACAATCAATATCTACATCAGCAGGTGTAGCTGTAAATACAGGCGGTGTCACATCAGCCGTCCAGGTAACCGAACGGGAAATAGTTGCTGTATTGCCACAGCCAT
>CAZDUO010000010.1:0-67537 GCA_964508655.1 uncultured Chitinophaga sp. | reverse complement strand
TACCGCAATGCCACACAAAGCGGCGTCACACCACTGGCCTATCATTTTGAAAGACCGATGGTGGTAACCGATGTTGGCGGCCTTGCTGCCATGGTGCCGCATGAAAAAGCCGGGCTGGTGGCCCAGCCCACTCCACAATCAATTGCAGAAGCCATTCTTCGTTTCTACCAATTAGGTGAGAGTTATTTTATTCCGCATCTTCGCACAGAAAAACAAAAATATAGCTGGGGTAATCTGATGAACGCAGTTACGAAGCTTGCCGAAGGTATTACGGGACGTACAAGAGAGTGACACAACGGGAGCTTAATAGTAGCAATACAGCTGGTACAATAAATATTTCCTTAATCTTTCATGATCTACCGGAGCAAAGCACCGTTACGCATTGGATTGGCCGGGGGCGGCACCGATGTGAGCCCGTACAGCGACCTTTACGGAGGGGCAGTGCTCAATGCTACTATATCCCTGTATGCACATGCGGCCATTGAACCGCTGGAAGAAAAAAAAATTATTTTATCGGCCATTGACAGACAGGTGCAGCAGGAACTTGTTTACACAGAAGAATTGACTGTAAACGGCGGGCTGGATTTGCTGAAGGGCGTCATCAATCGTATTCAGAAAGATTATTCATTGCCACAGCAGGGATTCCGGCTTACAACTTATGTAGATGCGCCGGCCGGTTCGGGGCTGGGCACATCATCTACCCTGGTGGTGGCTGTGCTCGGTGCTTTTGCCGAAATGCTGCGCCTGCCCTTTGGCGAATATGATTTGGCGCATTATGCTTTCGAAATCGAACGGAATGATTTGGAAATTGCCGGCGGCAGGCAGGATCAGTATGCGGCTACCTTTGGCGGTGTAAACTATATGGAATTTTTTGCCGGTGATAAAGTAGTGGTAAACCCGCTGCGCATAAAACAGCAGTACCTTTTTGAACTGGAAAATAACCTGCTGCTGTATTATACAGCCAATCACCGTGATTCAGGAAAAATAATTGAACAGCAGGCAAGGAATGTGCTGAACAAACAGGAAAGCGCCATTGAAGCCATGCACCAGCTGAAACAACAGGCGCTGATGTTGAAAGAAGCATTGCTCAAAGGAAAACTTGATGCCTTTGGTGAAATACTGGATTTTGGTTTTCGGCAAAAAAGAAAAATGGCCGATGGTATCAGCAACCCGCTTTTGGAGGAAATTTATGAAGCGGCAAAAGCCGCCGGTGCCACAGGCGGAAAAATTTCCGGCGCCGGAGGTGGCGGATTTATGATTTTTTACTGCCCGGGAAATACAAAATATAAAGTAATGAATGCGCTGGAAAAATTCGGTGGCTGGTCACGGCAATACCAGTTTGTACAGCACGGGCTGGAAACATGGACGATATAGGTGAACCATGATTTTCAGGATTCAAAAGATTAGCAGGGACTTTCTGAATTGGTGAATGAACAATGGATAATTGACAATTGAAAAGGGGCCAAGGAAAATAATCAGTATGCAAAAATTAATATTTGATGAAGAAGATAAAAGAAATAATACAGGCATCCATTGAAACGAAACAGCAATTGCTGCAGGATGAAACTTTGCTGAAAACCATTTGCGACTCAGTGGAAGTTATTGTGAAAGCATTCCGTGATGGCAAACGTGTTTATTTCTGCGGTAATGGGGGCAGCGCTGCCGACGCCCAGCACCTGGCCGCCGAATTTTCCGGCCGGTTTTATACCGATCGCAAGGCTTTGCCAGCCGAGGCGCTGCATTGCAACACATCGTATTTGACTGCAGTGGCCAATGATTACGGGTATGATATGATTTATTCAAGAATAATTGACGGTATCGGAATGCCTGGCGATGTGCTGGTGGGATTATCCACTTCGGGTAATTCAGCAAACATCATAAAAGCTTTTGAAGCCGCCCGGCAAAAAAGTATGATTACTATCGGCTTTACGGGGGCAAGCGGTGGTAAATTGAGGGAGCTGTGTGATTATTTGATCAATATCCCTTCCGACGATACCCCAAGAATCCAGGAAAGCCATATTATGACAGGGCATATCATTTGCCAGCTTACTGAAATCAAACTTTTTTCAAATTCCTCCTTCGAAATCTGAAATCCCAAATTGATAAAGGAAGCAATCATACTTGCCGGCGGCTATGGCACAAGATTACAATATGCCGTACGGGATTTGCCCAAATGCCTGGCCCCTGTCAATGGCCGGCCTTTTCTTTTTTATGTAATAAATTTTTTGCGCAGCCAGGGGATTGAAAAATTTATTTTCCTGCTTGGATATAAACATGAATTGATTGAGCAGTATTTGAATAGTAGATTTTCAACACTTAATTTTCAATGCCTGGTTGAAAAAGAGCCCTTAGGTACCGGTGGCGCTTTACTTGCGGCCTGCTACAAATCTTCTGAACAGGATGTTTTGGTGGTGAACGGCGACTCGCTTTTTAAAATTAACCTCGAAAAAGCCGGGCAGCAGCATCAAAAGCACCAGCCCCCATGCACCCTGCTGCTGAAGCCGATGAAAAATTCTGACCGCTATGGTGCCGTAGAACTGCATGAAGATTTATCTGTAAAAAATTTCAGGGAAAAACAATTTTTTCAGCACGGGTTTATCAATGGAGGTGCTTACCTGCTGAATACTGAGAAGTTCATGCAGGAAGAGTTACCCGAAAAATTTTCTTTTGAAAAAGATTATCTCGAAAAAATTTATCAAACCCAAAAAATTTATGGCAGTGTGCAGGATGAATATTTTATTGACATCGGCATTCCCGTAGATTATTACCGGGCACAGGAACAACTGAAACAACCCTCCCTCAACCTGCAGGCTATTGATAAAAGCTGGACCCTGTTTCTTGACCGCGATGGTGTTATTAATTATGAAAAAGAAGAAGATTATATCCTCAACTGGCAGGAGTTTAAATTTTATGAGGGGGTGAAAGAAGCTTTGCAAATGCTATCGGCAAAGTTTGGCCGCCTTATCGTGGTCAGCAACCAGCGGGGCGTCGGCAAAGGCCTGATGACGGAAGAAGCGCTTACTGGCATTCATCAAAAAATGATTGCAGAAATTGAAGCGGCCGGCGGAAGAATTGACGGCATATATTACTGCACTGCCATTGATGAAAAAGATTCCTTGCGCAAGCCCAATCCGGGCATGGCTTTTTTGGCCAAAAAAGATTATCCCGGAATAAATTTTGATAAATCCATCATGGCCGGCAACAAACCCGGCGACATGCTGTTTGGAAAAAATGCCGGCATGTACACCGTGTACATTGCCACTACGCATCCTGAAACTCCTTTTCCGCACCCGGAAATTGACCTGCGGTTTGATTCGTTACCCGATTTTGCAAAAGCTTTATAAAATTGTAAAATATCACTCAAGGTTTTCTCGTTGTTTAGCGTCTGCCAAAAGCACTGTAACTTCGCCTGCAAATGCAAAAAAAGAATTCTGTGAAAAAATCAGCCCTACCTGTGATGTTGCTTTTTCTTTTTTTGACCTCACAAAACCTTTCATCGCAAACCATTCCGGCAGCCGACCGGAAAAAACTGCAGGCTAAAGAAGACACTCTCCAACAGATTGCCCGTTATATGATTCTTGATACACTGCCAACCGGGCGGCTGCTTGCGTATAAAGATTTTGTGCCTGTGTTTCTGCGTGCTTTAAAAATGAAAAATTCATTTTACTATCCTTTCGATTCGGTGCTGGGCATTTCAAAACTGTATGCGCCCGACAGCAGTTTCCGCATTTTTACCTGGTACCTCGAAGTGGACGACTACCAGGGTTACCAGAAAGGATTTATCCAGTTGCATACCAAAGACGGTACGCTGAAGGGCTATTCGCTTTTTGACAATTCCGATTTTGAACAAAACCCCAACACAATTGTTTGCAGGGATACCAACTGGATTGGGGCTGTTTATTACAACATCATCAAAACCGAGTACGAGGGGAAGAAATATTATACCTTGTTCGGGCTCGACAGGCACTCAGTGCGCAGCACCAAAAAGTGGATTGAGGTGCTGACCTTTGATGAAAACAACAGGCCGGTTTTCGGCGGACCGCTTTTCAGTTTTGAAGAGGACAGCATTATAAAATCACCGCAGCACCGATTCAGCATCGAATACAAGAAAGATGCCCGCACTTATGTAAACTATGAGGCTGAGCTTCAAATGATACTTGTTGATCATCTCATTTCCGAAGCCGATGAACCCGAAAGCCCCTGGACACTGGTGCCCGACGGCGATTATGAAGGCTTCAAATGGCAAAAGGGAAAATGGATGCATATTGACAAAGTGTTCACTTTTGCACTTAAAGACGGTGAAGCGCCGGTGGATGATCCCATTCTTGACCTGAAGGGTAAAGCCGATGAAAAAAAACTGCAGGAGCGGTCGGATAAAAACAAAACAAAGAAACCCGGGGGCAACAATCAGTGATCCTGGGGCAGGCGGTCCTCTGCTTCTTCCATGCTTTTTTTACGAACGATTTCAGTAAAGGTTTGTTCCATTCTTCTCAGGCGGGCATATAATTTCAATACCAGGAAAAAAAGAAAAAGAAAACCCAGGTAAAAAATCAGGTCGGCGCCCCGCCCCACGCCTACTGCATGGGCTATTTTATGTGAAAAATCAGGAAACAATACCAGGAAAACACCCGCCCCCATAAAAAGAAAAATCAGGATTACATCGAGCAGCGTGCTGCGCAACCGGCGGTACATATAAATACCGATTAGTATGACTGCTACCGTAAGTGCAACCTGGATGATGCTCATCAGTCAAAAATTTTGTTGAGTAAAATATCGAAAAAAATCCGGACACTGTTCAGCGGCGACTGCCCTTTTTTGATGGAATACCCGGTATAGCGGATATGTACAGGAAACTCGGCATAGCGTAATCTGTTTCTTTTTACTTCCTTTAAAAATTCTGTAGCATGTGCCATCCTGTTTTCCCTGAGCCGGATGACAGAAGCGGCATGACGGTTCATTACCCGCAGTCCGTTATGGGCATCGCTGAGTAAAATGCCGGTAAAAAAATAGTTCATCAGCCGGCCCAGCTTCAGCAGCAGTTTCCGCATACTGCTGATATTGGTCTTACTGCCGGGCAGAAAACGGGAACCAAAAACAATATCCAGCTTTTCCGTTTCAAGTTTTTTGAGCATACCGGCTATATCATCTATATCATGCTGCCCGTCGGCATCAAAGCTGACTATTACATCCGCTCCTTTTTTCAAGGCAGCATCTATCCCGGTTTGCAGGGCGGCTCCCTGGCCAAGATTAATTTTATGCTTTATATAAAAAACCGGCAGGCCAATTACCTGCTTTGCTGTTTCATCAGCAGAACAATCATCCACCACGATGACACTATAACCGGAAGCCATCACCTCCTCCACTGTCTGACGGATTACACCGGCTTCATTGTAGCAGGGAATCACAGCAAATATTGATGAAGTGTTGATCAATGAAAATGGGTTAGTTTTTTAGTTGCTTCAAATCGCCCGGGCTGATATCAAACAAAAGATAACAATGGTCAAAATGGCCCGTGGGTTTAAAATTATTGCCCAGCCAGTCAAATTTATGTTTATCGCCGGTATCAAGATAATCATCAACACCCACGATAAACTTTCCTGCTCCCGGTGTTCTTCCCGGCAGTTTATATTCCGGGTTTCGCTGCCTGAATTTTTGATACCGGAAATAGCTTTGTCCGTAGTCAACATTTGAGTCGGCCATTATACGGTAAACATTTTTTGAAGCTACCAGTTCGTTATGATATGAAATAAGGTTGGGAAAAAATTTATAATAAGTAAACAAGCTGTAAATAATTAACAGGGGTAAAAAATATTTCATTGCCTTATACAGCAGCACAGCCCCCAGTGCAACATAAAACAACGGGTAAATAAATATAATGTGCCGGATGCCGACCTGCGAATTACTTAAAAAACTGAACATTGCTGTAAAATAAACAGCCATTGCAACCAACAGCAATATGATTTTATAATGGAGCAGCTGGTTTCTTTTTTTTATCAGCAAAAACAGCAGTATGGCAAGACACAGCATAACGCTGAGCGGAGTTTTATAAAAAAAGACAACAGCATAATAGTTCCGGAAACCCCTCCTCTCCTTTTTTTCTCCCAGTAAATAATTTTTTTTGGAAACCTGCGGATGTCCCGCTCCCAGTTCATTCATGTGCAGGGTCATATCGACCCCTTCGATAAACGGCACCGGTAATGGCAAAGGAATATTTTTTACAAATGATGAACCCAGCTTGAGAAGCGGTTTGCTGTTCAGGTTATATTCAGCAAGGCTTCTTCCCGTACCATTAAAGAAAAATCCTGCATTGATAATAAAAAGTACAATGCCCGTGGCTGCGAAAGCCCGCAACAGATTTATTTTAAAATGTGTAACCAGTGTTTTTCGCCAAACAAGAAGGAATAATGATGCGATGAAAAAGATAATAAACAAATGCAAAAGAGTTTGCTTGGTTATTTGTGCAAGGCCCAGGCTGATGCTGAAAGCAATAAAATTTTTCCAGCCGGAATATTTTACAAACCGCCAGAAGAAGTAAACATTCGCAATAGTAAGCAAAGCTGTATAAGCATCGGTTGTAAGTAAAGTGCCATGACCGTTCAGGTTTGGGCAAAAGACAAAAAGAAACAGTGAAAATAATCCTGCTGTTTCGCCAAACATTTCTTTCGACCAGCGGTAAATTAACAAACCCGTGAGCAGGCAAAGGATAAATGTCACATATCTCCCATGTATAATGTCGCTGAATCCACCATCAGTTTTCATCAGACCCGGACTGAGCAACTGCTCTGCTGCTCTTGGCAGCGCATTCAACCCTGATACCGGCATGGCGCTGGCATCATCGTAAGGATAAATCTTCTGCGGCTTCATCATCAATATCCGCTTGCCGTAGCTCCAGTGATCCATTTCGTCAAACGTAACCGAGTTGCCGGGAATGGCAATAAGGCCGTTGATGATGTAAACGGCAAGCAAAGCAATCACTAAATAAAAATGAATTCCCTTCCGGCGGAGCATAATGCAAGATAACCAAACAAAAACAGGCGCTAAAAACGCCTGTTTAAAATTATTATAGCTTTTACTTCGAACTCTCAACTCTGAACTCTCAACTCTCAACTACTCATCCAGCTTCAGCACCGCCAGGAATGCTTCCTGCGGTACCTCTACAGTTCCAATTTGCCGCATGCGTTTCTTCCCTTCTTTTTGTTTTTCCAGCAGCTTGCGTTTACGGCTTACGTCGCCACCATAACATTTGGCTGTAACGTCTTTCCGCAAGGCGGATATTGTTTCTCTTGCTATAATCTTGGCGCCAATGGCCGCCTGGATGATAATCTGGAATTGCTGGCGTGGCAGCAACTCTTTCAGCTTTTCACAAAGCTTGCGGCCAAAATCCTGCGCCCGGCTGCGATGAATCAGTGCACTCAGCGCATCCACTTTATCACCGTTCAGCAGTATATCCATCCGCACAATATCACTTTCGCGGTAGCCGATGGGATGATAGTCGAACGATGCATAGCCGCGGGTCTGGCTTTTCAGTTTATCATAAAAATCGAAAACGATTTCCGTCAGCGGCATTTCAAAAATCAGTTCCACCCTTGTGGCGGTCAGGTAATGCTGGTTAATCAGTATTCCTCTTTTTCCCAGGCACAGCGTCATGATGTTGCCGATGTATTCCGGCTTGGTGATGATCTGCGCTTTGATAAAAGGTTCTTCAATGCGGTCGGTTTTTACCGGGTCGGGAAATTCAGTCGGGTTATTTACAATCACTTTTTCGCCTTTTGTAGTGTAGGCAATAAAACTCACGTTGGGCACGGTAGTGATTACCGTTTGGTTAAATTCCCTCTCCAGCCTTTCCTGGATGATTTCCATGTGCAGCATGCCGAGAAATCCGCAACGAAACCCAAAGCCAAGAGCCTGCGATGTTTCCAGCTCGTAAGTCAGCGAGGCATCGTTGAGCTGTAATTTATCCATACAGTCACGCAGCTCTTCAAAGTCATCCGTATTCACCGGGAACAGGCCGGCAAACACCATCGGTTTCACATCTTCAAATCCTTTGATAGCTTCCGGGTTGGGGTTTGAAGCCGTCGTGATGGTATCTCCCACTTTTACTTCTTTGGCCATCTTGATGCCGGTAATGATATAACCCACATCACCACAGCCTACTTCATCCTTTGGCACTAAACCTAATTTTAAAACACCCACTTCATCAGCCTCATATTCCTGTTCTGTTGAAACGAATTTTACCTTGTCCCCTTTTTTTATTGAGCCGTTCATGATGCGGTAATAAACAATGATGCCGCGGAATGAATTGAACACACTGTCGAATATCAGGGCTTGCAAGGGTGCGTCGGCTTCGCCTTCAGGTGGCGGTATCTTCTCCACTATCGCAGTCAGTATTTCTTCCACACCCTGACCGGTACGGCCGCTTGCCAGCAAAATATCTTCAGGCTTGCAGCCCACCAGGTCAATTATCTGGTCCTGGGTTTCCTCAATCATAGCCCCGTCCATATCTATTTTGTTGATGATGGGAATAATCTCAAGGTCATTGTCAATAGCCAGGTACAGGTTGCTGATTGTCTGCGCCTGTATGCCCTGTGTGGCATCCACCAGCAGCAGCGCTCCTTCACAGGCGGCCAGTGCCCGGCTCACTTCGTAGCTGAAGTCCACGTGGCCGGGGGTATCAATCAGGTTCAGGATGTATTCCTGCCCGTCGGTATGCTTGTAGTTTATCTGGATGGCGTGGCTTTTGATGGTAATTCCTTTTTCCCGTTCCAGGTCCATATCGTCGAGCACCTGGTCCATCATCTGTCGTTCGCTGATGGTGTTGGTAGCCTGCAGCAGGCGGTCAGCCAGGGTGGATTTGCCGTGGTCAATATGAGCGATGATGCAAAAATTGCGGATGTTCTTCATGCCTGCTAACCCTTTAATGGGGAAGATTTAATTTTTGTGTTTAAAAAATTGGCAGCGAAGGTAACGAAAATGGGCGGGATGAGAGGGTTTATGAAGCCGCGTTACCTTAAGAAATTTAATATAAAGGTCAGTTTCTGCCGGGAGTGGGCAGGTTTGATGTTATGAATAGCCGGGGCAATCAATCAGCACTGCTGATATTTTAAGGTTTGATTAAAAATTGAAATTGTAATTATGTATTTCCCGGGTCACACGTATCTTTTTTATAAGCCAAAAACTACGGTTATGAAAAAGCTGTTTCTCCTTCTCTGCGCTGCAATCATTACTGATATTCTTTTAGCCTACCCCATCTCTCCGCGTCCGCTCCGCAAGCTGATAATGGAAAGCGAACTGATTGTTTGGGCGAAAGTATTGATTGTGGGTAAAGAAAAGGAAAATAATAAGAAAGATAATTTTTGGGAAAGGGATTATGCACTTTTACAGGTAAATGAATTGCTGCAGGGAAAAATAAAAGATACTGCTTTAAAAGTCTATTTCAGTTCGGAGATGATATGTCCGGCGCCCGGCGTATTCTTTAAAAATGAACAGGTGCTTGCTTTTCTTGATAAAAATAAAAAGGCCGGGGGCTATACGGTACATGCCCTGTCGTATGGCGTAAAGCACGGGCTGGATGCAACTGCATACGCCGTGTATAAGGAAAGGATAAAAGAAATGCAGGCATTGCTTGAGATGGATGACTCCGGGGAAAAAGATGAACAAATTCTCGAATGGCTGGTGAAATGCGCTGAAGACAAAGCTACCCGTTGGGAAGGTGTGTATGAATTATCACCGGGAAGCGATTTTATGTCGTATTACGACCGCGAAGGTCCGGTGAGGAAAGATATTTACCTGAACGGGGAACAGCGTCAGCGGTTGTTTAACGCCCTGTTATTTATTGATACAATTAATTATTCTGATATACCCCTGGTGGATATTGTTACCGGTATAAATGATGCTGCCATGCTTGATTTTTTAAAAAAAGGTTTATTGAAAGCCCACACAACTTCTCTGTGGATGTCGCAATACATAATGAACCGCATCGTGCTGTTAACTGCCGACAAGGAGCTGGAAAAGCTGCTGGAAAATTTTGAGAAGTTTGTTTTTAGTTATGATGAAAAAGAAAGAAAGCAGGCAAAGCAAATCCTTGCAGCATTTATTGAAAAAATGAAAAAGACCGGATTGAAACACGAGCTGCCAGGTTCGAATGACAATGATGCATGAAGCTAATTATTATGCAGAAAATTGTTTAACGGGGAAATGGTAAAAAAATAAATTCGTCTTTTCTACGATTACACATGCCATCTGTTGAATTTCGCCAAAAAGTAATTCGTGGCGCTTCAGCACCGGGTCATACTGGAATCATCTGCTGCATTGCCTCGGTACCAGCACAATGTTTCACATATTGAAAATTCATTTTTATACCCGGCCGGGTATTCCGATTTTTAACCGGGGCATTCACCTGCTTACTGTTTTCCCTGAGCCGGGCTACAGTATTTTCATGCATTACCTGCACTAAGTTTTCTGTAGATGTGCAACTACAAACCATTTCGCTTAGATTTACTGTCTTTTAATTTCTGTTTCGATTTTTTGCCGGTAACCTGTTTCATACTTTTGCATTTCCGTCCCTATGTAATCTTAAAACCAGAGCCTATGCGACAGTTAAAGATTACATTGTCTATTACCGGCCGCGACTTTTGCCTCGACAAATATTTCCGGGAGATTGATAAGGTAGAGCTTATTACTCCCGATGAAGAAGTGCAGCTGGCAGAACGTATTAAGAAAGGGGATAAAGCAGCGCTTGACCGCCTCACCAGGGCTAACCTGCGGTTTGTGGTTTCAGTGGCAAAAAAATACCAGGGGCAGGGCCTTCCGCTTTACGACCTCATTAATGAAGGTAATATCGGGCTGATTGAAGCCGCCACCCGCTTCGACCCCACCCGCGGCTTCCGTTTTATTTCTTTTGCCGTGTGGTATATCCGCCAGAGTATCATAAAGGCCCTTGCCGATTATGCACGCATCATTAAGCTTCCCTTTAATAAACTTCAGCTGGGCGGCCGAATTTACAAGGCTTACTGTACGCTGGAGCAGCAGCTTGAACGAACGCCATCCGATGAAGAACTGGCGGAAGCAACGGACATTAATCCCGAAGAAATTCACCGCAGCCTGCAATATAAAAACCAGCACCTGAGTCTTGAAACTCCGCTTGGTGAAGATGAAGATACAGGCTGCCTGCTCGATATACTGGAGAACACCGACAAAGATGAAACAGTAACAGAACTCTATCACAACGCTTCGCTGAAAACCGAATTGAACCGCTTGCTTGCAGTATTATCCGACCGGGAAAGGGAGGTGCTGTGCAACTTTTTCGGCATCGGGCTTATCCATCCCATGAGCCTGGATGATATTGCTGCCAGGATGTACCTGACAACCGAAAGAGTACGGCAAATAAAGGATAAAGCCCTTGAAAAGCTCAGGGCAAAAGGCAACTCCGAAATTTTGCGTTGTTACCTCGCTGCTTAAAATTTTCCGGTTTCCCGGGTTCATTTATCACGGCTGATAAATTTCCTGTGCCGGCTTGCACGATTATTGCTATGATAAATTTTTGTGCAGCATTTATTACTATGAAAAAGCCTTCCCAACTAATTATCATGACGGCCGCTATATTTATTTCCTCCGGCCTGCCGGCTCAAAACCTCAAAAACCTGGAAGACAATAACGGTTTCAAAACTTATAAACTGGGTACCCGTTATGTTATCGGTACAGGCATAAAAGTAAAAAATGAAGAAGGCGGTGATAAAGTAGTATTAAGCGTTACACGGGAAAAGATTGGCGACATCCCGGTAAAAACCATCGAGCTGTATTACCTGAAAGACACGCTTTCAAAAATCATCGTGAAAGTATCACCCGAGCATTATGC
Source organism: uncultured Chitinophaga sp. (assembly GCA_964508655.1). Classification (GTDB taxonomy): domain Bacteria; phylum Bacteroidota; class Bacteroidia; order Chitinophagales; family Chitinophagaceae; genus VBAS01. The sequence goes on along the minus strand of CAZDUO010000010.1, from coordinate 55,683 downwards.
CGGTTTGATTGATGCCTGCAAATCTGCTTTTGGACAGCCAACCGAAGACCGGAGTGATAATGCCGAAACAAGGAAAAGCAAAACAGGTGTATCAAACCAGGCCGCCCATTATACCGATCACTATGTATGGAAAACCCGGTGGCTCAGCCTGGAATATTTTTACATCTACCCGGTTGTCAGCGGCGGATATGGCGTGAAGGAACTGTACCTGGTGTATATGCAGAACGATTTTACAGCCCGCCTGCAACGGATGAAAATGGCAAATAGCAGGGCAAAAAATTTTTGACCGGCAATGCAACAGGAGTTTACGTTGTTGTATTTATTCAAAATAAGAATCAAAATTTTTTAATAGCTGTTCGATAGTATGATAAGCCGTTTCTTGTTTATCCGGCTCAGCTGATTTCAATTCCATTAAAGCAGAAAAAAATCTTTCAAGCCAGGCGTGCAGCATATCATGATCTTTGCCGCTCATTTTGCATTCGCTAACCAGTTTGTTTGCACTCTCCTGCAATTTTGAGGCAAGCGTTGAATAAACAGGTATTGGTTCCTTTAATGATTCGTCAAAGATTTTTTGAATAGCCTGCAGATTTGTCCTTGTTGGTTCATCCAGTTTCCATTTCTTGCCATCGTTAAGCGTCAAAACAGTTTCGTGATGTACCGTTTCTGTTTTTGCAGCGGGTATGTCACTGTCATCCTTGTGCTCTTCAGTACCGGTTTTCTGTTGGTTGCAGGCGATCAAAAAAATTAATACAGCTCCAAAAATTGTAATTCCTGGTTTCATCCAAAAATTTTGGAGCAATGTAAACAGCTTAATCGTCATTTCACCTTACAAATATCAAAAGCGCTAATAAAATTACAGCCAGCCGGAACGGCGAAAGAAGTAGTAAAGTGTAATACAAACCAGGATGGTGATGCCAATGATAAAGAAATAGCCGTAATGCCAGCGAAGCTCGGGCATGAATTCAAAATTCATTCCATAAAAACCGGCTACCATAGTGGGTACCGCAATGATGGCTGCCCAGCCGGCAAATTTTTTTGAAACATCGCTTTGCGAAATGGAAATGAGCGAGAAGTTTGCTTCCAGCGCCGTGTTGAGCAGTTCCCTTGTATTTTCCACCATTTCATTTATCCGGATTACATGGTCGTACACGTCGCGGAAGTAGGGTTGAGTTTCTTCCGAAATATTTTTGTAATCGAAACGCATCAGCCGGTTACAGATGTCAATCAGCGGCGAAACGGCACGCTTCACATCCAGCAGTTCCCGCTTGAGTGTATAAATCTGTTCGGTTGTATCGCGGCTGGGTTTTTCTTTAAAAACTTTTTCTTCGATGGCTTCCAGGTCCATCTCCAGCATATGCACCACGGGGAAATACTGGTCAACAATAAAATCCATTACGGCATAAAGGGCAAAGCCCTGGCCTTTTTTCAGCAGGTGCGGAGTGCTTTCACAGCGTTCCCTTACGGGTGTGTACGAAGCCGAGGAACCATGGCGGACAGTGACAATAAAATTTTTACCCACAAAAAAATGGGTTTCGCCAAATACGATGTGGTGCTGCATATGATTAGCCCGGGCAGTGCGCATCACGATAAAAAGCGTGTCGCCGTACATTTCAATTTTCGGCCGCTGGTGGGCATTGTGTGCATCTTCAACGGCCAGTTCGTGCAGTTCAAATTCTTCCCGCACCTGTGCCAGCACTTCCTCTGAAGGTTCGTGCAGGCCAATCCATACAAACTGATCTTCCTGCTTCAGCACGGTGTGCACGTCTGGCAATGCCACATCAGTCACCCGCCGGCCGTCGGCATAGGCAGCGCAGTTTACCACTTCGTTCATGGTAGTTTTTTGATTTGCTTAAGAAAGTTAATAAAAAAGGAGCTTCCAGCGAAACTCCTTTTAATATCGTCAGCAACCGGCAGGTTGTTTAATTCTCCAGCATGCCATCTTCTTTCCATTTTTTGAAAACAGCCACCACATCGGCCGGTAGTTTTTCTGTTTTTCTGAAAGGCATAAACCCTTTGTCTGTCGGGTTCAGTTCAATACGCCGGATCATCTCATCAATGTCGGTTTTAACATTGGCATAAACGTCAAACGCCTTTTTATTACCGCCTTTTGAAGGTATATGACAGGGCGCACAACTGGTCTGTATTACAGTAGAAAGGTGGGCGGCATAAGTAGATTTGGGTTCCTGCTGTTTTGCCTTGGCGGCTTTTTTTGCCGAAGAGCAATAAGCAAGCACAAGTGTAGTGGCCGCAATGGCGGCAAGGGCAAAAAATCGTTTCATTCGTTTGGTTTTAGTTTTTTAAAAATAGTAAAAAAATATTTTCAGTGTAAAAACGGTGATTGACAATTGTCAAAAATTATACAAGCGGTATTTTTGCTTACCTGCTATGCTTGCGCCTGTTTTCTCCGCCTACCGAAATGCTTACTCCGGCTTGTCCCGCTCCACATGGCTGCTTACGCTGGTCATGCTCATCAATCGCAGCGGTACGATGGTGGTACCGTTCATGACACTTTACCTTACAAGCATAGGTTATACGGTGGGGCAGGCGGGTTTTGTATTCGGGCTGTTTGGTCTTGGCGCTTTCAGCGGGGCTTATTTTGGCGGCAGGCTCACTGATAAAATCGGTTTTTACCCGGTACAGATTATTACACTCACGGGAGGCGGCATCCTGTTTTTTGTATTGGGGAACATGAAAAGCTATCCTCTTATTTGCCTTTTCACTTACCTGCTCAGTTTTGTAAATGAAGCTTTCCGTCCGGCCAACTCTACGGCTATAGCGTTTTACAGTAAAGAGGAAAACAGGACCCGTTCCTATTCTTTGAACCGGCTTGCCATCAACATTGGCTGGGCCGTGGGCAGCGGGATGGGCGGAGTGCTTGCAAAAATCAATTACGAACTTTTGTTTTGGGTAGATGGGGCCACTAATATCATGGCGGCAATCATGATATGGCTGTTTTTAAAACCGGTGAATTTTAAAGAAGAGAAAACCAAAAGCGCTGAATCATTACCCACCTCATCGGCTTACCGCGACAAAACCTATCTGCTGTTTATCATCCTTACTATGTTTTTTGCCAGTTGTTTTTTCCAGCTTTTTACCAACCTGCCAGTGTTTTTTAAATCTGAATTGAAATTTTCTGAACCGCTTATTGGCTTGTTGCTGGCTTCCAACGGAATTATTATTGCCGTGATTGAAATGGCGCTCATTTACAAACTGGAGGGCCGGAGGAAAAACCTGCAATACATTGCCACGGGGGTGATGCTGGTAAGTATTTCGTTCCTGATGCTGAATATACCCGGCATTGGGCCCGGGGTGGCATTTTGCATGATTTTTACCGTCACCGCCGGCGAAATGCTGGCCATGCCGTTTATGAACAGTTTCTGGATAAGCAGAACCCGGCAGGCAAACCGGGGTCAATATGCCGCCCTTTACACTATGGCCTGGTCGGCGGCACAAACACTTGGGCCAATAGCGGGTTCGCAGTTGGCACAAAACACAAGTTTTACCTGGCTTTGGTTTGTAGCTGGCGGAGTTTCAATGCTTGTTTCCTTTTTTTACAGCCGGTTGAATAAACTTGCTTAAGATCTGGCCGGGAAATTCTTTGCCCCCGCCTTGCTGCTGTAAAGAGGAATTTCTTACCTTAATGACTCAAATTTTTGGTTATGGACAATGCAAGCCCGGTAGCAGGCGGTAAAAAACAGAAAAAGAAATTCAGAAACTCAATCAGGGAAAGACTTGAAGCAGCTTTTGGGGATTTAAAAAACGGTGTGGGTGAAAAACGATTTAAGGCAGCTGTCAAGCGGGCCGGTAAGCTGCTTGCCGGTGATCTTTTTGCCAAAGCAAAAAAGGACAAAAAGAAAAAAAAGAAAAAGCAAAAAGCTGAAACCGAACCAGCTGAAGGTCTGGTGATGTAACATGTGAATAAAACAAGCCCCGGGTATTCCGGGGTATTTTATTCTGCCTTTTTGCGGCGGTAATCCCGCACATTCAAACCCACACTCATTACAACGGCAACGAGAAATACAATGAGTGTGACTTTATCAACCAGCGAGGGGTTGAAATTGATGCCTGTGAGTTTCAGCAGCAAAAAATGAATATAAGAAACCGACTGGTCGAAGATGCCCAGTTTTTCCCTTACTTCCCAGTGCCAGTCGGTACACACACAGTAGCCCCAGCCAAACCAGATGCCCAGCACAAACCATGAAAATGCAGTGAGGAAAAGCGTAATCAGGTTACCGCGCCGGGTTTTTTTCCATATCCAGCCGAAGCAATTGAACAGCGTTACGGCAGAGTGAAAAACGAAAAAGAAGACATTCAAAAACTCATACATGCAGATGGATTCAGCCGGGTTTAATAGATTTTCATTCCCTCTTCATGATCGAGAAGTTTTTCTGCCAGCGTGTGGTCAAATACAGCTTCTTTGCTTGTTATCACCTGGCGCAGCAGGTCGTGAATGGTGATGACGCCGGCAAAGCGGTTGTTTTCATACGCCAGCAAATACCGTGTCCGGTGAGAGTTCATCAGGTTCATGCAATGCTCCACTGTGTCGCCGGTATTCACCATTGGCAGATCAACTGTCATCACTTCGGCCACTTTGGTAGTGGCGCTTGTGCGGCCTTTCAAAATCACATTGCGGCTGTAATCCCTCTCGCAGAAAATGCCTTTGAATTCATCATCCTTTTTCACCACCAGGTAGCTGAGGTTGACGGTGTTCAGCATTTGCAGCGCATCAATAACAAGCGCATCCGGATGCACTGTATTGAAAGCAACCGGTTTGCTGTTCAGAATGTCCTTTACTGTTTTCATTGCAAGTTATTTGAGGTTAAAGTTCGTTTTTTTTGAGATTAATAAAAGCTGATTTTCTCATTGCCAGCAAAAAAAAATGATGACGTGCGCATCCGGCAAAATCTTAATTTTCGGGAAAATATTTACGTATGGAACTAACAGCAAGGTTTGAAAAGGCAGTGGCCGACAGCAAAATACTGAATGAAAAACCGTCGAATGAAATACTGCTTCAGCTTTATTCATTGTACAAGCAGGCCACCAGCGGCGATGTGAACACTGAGCCGCCGGCCAATCCTTTTGATTTAGTAAATAAAGCCAAGCATGATGCGTGGTCGGCCTTGAAAGGAAAACCGAGGGAGACCGCCATGCAGGAATATATTGAACTGGTAAATAAACTTAAAGGTTGAGAACCTTGCCGTAAAAATCATCAAACAGCTTGCCCACCCTTTCATAATTAAACCTTTCCCTGCAATCTTCTGCCACCTGCCGGGATTCTATTTTCCATTTCCCGTTCATGAAGTAAAGAATCTTTTCAGCTAGCTGGCTCACATTGCTTTCTTCCACAAGCAATCCGTTCACGCCATCAGTCACCAGTTCACGTGTTACAGCAAGATTGCTGATGATGACCGGCACCCCGCAGCAGAGTGATTCAGCCACCACGCATCCAAAAGTTTCGTAGCGGGTGAAGTGAATCATGGCATCGCTTTGGCTTACCCTCTTTGCTACTTCTTCATAAGGTAATTCACCGGTAAAAATGATGTTGTCATCCAGCGAAAGTTTTTTTGCAAGGCCTTTGATTTTTTCATTGGCCGGACCGATGATGGTAAGTGTAAAATCGCTGCGCAGTTTTTTTACTTCAGCCAATGCCTGCAGCATGCCTTCCGGGTTTTTTTGCCGGGTGAGGCCCGACACATGAATAAAACGGAATGAATTACTAACTGTTTTTTCATGATAGCTGAACAAATGCATGTCCACAACATTGGGTATAATTTCAGGCATTTGTTTCAGCAATTTCTGATTTATCAAGGCTTCGCCAAGACTGCGTGAAACGGCATGCACTATTGCTGCCTGCCTGTAAATAACCGGGAGCATTTTTTTTTCGAAAGCAGATTGAACACGGTAGTTATCGTGACCCGGCATGTAGATAGTTTCATGTTCGGTTAAAACATATTTCAGACCCCATTTTTTTTTCAGGTACAGAGCAAACAGACCGGCAGGCCATGCCACATGAACATGAGCAAGGTCGGGTGACTTTTTACCAAAGTGAACCTGGTACATTTTTCTTAAGGCATTAAACCGGCGGATGCCGTTGAATGCAGTTTTCAAAAGGCGGCTGCCTGCCGGGTAGTAATAAATTACTGTAAGAAGATTTTCATTGATAGCCTGCTCTGTTATCTCCGGTTTTTTTATGTCTTTATCCGGCGCCGTAAAAAATACGGTGATGCGGTTGTAAAGCGAAGCAGCCTGTGCATGGCGCAGAATAAAGTCTCCGGGAAATGGATCTTTCCGGTTAGGAAACCAGCCGGGCAGGTAAAGAATGTGTTTCATGCTTCTGCTGCATTTTGCTGCAGTAAAACTTTTTTAGAAAATAATTTAAAATCGGCAAACCGGATGACGAAAAAATCTTTCAGGCCTGCATGTGCAGATTTTGAAGCCATGAAGATGAAGAAAAAAGTTGTGATGCTGTAAGAAACAAGGTTGGCGATGGCGGCGCCTTTATAATTATATGACGGTATCAGTAACCAGTCGAGCAACAGAATGACAGCACAACAAATAAAAGAACCTGAAAGATTAATTTTTAAAAGACGGTTAGCCGAAAACCATGCTGCAATCATAGTGGTAATGGTAAAAAAGATATAGCCCGGAAGCATAATCAGTAATGCGCTGAAGCCGCTGAAATATTCCTGCGGGAGAATGAATGAATAAATAAGATAAGCGGCGGCCACCGCAACAACAGCAAAAACTAAATGACTGTAAAATACCAGGCGGCACAGGCCGGCGAACTCTTCATTGGAAAGTTTCTGTTTTTCATTTTTAAGCGCCGGTATGACGAGGCCTGCCGCAATGCCCGGAAGAATCCAGAGCAGTTGTGCAAAGCGGGCAGCCTGTGCATAAATGCCGACATCTTTTTTATCGTGCAAAACATCAATAAACCAGTAGTCGGCACGGTATGCAACAAACTGAACCAGGTTAGTAAGGAAAACAATGGAAGAAAAAGAAAGAAAGGATTTTAATTCTTGCCTGGAAAACCTTGCCGGAACAGGATGGTATTTCACCAGGTAATAAATCAACAGCAGCAGCGCCGGTATAAAAACAAAAAAGCTGAATACCCACACCGGGTTGTTTTTTACCGGTATTAAACTTCCCAACCAACCGGCTACCAGTACAGCAAATAACACGAGTGATGCAACGGCCAGCAGTTTATTGCAAAAAGCGGCCAGTTGCTGCGAATAATAAAGCGAAATGAATTTATCAGTAAGAACAAGCCCTGTGAAATAAATGAGCTCGGCAAAAAAAATGTCTGTGTTTTTGTTTCCACTGAGCAGGCTTCTGCCGGTGATATAAAAAAACAATCCTGCAACTGCCATGAAAATTAACAGTTGAAGAGCAGCTGAACCGATGGTAAAACTGAAAACTTTGTTAGGGTTGAATTTTTTTTCCGACAGTCCATGCCACACGATGGCTGCATCGGTGCCCAGGCCGGTAAGAATATGAAACGCGGCCGCATTTACAATCATCAAAGACAGGGAGCCAAACTGACCTGCGCCGGCCAGTTTTGCAATCAGCAGGCTGACCAGGAAATTAATGGCTGTAAAAATGAGCCGGTAAATGAAACCGCGGATAAGCAGCAGCACAGCTTAAGTTTCTGCAAATAAAATATAATTTTAGCCAAAATACAGAAGCGTTTTCCATGCTTTACAAAATACTCAATGCGTATGTAAAACGATTTTCTTTTCCGCACAGGGGGTTGAAGTATTTCCTCAGGCTGATGCGCCTGTTGGGCATTGCCGATAAAGTGTATGTAAAAAAACTGCCGGAAGGTTTTTTTATGCGGCTGATGCCGGAGGAGCACATACAGCGGCAACTGTTCTGGTACGGCTATTATGAAAAACCGCTGGGTGATGCACTGAAAAAAATGATCCGGCCCGGCGATGTGTTTTTGGATGTGGGTGCAAACACCGGGTACTTTTCATTGCTGGCGGCAAGGCGGGAACCGCAGTCAACAATTGTGGCTTTTGAGCCGGTAAGCTTTTTATTTGATGAGCTGAACCGGAATATTGCCCTTAATCATTTCAGCAACATAAAAGCAATACATGCCGCAGCCGGCGCTGTAGAAGAATTGAGAACATTGTTTATTTCCGGCGCGGATAACAGGGGCATGTCTTCATTTCAACCACCCGAAAATTATTCCGGCATGAAGGAAGAGGTGAAAACACTGCCACTTGATAACTGGTTTGCGAATTCGGGATTGGCTAAAGTTGATATTATTAAAATTGATGTGGAAGGCAGTGAAGTTTCAGTGTTGCAGGGCATGCAGCAACTGCTGCAAAAGTTTACGCCTGTAATTTTAATAGAAATAAATCCTGAAACGCTTGGTTTATTTGATTCAGACCAGGCAGATATTTTTAATTTCGCTGCAGATTTTTCTTACAGGGTTTTCCTGATTACTGAAAGCGGAAAGTTAGAATCAATCAAAACCGGCGGGATAAACCGAGCGGTTAATGCCTTATTAATTCACCCGGAGAAAATTAATTTAGCCCAGAAATTATTATGACATTGTATGGCGCTTTTTAAACGAAAAATCAATATTGCCTCTGATCTCACTACCGGGTTTGGTGTAAACAGCGAAAACAGCGGCGGCCGCTTTTACAACCGCCAGACGGGCAGGGCAAATGTGGTAAAAAAAGGAGTAGGTATACTCAACAGGTATAGTTGGTACCATACCATGCTGGCCATGCCGCGGAGCAGGTTTCTTCTTTTTTTGCTTGCAGCCTACATTGCAATCAACCTGTTTTTTGCAGGCATATATTACGTCATAGGAATACATCACCTGGCCGGTGTGAACCAGGGCACTGCACTGAAAAATTTTTCTGAAGTATTTTTCTTCAGTGCTCAAACGTTTACCACGGTGGGTTATGGCCGCATCAGCCCCGTGGGTTTTGCAGCAAGCGCCGTTTCCACGTTCGAGGCTTTCCTTGGCTTGCTGAGCTTTGCGCTTGCAACAGGTTTGTTTTACGGACGATTTTCAAGACCAAGAGCTTTTTTACGTTTTAGTGAAAATGCTCTCGTGGCACCCTATAAAAATGGCACAGCCCTCATGTTTCGCCTGGCGCCCTATAAAAACAATGCGCTTTCCGAGCTGGAAGTGCAGGTGAATATGGCCATGAAGATTGAGGAAAACGACAAGCTGATAAACCGGTTTTATAATCTGAAACTTGAAATTTCAAAGATCAATGCACTTGCCCTGAGCTGGACAGTGGTGCATGCAATAGATGAAAAGAGTCCCCTGTTCAATCTGGGTCATGCGGATATAATAAATGCCAGTATGGAAGCGCTGGTATTTGTAAAAGCTTTTGATGAAGGGTTTTCAAATACAGTGGTGCAGCGTTTTTCTTACATCGCTTCTGAAATAGTGTGGGGAGCCAAATTCAGAATCATGTATCATCCTGATGAAAAGAAAGGCACAACCCTACTTGAAGTAAACCGGCTGAACGATTATGAAAAAGCTGAACTACCGGTTCTTACCTCCTTTTCGTAAGTGGCTTTCCTGCCTTATCTGGATAAATGATTTGCGGTCGATATAATAGGCAAACAAGAGGTATATAATTGGCAAAAAGCTCAGAATTTTAATAAAAAAAACACCAGTAAGAAATCCAAGGAGGTAAAAAAGTGCCAAAGTGAAAATGCAACCCAGCAGTTGAAAATCGTCAATGGCACAGATTACTTTGAAGTGGTAATAACTGGGTCGTTTGTAAGAAAGCTCAATAGGTTTGGTGTAATGAAAGCCATCGGTTACCACAATATTTGTATGGTTTTCCTTCACTTCAATCACTACCGGATCATCTGTTTGCAGGGGATAAATTTCTTTATTGTCTACTATGACTCTTACCTTCAGAATGTTCAGCAGTAACTGGTTTTTAAGGCTGATGACAATATAGTAGTTGGGATAAATAAGTGCTTTTTTTCAGGTTCATAAATTGAATAGCTTTCAGTAAATCCCAAAACGAATCCCGATTGATCGGGACCTGATTTCAACCTGTGAAAATTTATTTCAGCGAACGGATGATTTCAATAAACTCGGCAGCCACAAGTGAGGCGCCACCTACCAGTCCGCCATCCACATCGGGGCAACTGAACAGCTCTTTGGCATTATTGGCCTTTACACTGCCGCCGTATAATATGGTAATTCCGTCCGCTACCGCCCTGCCGTAGCGGGCGGCAATTATAGAACGAAGATGGGCATGCATTTCTTGTGCCTGGGCTGTAGTGGCTGTCACCCCGGTGCCGATAGCCCAGACAGGCTCGTAAGCGATAACGACAGATTGAATTTTTTCGGTTGGTAAATGAAAAAGTGATTCTTCCAGTTGCCGTGCCACAAAATCATTTTGATTTCCTGCCTCGCGGATTGTCAACGCCTCACCACAGCAAAAAATGGGAGTGATGAAGTGATCCAGGCAAAGATTCACTTTTTCGGCCAGCTCGGAATGGGATTCCGAAAAATATTGCCTCCGCTCGCTGTGGCCAACTATGCAGTAAGTAATACCCAGGGAGTGGAGCATCTCCACCGACACTTCGCCGGTATAGGCGCCAGATTTTTTATGATAACAGTTCTGCGCAGCGGCATAGTAGTTTTTATCGTTTGACACTTCGCTGCGGCACATAGTGAGGTATGGAAAGGGAACGGCAAAAAGGGTTTTCTGGTAATCGTTCATTTTTATTTCTGCAGCAAGAATATCATCAAGCAGTTTTTCAGCCTGTTGAAAAGTCAGGTTCATCTTCCAGTTGGCAGCTGCAATTTGAGTACGCATAAATCCGGTTAATAATTATCAAAAATATATTTCAGAATCGTTATTTCATTATCGGTTATCGAATGGCCTTTCAGTTTTTTCCAGTCGTCAATGTCCACTATGGCTTTTTCAAAAACGTAACGTTGCAAACCATCGCTGCCCCATGAAAAATTGGGAATGAACTTGGGCGAAAGTTCCTGTTCAAACACATGGCAGCAAACCCCCATCACCGTGCCCGAGTTGATGGATGCATTTATAGCAGTTTTGGAATAGTCACCCATAAACATACCGCATTTCTGCCCGGCATTCATCTGGCCTTTGGGTGTCCACACTCTCACCTGGCTGGCGTTGTTCTTGATGTTGGAGCTGGTGGTGCCTGCACCCATATTGCACCACTCTCCTATTACAGAATCGCCGATATACCCGTCATGCGCCTTATTGGAATAAGCAAAGAAAACAGAATTTTTTATTTCACCACCCGCTATACAATAAGGGCCAATGGTGGTGGCGCCATATATCCTGGAGTTCATTTTTATAACGGCTCCTTCCCCGCAGGCAAAGGGGCCCCGGATGGCTGTGCCTTCCATCAGCAATGCATTTTTACCAATATAAACAGGACCTTCAGCTGCATTCAGCAAGCAATGCTCCACTACGACACCCCTTTCAATAAACACGGCAGCGGGATTTGTCACCCTGTTAGTTTTTGAAATTTTCTGCGAAGTTTTGTTCCGGGTCAGCAGTTTGAAATCTTCGCGTAGGGCATAATCGTTAAGCTGAAAAATATCCCAGGGAAAGCGCAGGCTTTTTATATCGTCGTGAATGGTAACAGCTTTTTTTACTTTTATTTTATTGGGCGCTTCTATTTCTTTTTTTGAGAAACAAAAGATGACACCTGCGTTTCCGTTTACTGAAATAAATTCACCGTTGTGCAGCCGTTTCAATGTGTTTACGAGAAGGGGTGTTGGCAATATGTTTCCATGAATCATGTAACAGGTATCAGTATTGCCTATTTCATCAAGGTGAATAGAGCGGTCCAGGTCTTTGTAATCATCTTCCCATCGATCGAAGGATGGCATGCCCAGAATTTTTTCCCATTTTTCGCGGATGGTGAGTATGCCCACCCTGATGTCCTGTATCTGCCGGGTAAGGGTAAAGGGATAAAGATTTTCCGGCTGGCAGAATTCCTCCGTAAAAATTATTTTGGCGGACATCCGGTAAAGCTAAAGATTTTAAAAAAATAAAAAAGCCCCGAAGATGAATCTCCGGGACTAAAGTATAGCCATGAAAAACAAAAACTTGTTGATAGACTAAATTAAAGTATTTATTTCTTTTTTTCGTATTTCTTTTTGAACTTATCAATACGACCAGCTGTATCAACCAGTACATTTTTACCTGTAAAAAAGGGATGTGATGTATTGGAAATTTCCAGTTTTACAAGTGGATATTCGTTGCCGTCCTCCCACTTCACAGTTTCCTTTGAAGGCGCTGTGGAGCGGCTCAGGAAAGAATGTCCATTACTCATGTCTTTAAACACCACCAAACGATAGTTGCCGGGATGAATACCTTTTTTCATAATTGTTTGATTTGAAGCCTGACTGCCTCCAGGCAGAATTGTACGGGTTTTGCCGTATAGGTTTAAAATTTTCGGTGGCAAAGTTAACGGATGCATGCTGAACATCCAACAGAGTGGGATAAAAAGAGAAAAGCGCCAGATTATTCTTACTTCCATTTGCCGAAGCTCCTGGTCGTCTTACTAACCCAACGCTTTCCGTGAGGCTTTGTGTCTTTTTAAGGACCCATCCACCTCGGCATTCAAGCTCCTCTTTTGACGGATTCACCTGAACGCAGACCCTCGTTATCTTTTGACGGACTCCTCGGATCTCAGACCAAATTTGCCTTGTTGAAGGGCTCATTCAATCTTATGGCGCTAAGATGCTGTCTAAATGTTTGAATTCCAAATTTTTTTGGGTCTTGTTTCTCACTTGTTTTGCACTCAATAGTCTATATTAATGCACATATATGTCGAAGTTATAAACAGCTTATCAACCAATTAATTTCTCATATTCACAAATTGAAGTGGAATTGGAAGGTTTGATGTCCGGCAAATCTGAATTATTGATTGCAGGTCATCAATTTTTTTACCACTTACTCTTATTAAATCGTCATTTATGGATGCCTGCACTTTCAGGCCGGAGTCTTTTATCAGCCTAACTAACTTCTTTGCATCCTCCTGCGCCAGCCCGTTTCTTATTATCACCTCTTTTTTCCAATACTTGCCCGACTGATGAGCTTCTTTACTGAAATCGAAAGCCAGCGGGTCAATACCCTGCTTGTGGGCACGGCTTACCAGCACATCGCAAAGCTGTCGCATCTTCATCTCATCTTCAGTCTCGATGTTGATTTTAAATTCCTTTTTATTCAGCTCAATCACCACGTGGCTTCCTTTAAAATCAAAGCGGTTGGTGAGTTCTTTGGTGGTTACATTTACAGCGTTATCCAGCGCCTGGGCATCTACTTTTGAAACAATATCGAAAGAAGGCATATGATGAATTATGATTTTAGTCCAGGTAAATATGGGATCGGATTTTGGATTTTATTTTGACTGGCAAATGTAAGGCTGTCTGCTTAATTGAGGCAGGTATTTTTAAAATAGAAAAGCCTCCCTTTTCGGAGAGGCTTTTACAATTGATGAGAAAGACTAAAACTGACTGCTTAAATTTTCATGGCTATACGTTGGCTTAACGATTAATGTCAATTTAATTTTCACCTGTTTTCACACGGCTTTGTTCTTCGCTGGCGCCGCCGGTTCTTCTTTTCTGCCCGTTACCATTTACTTTACCTTTTGAAAAACGATAAGTAAATCCTAAGGCCACCTGCCGTGAATCACGGGTTTGCTGGAAAGCTGCATCAATATTGCTGTACTTAATATCTCCATTTATTTTTTGTGAATACAGAATGTCACGGACACTCAGCCGCAACGAACCTTTGCCTTTCCAGATTTGTTTTGTTACACCCATATTCATCATGCCGAAACCGTGAATCCTGAATACACCATGCAAGCCGGGTGTATTGTAAAATCCGCTCAGTTCGGCAGCCCATGTTTTAGCAAACCTGAACTGGTTGGAAACATTGAACTGGGCAGTAGTAGCATTCAGCTTCACAAAATCGCCGTTCACAATTCCTTTAAAACGGTTGTGATATACATTGCCGTATACATTACCGCTCCACCACTTGGTCAGTTGTCCGCCGGCCGCCACTGAAATACCATATTGCTGTTGTTTTGCAATGTTGGCCTTTTTTACAAACGATTCGTTGCGGTCAACATTTTGCTCTATCACATCATTAATAAGGTCATTGGTAAGGGTGTAGTTCAGTGTTGTTGTTAAAAATCCTTTGTAAGTATGACTCAGCTCTACGTTGTGAGAGAACTGCGGCTGCAGGTTGGGATTGCCCTGTTCAAACGTGTAGCGGTCGAGGAAAAGAATAAAAGGATTCAGGTCTTCGTAATCGGGGCGATTGATACGGCGGCCGTAGTTCAGACCGAAGCTGTGTTTTTCACTAGCCTTGTACTGAAAGAATGCCGTAGGGAAAAGCTGTGTGTAATGCCGGTCAAATTTTTCTCCTGTGGTTACCTGGTTCCCTTTGGCATTGGTGTTTTCGAGCCGCAAACCAAACTGGGCAAAAACTTTTTTGTCTATGGGGCGACTGTAGTTTACATAGGCAGCATTTACATTTTCTTCGTAAATGAAATGATTGCTGCGGCCGATGTCACGAACCCGCTGGCCGTAGTTCAGGCTGTCGTAAATGGCATTATTATCTGTATTTACAAAACTTATTTTTAATCCTGCTTCAAATTTAGCACCTCCTTTCAGCGGGTGCAGGTAATCTATTTTGGCTGAATAGATATCAATATCCTGCGGCAGGTTGCCAAGCAGTGTATCAGCTTTTGCCGTAGGATTTCCGTAAGGATCAAAATAGGCATTGATTAGGTCCTGAAGGTTCGTACTGCGGTAAGTAAGGTAATCGAGGTCAGCTGTAATTTCCTTCCCGGTAGTATCTATTACATGCCGGAAGTTCAGGTTGGTGCTGAAATTTTTCCATTCCCTGTCATTGTTCGTTTCAGCAAGTGTGCGGCTGATGAGTACCCTGTTGGGGTCAGAAATAAGTACATCACTGCGGTTGCTGAAAGTGCCGGGATTGGTAAAACCGGTGAACATCACACCAAGCGTTGTTTTCTTCGAGGCAAAATAATCAAGCCCCAATTTGGCATTGTATGATTTGCCACCTTCCTTAATCTTTGATTCCTGGTCAAAATGCGAACGGATTTCTTTGGTGGTGTGTTCAATGAACTTTCTCTGGATAAAGAGGTCATTAAAGTTTTTGCGGTTGTTGTAACCAAGTGTAGTAAAGAAATTCACTTTGTTTTTCCTGTAGTTGAAAGTGAATGTTTCATTCACTTTGGGATAGCGGCCCTGGCTCCAGGTGGATGAAATACTGCCATTGTAACCAAACTGGTTTGTCTTTTTGGTTTTGATATTAATCACGCCACTGTTGCCGGCTGCATCATATTTGGCAGGCGGGTTCGTCATTATTTCTATCTGGTCAAGCTGGTTGCTGCTCAGGCTGCGGAGGTAATTGGTCAAATCGGTGCCGCCCAGGTATGTTGGTCTGCCGTCAATGTACACCTTCACACCCTGCTTCCCTTTCAGACTTATATTACCGTCTTTATCTACCGTGATGCCGGGTGATTTTTCCAGTACATCTAATGCTGTGGTACCCACATTCGTCACGGCAGCTTCTACATTAATCACAGTGCGGTCAATTTTTTGCTCCACCAGTGGTTTTTTAGCCTGAACTGTCACGCCACCCAGGTTTTTAGCCTGTGGCACCAGTTCAATAGTCTTTAGGATAATATTGGTATTTGCTGCATTTATTTCAAACTCATCTGAAAAGCCTTTTGAATGGCCAACAGCACTGATAGAAACGAGGTATTTGCCCTCGGCAACATTTTCAAAAACAAATTGACCTTCTTTGTTTGCGGCTCCAATTTTAGCAACTGAAGAATCTTTTGCTCTAAGCAGTGTTATGGTTGCAGATTCAAGGGTTTTGGCATTGCCGTCAATCACCTGGCCAGCTACCCTACCGTTTTTAATTTGTGCCTGGCTGACAAGTGAAATGGCTATACTTACTGCCAGCAAAGTCAAAATCTTTCTCATTTTTTTTGATTTAATGTTAAGTACTTGTTTTTAAAAATTACAGTCCAAAAATAAGTACTTGATAATGCCAAGTACATTGTTTTAAAATAAACGGCCATATTTCCTGATAAGTGGCCGGTTCTCATGACATCATTATGACGTATCACCCTTTATCCGGTTACAGACACAAGCCTATTTTGGATAAAAGGATTTTACTTCCGATGGGAGGCAAATAAAACAATCCGAGTCGGTAATGCGCTTACAGGCTCTATTACCTGCCAATAATTCTTTCTACATCTACAATCATTTGGCCTGCTTGACTGACCTTTATCTTATGGCATGGCACAAACTTATTTCCCTCATCACCCCCATCCTAGTCCCAAAAGGCGAACAATGGAATTTTACCGGTAAAGGGAACTTTTGGATGGCGAAGGACACGGCTTCCTTTTTCACCGGCTCACTTGATTATATTGCAGTCCCAAAATGAAAATTCGGGGCAAACTTTAATAATGGTTATTGATTTAAGATCGGACACACTGACCAAACCTGGACCCGCTATGCTGGAGGCTATGATGACAGCACCGGTTGGCGATGATGTTTTTAGAGAGGATCCTTCCGTAAACAGGCTGGAGCAACTGGGCGCCGAAATGTTTGGAATGGAGGCGGCACTTTTCTGTCCTTCCGGTACTATGACAAACCAGGTGGCAGTAAAATGTCATACTCAGCCGGGTGATGAGGTGATATGCGATGAAAGCTCTCATGTTTACCAATATGAAGGTGGTGGAATAGCCTTCAATTCCGGTGCATCTGTTAAGCTGCTTTATGGCAACAGGGGCCGGTTAACTGCTAAGCAAATAAAACAAGCTATTAATCCCGACGATGTACATAAGCCGGTAAGCAGGTTGGTTTGTCTTGAAAATACCAGCAACCGCGGCGGCGGAAGTTGTTACGATTTTGAAGAAATTAAAAAAATAAAAAAAATTTGTGTTGGGAATAATCTTGTATTGCATTTGGATGGCGCCCGGTTGTTTAATGCATTGGTGGAAAAAAATGAAATACCGCAGCAGTATGGAGAAGTGTTCGACAGTATTTCCATTTGCCTGAGTAAAAGCCTTGGCTGCCCGGTGGGTAGTTTATTATTGGGTAAAAAAGATTTTATCTGGAAAGCAAGAAGAGTACGGAAAGTATTTGGCGGTGGCATGCGGCAGTCGGGTTTTCTGGCTGCGGCAGGCATTTACGCTTTGCAAAATAATGTGGAACGGCTGAAGAAGGACCACCTGCATGCCCGGCAAATCGGGGATACACTGAGTAAAAAGAATTTTGTAAAGGAACTGTTGCCGGTGGAAACAAATATCATCATTTTTGAAACCATTCCCTCCCTGCCGGCAGCGGAACTTGTAAAAAGGTTGGCTGACAAAGGCATTCTTTGCTTTGACATGTCGCCCACCAGGATCAGGTTTGTGCTTCACCTTGATATTTCAGAAGAGATGGTAAGCCGGGCAATAGAAATAATCAGCCGCATGAAATTTTAATAAGAAAAAAACTGAAATAAAATATTTCACACAACCATGCTTCCCAAGATAAACCCTACTGCCACGACAGCCTGGAAAGCCCTGCAGGATCATTTTTATGAAATGAAAAACATTCACATGCGGGATTTGTTTCGCAATGACCCCGAACGGTTCACGAAATACTCCGTCTTGGCAAAGGGAATCGTTTTTGATTATTCAAAAAATATCATCACTGACAAAACGCTGCACCTGCTTTTGCAGCTTGCCGCCGAATGCAGGCTGCAAGATGGCATAAGGGCCATGTTTGATGGGGATAAAATAAACGAAACGGAAAACAGGGCTGTCTTGCACTTTGCGCTTCGCAATCTTTCCGGCGAGCCGGTGTATACAGAAGGAAAAGATGTAATGCCGGATGTGAGAAAAGTTTTGAGGCAAATGAAAAACTTCTGTAATAAAGTGCACAGCGGCAAGTGGCGAGGCTACACCGGCAAACGAATCCGCTACATTGTAAACATCGGCATCGGCGGCAGCGACCTGGGCCCGCTGATGGTAACCGAGGCGCTGAAACCTTACTGGCTGGAAAATATCCAGGTTTTTTTTGTTTCCAATATTGATGGCACACACATAGCCGAGACACTGAAAAAAGTAAAGCCGGAAAGAACACTTTTTCTCATTGCTTCCAAAACTTTCACCACGCAGGAAACCATGACCAATGCTTACACGGCAAGGGAATGGTTCCTGGAACATGCCGTGGATGAAAAACATATTGCCAGGCACTTTGTGGCGCTCAGCACCAACGAAGCAGAAGTGGTTAAGTTTGGCATCAGCAAAAAAAACATATTCCGGTTCTGGGACTGGGTGGGTGGCCGTTATTCATTATGGAGTGCCATTGGCCTGTCAATTGCGCTGACTATCGGGTATAATAATTTTGAAGAGCTGCTGGCCGGCGCTTACGAGGGCGACCGGCATTTCAAAGAAACCGAATTTGAAAACAATATTCCCGTGCTGATGGCGCTTATCGGGCTCTGGTATATCAATTTTTTCGGTGCACAAAGTGAAGCCATTCTGCCTTACGACCAGTACCTGCATCGCTTTGCCGCTTATTTCCAGCAGGGCAATATGGAAAGCAATGGTAAAATTATTGACCGCAATGGCGAGCCGGTGGAATACGCCACCGGCCCCATCATCTGGGGCGAGCCGGGTACAAACGGCCAGCATGCTTTTTACCAGCTCATTCACCAGGGCACACAGCTGATACCCTGCGATTTCATTGCGCCTGCGCAATCACATAACCCCATCGGCGACCATCACCGCAAATTGATGAGCAATTTTTTTGCACAAACAGAAGCGCTGATGAATGGCAAGACAGAACAGGAAGCAGAGAAGGAGCTTGAAAAAGCCGGCCTGAGTAATGAAGAAATTTCAAAACTCCTGCCCTACAAAGTTTTTCATGGCAATAAGCCAACTAATTCTTTTTTGATAAAAAAAATTACTCCGTTCAATCTTGGCCAGCTGATTGCCTATTATGAGCATAAAATTTTTGTGCAGGGTCTTATCTGGAATATTTACAGCTTCGACCAGTGGGGGGTGGAACTGGGAAAGCAACTGGCCAATAAAATTTTACCCGAGCTGAAAGATGACAGCCCGGTTGACTCACATGATTCTTCAACCAGCGGGATGATTAATTTGTTTAAAGAGATGAAAAAATAAAAAAGCCCCGGTGTGTTCCGGGGCTACTTTCATAGTAGCATATTTAATGTTTAATTGCTTTCAGACTGTAAACCTTTCCCCCGGTTTCCACCATCACAGAATAAATACCACCTGCAAGATGTTTGCCTGAGGTATTTATTGTAAGAGCAGGTTGACTGAAGTTTTCATACCCGGCTTCATAAATTTTACTGCCTTTTACATCAAACATGGCAACCCGTATTTTTCCGTTGGGTATTTTGGCAAAGCGTATATTCAGTTCATCAGTAAACGGATTGCCGGCGATAAATACATCCTGTTTCGCCGTGTTGTTTTTCACCAGCACCACATCGCTGTACTTAAATGAATTGTCAATGTCCACCATCTTCAGCCGGTAATAATTGTATTCCACTGCACGCTGCAGGTCGGTGAAACTATAATACCGGGTTGTATTACTATTGCCTGCTGAAGCTACAAAGGCAATTTTTCTGAAATTCACTCCGTCAAATGATTTTTCTATTTCAAAGCCGTGGCTATTTTGTTCAAAAGATGTGGCCCAATCCAACTGCACATTTTCTTTTTGCAACCTGCCGGTAAAGCTGAGCAAAGTAACAGGCAACGGGGCGGCAGCTCCGGGCACACCGGCGCCAAAACCAGAAAAGCCATTGCTAAACGTGTAAGTGATTGTATAATGAGTACCTAAAGTTCCCAAAGTTGGCGACACTACCTGTACAGTACCTGCACCATCCGGTTCAGGATTTGATGGTGTCACATTACTGATCTGCCCGGGAAGTTTTATCAATTGGATATTAGCCCATGTTTCTCCTGTAGCAGCCTGCCAGCCGTTTACTTCAGCTTGTGTGAAATACAAAGTGATTTCGTACTGACCCGATGCGTTGTTGGTGGCTGGAATCACTCTGAACGTTTTATTCATCAGGTAATTTGTTGCGTTGGAATTCCAAAATTGTGAGCTGCCGGTTCCCGCCCGGTCTATTTCAATGCTGGTGCAGCCGTAGTCATGTGAGCCAAGATTGCGGATGCGTGCCATCAATTCGCCATCGGCTACCGAATAGAAATAAACATCCGAATTAGGACCGAGATATTTTGATGAGGAAGAGCTAAGCACCGATTCAACCGGAGTAAGTGGTACAGCCTGGGTAAACCTGAATTGCGGACGGCTGTCGCTGACAAGATTTGAACCCAGGGAGCAGCCGGCTGTTGCGCCGCCATTAGCAGTATTCAGAGCAGTGGCCCGGGTACCGCTGCCAAAAGGAGCTGCTGTGCCCTGCACCACATCATTGCCCGGGATGGGGGCGCCGTTTCCATTATCAAAACAGGTTTGCACTAACAGATTATCTGTACCATTCCAGGTAAATGGAGTAGTAAATGATATGGATTGCCACCCCGTTCCCGGCACTGTATAATTGGCTGAATATACCTGTGTGAAGGATGGTGAAATAAATCCTGAATTCAGGTTAGTGGCCGTAGTATGAGCAAGGGAAATAGTAAACCCTGTGAAGGGGTTGGTGGAGCTTTTACTGATTACATTCCATGCCAGTGCAGTCAACTGCCTGTTGCCAACCAGGCCGGCAGCTGAAAGTTCCGAAGCCGTAATCAGGTATTGCATTCTTGCTCTGCGGCTACCGCTCTGGAAGGGCGAAGTGACATTGGAATTAATATCATAGGTGGCGACAGTATAGTCTGAACTTGACGCTGCTGTCGGTGCCTGGTCATTATCATTTATTGTAAAAATAAAAGTCTGGTTACTGGAGCCGGGCTGCGCATTAGTGGCGCCGGAAATGCTGTAGTTTAAAGTAAATACCTGCGAACCTTCAACTTCCGCATCATCATAAATACGCAGGCTGATGGTTTTGGATGCAGTGGAGCCGCTGCTAAATACAAATGAGCTGGATGGTGAAGCAAAATTTCCATTGGTGGTAAAATCAAAATCCACTCCCTGTGTGGCGGTAGCACTTTGAATGCCGACTGTTACTGTTGCATCACCGGTTGGTGCATTGGCAATCTGCATATCCACGGTGTAATCAGTATATGCACGGCAGCCGTTGGTTGTAGTGGTAAGTTCAGTTGCCGATGCTGAAGATGATACAAAGCTTATATCGGGTGTAGAAACAGAAGGTACCACTGCAGTAAACAATCCTCTTCCGTGTGTGGCGGCTGCAATGGTACGATCGCTGCTGCGGTATTGAAGCATATCAACCCGGACATTGGCAAGGCCTGAGTTGGTAGGATCCCAGTCAGTAGATGCGCCGTCCAGGTTATCGGTTGACCATACGCCAAGGTCTGTGGCTATTAACGCCCAATCGGAATTTCTTGGATCAAACATGGCCCAGCGTACCGGCATATCGGGCAGGTTGCCCTCTACTGTAGTCCATGTGGGGGATGCTTGTGTTGCATTCAGTGATTCGTAAATACTGGTGACACCATAATTGCTATAGGTAACCAGGATATGATCTTCATTGGCCGGGTCTATGGCAATGCATGAAACCGATCCGCTTCCGGTTCTGATAACCGTTCCGGTCAGTGATGTGCCGGTATTTGCATTATTCACCATTACCACCGAACCATTGCTTAATCCAAAATAAACCCGGTTGGCTGTTAAGGGAGACACAGCAACGTGTCTTACACTGGCGCCGGAAAAATTGGTAACTGATACATTATCGGTGCTGGTGCCACCACTTCCTGCATCGTTCCATCGGAAAAAGCTTCCTGCCGGGTTACCACCATAAAGTATATTGGCATTGTCATCATAATCTGTCGGGTTGATAAAAGAACCGGTATTGGCAAAAAACCGTTGCGTAAAACTTGAACCGCCGTTTGTGGAAACATAATAGTTGTTATACACATAGGAAGTGATCTGGATGTTGCCGTTGGTCTGGTCAATATGGCAAAAAGCTCCATCACCGCCTGAAGCATTGGTAGTGCTGTTCATTCCGGCCGTGGTAAATTTTTGTGTGCCGTTATCCTGGGCACCGGCAAGAAAATAATCAGTAGAGGAAGGATGAATGGCACAGGCATAATACTGCGTCACATTATACCCGGTAACCCTTGATGTGAAAGCGCTGCCTGCATCAGTGGTACGGTAAATTCCGCCGTCATTACCCACCAGCAGTTCGGTGGATGAGCCCGGTTTGAAAACCAAAGAATGAATGTCGGCATGAATAGTAGTGCCTGAGCAGCCGCCAAACGAAGACCATCTGGATGTTTGCGACCAGCTGCTGCCTCCGTTGGTTGATTTTAAAATATCAACTCCCCCAATAAAAACGGTATTTGCATTAGTAGGATCCACTGCTGCAATTAAGTCGTACCAGGCCTGGCTTCTCGTAAAATCAGAACTGGATGACCCCTGGTCACACCAGGTAGGTGTAGTCAGCGTATTCCAGGTGGGTGTGGCCGCAGTGGCATCATTGGATGACATAATTTTTTTAATACCATCTGCATTCGGGGCATTATTATCCTGCACGAGGGCATAAACAGTATTTAAATCTGAAGGCGCACAGGCCAGTTCAATTCGTTCTTCATCGGCTGCCGAAGTATAAATCTTAGTCCAGTTCAGCCCCCCATCAGCAGAACGATAAATACCATCTGTGCTAAATATGCCTATGCTGCAATAAATAGTTCCATTGGCGCCAATTTCAAGATCTGCAGCCCGGTCATTCGATCCGCCGCCGGTGCCATTGCCCAGCACTTTTGTCCAGGTAGAGCCGCCATCTGCTGATCGTTGCACGCCACCGTCTCTTGTGGCAGCAAGCACTATACCTGCGGATGTAACAACAATTTTTTGCACATAATGAAAAGCAGAATTGTTGGTAGTAGCCAGTTGCGACCAGGTGGAACCACCGTCCGATGATTTCCAGATTCCAAGCCCTCGGATAAAATCAGCATTAAACCAGCCTTCGCCGGTGCCGGCATAAATTATTTGTGTGTTTGATGGATCTTGTGCAAGTGAAGTCACAGCCAGGTTGCCCATGAAATCATCAATTCTTGTCCAGACAGGTGTGGCAACCGTAATGTCGTTTGTCACCCATATACCTCCACCCACACTTCCGGCAAATACTTTTTTATAACCATTGCCAGCATCATTTAAATCATATAGCAATGTGCGGGTGCGGCCGCCTACATTGTTGGGCCCCCGTTCCGTCCAGTTGATACCGCTTACCGCGGTGGCAGCACGGTTATTCAGCGTTGACAGTTTTAACCTGCGGTAATTATCTGCCGCAATCAATTTTTCTCTTGGTACAATGTTAAGATCAGGGTCTTTGGTTATTTCAAATTCATAAGCCATGGCAAGGTCCACTCCATCCTGCCGTGCATCTATGTCGGCATCGGCAGCTTTTTCTTTACTGACCTTGTTTTCTTTTTTTTGGGTGGAAAAATGTTCCCAGGTAAAGTATCCGATAATTAAAAGCAGTGCAGTAAGCGCCAAGAGGGTAGGCTTTTTTTGCATATGGTATTGGATTTTAAGTGTATTAGCCTATAAAAAATCAGGTATAAAAACGTAAACAAAATATAAAAATTGTAACAAAAAAACAGCCCCCGGATGCCGGGGGCTTTACTTAGTATTATTACTCAACCGGGAATGCTTACCATTTATCTACATCCTCATGCGGGGTGTTTTCGGTTGGGGTGGTTGCAGTGCTTTCAGTTTGTTCATTATTCACCGTTGCTTCAGGCACCGTACCATCGCCGTTTTCTGATGCTACTGTGTCGTGATTAAACGCATCAAAGTCAAAGTCGGGCATCAATTCTGTTTTTACATAATCCACCGCTTCGCCAAGTGCTTTTATAAACTTATTAAAATCTTCCTTGTAAAGGAAAATCTTATGGCGGTCGTAGCCATTATCATTGAACCGCTTGCGGCTTTCAGTGATGGTGAGATAATAGTCATTGCCCCGCGTGGTTCTCACATCAAAAAAATAAGTTCTGCGTTTACCAGCACGAATTCTTTTGCTGTAAATGCTTTCCATCTTGTTTTCATTATTCTCGTAAGCCACAGTTTTTTGTTTTACTTATTAATAATCACTTTTTTACGAAGTCACAAATATAATTATGTTTTTGAAACAGCCAAATTTGCAGACAAATTGTTTCCCACCGCCGGGGGAGCAAGTAGCATCAACTTTCCTGGGTGTCCTGCTGCTGCCGGTTAAATAGTTCTGTATAATACCCGTTCTGGAGCAAAAGGTCTTCATGAACTCCCTGCTCTACAATTTCACCATCCTCCAGCACAATAATTTTATCAAAATGAAAAAGCGAAAAGATCCGGTGAGTAATAATGATGGCCGTTTTGTTTTCCAGGTAATCATACAAATTGCCGATGATTTCTTTTTCAGTTTTTGCATCAACGGCGCTCAGGCAGTCGTCAAAAATAACCAGGCCATGTTCTTTAATCAGGGCCCGGGCAATGGATATCCGTTGTTTCTGTCCGCCGCTCAGCGTCACGCCTCTTTCGCCAATCATTGTCTTATACTGTTCGTCAAAATCAGAAATATCATGGTGAATACTGGCCTGCCGGGCTGCTTTTTCCACCGAAGCGTTCAATCCATCCTGCATGCCGAAGGAAATATTATTGGCTACCGAATCGCTGAAAAGAAAAACATCCTGCGGCACGTAAGAAATCTGATGCCTGAGCGATTTCAAGTCTATCTCCTGAATATCGGTACCTTCCAGTTCTATTTTTCCACCAGTCACATCGTACATGCGAAGCAGGAGCTGCGCAATGGTTGACTTTCCGCTGCCGGTACGGCCAATGATGGCAACCTTCTCCCCTTTTTTTATATCGAGGTTGAAATTTTTTAATGCGTAAATACCGGTATGGGGGTAAATAAAATTGACATGGCTGAATTTGATATTGCCTTCGATGGTTACCGGTTTTGCACCCGGCGCCGAAACTATACCGGGCTTTGTTTCCAAAAATTCATTCAGCCGTTTTTGCGATGCAGCAGCCCGCTGTATCATGCTGGCCGTCCACCCGATGGCGCTTACCGGGAATGTGAGCATATTAATATAAATAACAAACTCAGTGATGGCGCCGAGTGATATCCGTTCCGGTGAATGAATGTAATAATAACCGCCTATCATGATGGTGAGTAAGGTGCTGAGACCGATGAGCAGGGCCATGGCAGGAAAATAAAGTGATTCTACTTTTGCCAGCCCGATGGCATTCTTTTTATACTCTTCGCTGTTTTTTTCAAAAAAACCCAGCATGGCTTTTTCCTGCACAAATGATTTTATTACCCGTATACCGGAGTAAGATTCCTGCGCATTGGTAGTAAGGCTGGCCAGCAGCGCCTGTATCTTTTCACTCTTCCTGTTGATAATGCTGTTGACATAATAAATGGCGACGGCCAGCACGGGCAGGGGAGCCAGCACATAAGCCGTCAGCTCTTCATCTTTTTTCAGCATATAAAATACACTCAGCGAAATAAGGGCAACAAGATTGATAAGATACATGATGGAAGGTCCTGTAAACATCCGTACATGGGCCACATCCTCTGCCATGCGGCTCATCAGGTCGCCGGTGCTGTGGGTTTTGTAAAATGCAGTATCGAGCTGCTGGTAGTGCTGAAACACTTCATTCTTCTGGTCGTACTCAATGTGGCGGCTCATCACTATGATGGTTTGCCGCATCAGGAACATAAAAAAGCCGCGGAACAATGCCAGCACAAGGATGGTGATACCGCAAAGAATCACCACTTTGAACACATCAGCCTGCAGAGGGAATGTTTTTTCAACCCATTTGATATAAAGCTGCACCAGGCCATCATATTCACGCAGGTTCGATTTGTGTTGGTAGCCTTCAAAATTTTTCTGAACATAATCAATGATAAACCCCGTAACCTGCGGCGCCAGCACGGCAAAGTAGTTGGAAATAATGATAAAGAGAGCCCCGATACCTAACCTGACCCTGTATTTCCAGAAATATTTCTTAAGTGCTTTAAGGTGCTTCATTCATCACAAAAGTAAGAGGAAGAAGAATGATAGATAAACCATTTATTCAAACAGAAAGTTTAAGAATCATGCAGGCAAATTGATTTTGACAATAGTAGCTGCATGTCTATTTTTGCGACGGAGAGATGGCAGAGCGGTCGATTGCGGCGGTCTTGAAAACCGTTGACGGTGACGAGCCGTCCGGGGGTTCGAATCCCTCTCTCTCCGCGTTGCCCATCGAAGCTTTAGTATAGATGGGCTTTTCTACTTCCTGTTGTAATCATCCTGCAGCCGCATAATATCATCTTCATCACTCGGGTTCGATGCATCGGTGTGCTGCCATATTTCGGCCACCATGCCCCAGTCATCCAGGCCCACAAGGCGATGACGCATGCCCCGGCTTAATTTTATGGTTTCACCTTTATGCAGAATATGTTTTTCGTTTTCCTCATCGGTGTCGCTGGTTATTACAGCCACATTGCTGCCAATGCATTTCCAGATTTCGGCCCGGCGCTGATGATATTGCCAGCTCAGCCGGTGCTGCGGAGCCACCAGCAAAATTTTCGGACTCAGCTTCTGCGTGATTTTTAATTCATCAATATTTTCCTCCGGGAAAAAATGTGCGGCAAATTGAGCTGCCTGCTTTTCATCAATTACAAAAAAACCGCCCCAGGGTCTTTTATCATCAGTACCGGTGATATGAAAACCCAGTTGCTTTAGCATGTCAGCCGCTTTATTAAATATTTCCTTTCTTTCTGTCATAAAATACATCTTAATCAAACCTATGATGGGCCGAAATTAATGAGAAAGATTTTTTATTCGGATCTCACAAATCAGTTATCACTTTATATTTTGGCACCAGCCTCTTCATTACGCTCCAGGCCACAAGATAAGCCAGGGCGCAAATGGCAAACATGATAGTATACGATATTGACATCTGGCTATGCACAAGGGGGGCCTGTATTTCTTTTAGTTTGTCAAAGGCGGCCGCATCCATGTTTTTTAATTGCTCTGCCACTTCTTTTGATAGCCCGGCAAGGTCAATTTTATCCAGGTTCACAGCATCGCCATATTTTGTTGCCAGCTTCATGCCCCTGATTGTTGAAAGGTAATCACCCAGCCCGTTTGCTTTGGCTACTATCCACGACTCGGCAATGCCTGCTGCCTTGTACGAATCGAACAACCAACCGCCCAGTTTCGACATAATCACACCGCCTATGCCACCCGCCATGCCGCCAATGCCCACTACGGATGCAATTGCTTTTTTGGGAAACATATCACTCACCGTTGTAAAAATGTTGGCGCTCCATGCCTGGTGTGCCGATGCGCCGATACCAATCAATGAAACAGGTATCCAGTAACTGTAACCGCCCAGTGGCTGCGCCAACAGTACAACCAAAGGAATCAAAGCAATCATCAGCATCGCTTTCATGCGGCCGTCGTAAGGCGAGTATCCTTTTCGGAAATAGTACACAGGAAACCAGCCGCCACCCACACTTCCTATCATTGTCATGCTGTACAATACTGCAATGGGAATTGCCACTTCTGTTTTGCTCATTCCGTACTGGGCTTTTAAATAGGCCGGCAGCCAGAACAGGAAAAACCACCACACACCATCTGTCATAAATTTTCCAAAGGCAAATGACCATGTTTGTTTGTAACCGAGTAATCTCACCCACGGCACATTTTCTTTGGCGCTACCGTTTACAGGTTCTTCTTTATCGGAATTAATAAAGGCAAGCTCGGCGGCGGAAAGTCTTTTTTGTTTCGCAGGCTTATCATAGAATACTAACCAAAAAAACAACCACAAAAAACCCGAAACGCCGACAATGATAAATGCCATTTCCCAACCCCAGTGCTTGCCAATCCAGGGTACGGTAAGCGGAGCAAGAATGGCCCCCACATTGGCGCCCGAGTTAAATATGCCGGTAGCAAAAGATCGTTCTTTCTTTGGGAAATACTCGGCAGTGGCTTTAATGGCTGCCGGAAAATTTCCCGATTCACCAAAAGCAAGTACGGCGCGGCTCACCATAAAGCCCACTACTGATACACTCAGCGCAGTGATGCCAAAAAATCCCAATACGGCAGACACAGCTTCGCCGATGGGAATAGCCAGGGCATGAATAATAGCCCCGATGCTCCAGATGACAATTGCCCATGCATAACCTCTTTTGGTATTCAACCGGTCAATTATGCGGCCGGCAAATAACATGCTGATGGCATAGCCAAACTGGAAAATGGCTGTGATGTCGGCATAGTTGGTATTGGTCCAGCCAAATCTTTCGGCAAGGTCTGTTTGCAGTAAACTAAGCACCTGCCGGTCGAGGTAGTTTACAGTCGTTGCAAAAAAAAGCAGGGCGCAGATTGTCCAGCGGTATTTTCCAATGGTTTGCGGCATCGTATATAACCCCCATCCCCTAAAGGGGAGTTTAGAAATTATTATTTTACCAACTTCTGTAACACGGATGGAGCTTTACTTGCGACGCTCCGTTCAAATGATGTGCTGCTATTTGGCTATTTTGATTTGCCTGACTATTTCCAGCACCTTCCTGGTTTCGGTTTCAATGGTTGCATAATCTTTTGCTTCCATCAGTTTTTTGCTCACCAGTTTGCTGCCCATGCCCACGGCGCTTACCCCGGCTTTGAACCAGCCTTCAATATTTTCTTTTGTTGTATCTACACCACCTGTTACCATAAATAACAATTTGGGGAAGATATCTTTTATGGATGATAAAAACTCTGTGCCGAGAATATTACCGGGAAAAATTTTGATGAATTTGATGCCTGTATTTTCTGCCGCCATAATATCAGTGGGAGTCATGCAGCCCGGGCCATAAAAAATATCATTGCTTACACAGTGCTTTGCCACTTCTGCATCAAAACCGGGGCTTACCAAAAAATCGGCGCCGCCGGCCAGGTAATCATCTGCATGCTGCATATTTTTTATAGTGCCCACGCCCAAAAGCATACCCGGCATTTCAGCATTGCGCACAGCCACCATCTTTTTAAAATTGGCCAGTGCAGCATCACCGCGGTTGGTATATTCTGCAGCCCGCAGCCCGGCACGGTAAACAGCACGCAGCACTTCAATGCTTACTTCCCCGCTGCTGTTGAAGTATAAAGGGAGTATTCCCTGGGATAGTACAGCATCAGTTATTTGTTGTGTCTTACTCATAAATAATTTACAGGTTGTATGCCATGAACATTTCGAATTGAACATTGAATATTTTCTGCCATCATCTCTGCACCCTGCCGCTGGCATCGCCTTTCATCAGGTCTTTTACTTCACTCAGGGTAGCGTGGTTCAGATCGCCGGGAATGGTATGCTTCAATGCGCTGGCTGCCACGCCAAACTCTGCTGCATCCTGCATGCTCATGCCGGTAACCAGGCCGTAAATGAGTCCGCTGGCAAATGAATCGCCGCTGCCCACACGGTCAACAATGCGAACATTATATTTTCTTGTATGGTAAAAATCTTTTCCGTCGTACACAAGGGCACTCCAGCCATTGTCGCTGGCGCTGTAGCTTTCACGCAGCGACGAAGCGATGAATTTGAACCCGAATTTTTCTTTCATCTGCCTGAATACATCTTGGTATCCTTCCAGGTTCAGTTCGCCTTTGGTTACATCGGTATGCGCCGCTTTGAAACCAAGCGTGGTTTCGGCATCTTCTTCATTGCCGATGCACACATCCACATGCTGGCAAAGCCGGGTCATTACTTCCCTTGCCTTTTCTTTACTCCAGAGTTTTTTGCGGTAGTTCAGGTCAATGCTGGTGGTAATGCCTTTTGCTTTTGCCGAAGTTAGCGCTGCTTCGGTAAGGGCCGCCGCTTTATCGCTCAGCGCCGGGCTGATGCCGGTGGTATGAAACCAGTCGGCCCCGGAAAAAATTTTGTCCCAATCAAATTCATCAATGTTTACATCGGCAATGGAAGCCCCGGCCCGGTCGTAAATTACCTGCGATGCCCGCATGGAAGCGCCGGTTTCCAGGAAATAAATTCCCAGCCTGTCGCCCCCGCGAACGATAAACTGTGTATCCACACCATAACGCCGCAAATGATTGATGGCCGACTGGCCGATAGCATTGTTGGGAACTTTTGTAACAAAGGTTCCGTTCAGCCCGTAATTGCACAATGCGGCCGACACGTTGGCTTCGCCGCCGCCATACGTAACTTCAAATGAATCGGCCTGTACAAATCTTTTGAAATCGGGTGTGGACAGGCGCAACATAATTTCACCCAGTGTAACTACTTTTTTTGACATTATTTTTTGTTTTATAATAGGAACGCTGATGACGCAGATTAAGCGGATCAGCGCAGATTTTTATTCTTGTTTTGAAAAATTTTTCTTCTAAATTCAGGTTTATTACCAAAGTTCAATAGTAATCCCACTTCTTTATCGGTTGCTTTCAAATAATTCAGCAACTGATGTTCATGTTCTTCAATAATTCCTTCAGCTGCTTTCAGCTCAATTATTATTATATCATCAATTATCAAATCTGCGAAATATTCACCTACCTGCTTTCCTTCATAATAAACTTTGATCGGTTGCTGTTTCATCACCCTGAATCCCATCTTTATCAATTCAATGTACAACGCATTTTCATATACTTTTTCCAGGAATCCGTAGCCCTGCACATTATAAACAGTAAAAAATGCTTTTTAAATTCTGTCAGTTACTTTTTGGTGTAAGAGTTCCATAAATTTTTTTTTGTTAATTAAATCTCTTACAAACATTGAATCCGTTTCATCTGCCCCATCCGTGTCATCAGCGTTCCCATTATTTAAGTGTATCAACCGGAGCCGGGTCCATATCCGTATACGCCAGGTTCTCTCCTGCCATGCCCCAGATGAATCCGTAATTAAATGTGCCGCAGCCATAGTGTGTACTCCACGGCGGCGAAATCACCGCTTCATTATTGGCCATTACCAGGTGTCTTGTCTGCTGCGGCTCGCCCATGAAGTGCATGATGCGGTGCCCGTCGGGCAAACCGAAATAAAAATACACTTCCATTCTTCTTGTATGCGTGTGCGGTGGAATGGAATTCCACACGCTGCCCGGCTCCAGCACGGTGAGCCCCATTACCAGCTGGCAGCTTTTTAATCCATCGGGATGAATGTACTTGTAAACCGTTCTTTTATTTGCCGTTTCGGCAGCGCCTAACTGTACCGGCGCTGCTTTTTCCTTTACCAATAAACGATTGGAATATTTATGATGCGCCGGCGCCGAAAGCATATAAAACAGCGCCGCATCCTTTTTGCTCTTTGACCTCAATTTTATTTTCTGCGTGCCTTTGCCCAGGTAAACGCAATCCAGTTTTCGCAGAATAAATTCTTTTCCATCGGCAATCACTACACCATCGGCGCCCACGTTAATGATGCCCAGCTCTCTTCTTTCCAAAAAATAATCTGCCCGCAGTTCGGGATGATTGGGAAGCTCAAGAGTTTTATTCACCGGCTTTGCCCCGCCGATGATGACCCGGTCGTAATGTGTGTAAAAAAGATTTACGGCATCATCAGCAAATAAATTCTCCACTAAAAAATGTTCACGAAGCTGCTCCGTGTTCATTTGCTTTGTTTCTTCCGGGCTTTGAGTAAATCGGATTTGCATTTTGTTGAATTAATGGGAACGCTGATGGGGCTGAGTAAGCAGATTGGCGCTGATATTATCCGTGTATATCCGTCCAATCCGCGTCACCGGTGTTCCTGTTTTACACTTTTTCTTTTGTTGTTATTTTTTCATCAATGTATTGCAAGCCGAAATAGTTTCTTGCATTGTAATAACAGATATCCTGTACCAGCGTTCCAATCCAGTTGATATCGCCGGGCAGTTCGCCGTTTTCAATTTCTTCGCCAAAGAGGTTGCAGAGTATCCTTCTGAAATACTCGTGCCGCGGGAAAGAAAGAAAACTCCGGCTGTCGGTAAGCATGCCCACAAAGCGGCTCAGCAATCCCATATTGCTGAGAGCATTCAGCTGTCTGGTCATGCCATCCTTCTGGTCGAGAAACCACCAGGCGCTGCCCCATTGAATTTTTCCTGCCGCACTGCCGTCATTGAAATTGCCAATCATGGTTGCGAACAGCTCATTATCGGCAGGGTTGAGATTATAAATTATGGTTTTCGCCAGTTTGTTGTTCCTGTCGAGCTTGTCGAGAAACTTTGCCAAAGCCCTTGCCTGCGGAAAATCGCCGATGCTGTCCCAGCCGGTATCGGGGCCTAGCTGCCTCAGCTTGCGGCTATTGTTGTTGCGGATGGCGCCGAGATGATACTGCTGCACAAAGCCTTTTTCCCAATCCCATTCGGCAAAAGTCACCAGCATGGCGGATTTAAATTTCTTTCTTTCATCCGGTCTCAGTTCGCCGCCCGAACGGATTTTGGCAAAGATGCCTGCAATTTCAGTTTGCGTATAATCTTCTGCATAAATTTCTTCCAGCCCGTGATCGCTTACGCTGCAGTTGTTTGCTACAAAATAATCGTGGCGTTTTTTCAATGCAGCTATGTAATCATTGTAAGTGCTGATGGAAATATTAGAGGCTTTTTCGAGCCGTGTGAGGTAATTATTAAAAGTGTTCACATCATCCACATTCATCGCCTTATCGGGGCGGAAGGCGGGCAGCACTTTTATATGCCAGTTATCTGCATTTATTTTTTGATGATGTTCGAGACTATCCACCGGGTCATCCGTTGTGCAGATGAGTTTTACATTCATCTTTTCCAGCAATCCACGTACACTATACTCTTTGGTTTGCAGCTTTGCCGATGTTTCCCCGTAAATCTTTTTTGCAGAATCAGCATTTAAAATATCGTTGATGCCGAAATAGCGCTGCAGTTCCAGGTGAGTCCAGTGATAAAGCGGGTTGCGCATGGTGTAGGGTACCGTTTCAGCCCATTTCTGAAATTTTTCCCAATCGCTTTTATTGCCTGTTATGTATTCTTCCGGCACACCGTTGGTGCGCATGGCACGCCACTTATAATGGTCGCCATTGAGCCACACCCTTGTTATGTTTTCAAAATTTTTATCTTCCGCTATTTCATCCGGCGGCAGGTGATTGTGGTAGTCAATGATGGGCATTTTCCTGGCAAACTCATGATAGAGTTGGCGGGAAGTGGCGTTGGAGAGCAGGAAATTTTCGTCCAGAAATTTTTTCATATATCCTTGTTATTGTCTTGGCTTAAAACGGCCATAAAAATAGGAAATACTCCAGGAGAATAGGCGGAAACTACGCAATCGTTACCGGATCATCACAACCGGGAATGCCGGAAAGCGCTGTAATTTACCACCGGCGCCGGGTTTTGATATGGATAGATTTATGACCCGGTTCTTTACTCATTTACCTCATTTCAACCCGAGCACCACTACACTCTGCTTTGGGATTGTTATCACCAGTTCATTACCTTCTTTTCTGGCTCCCATAAATGAAGCCGGCTTTATTTCATCCGGCTTTTCAAATGTGTTGATATCGGTTAGATTTTTTGAAGTGAGTATTTGACCGCTTACTCCGTTCCATTTCACACCCGGAAGTGCGAAGCGCAATGAAATGCTGTTGTTCGGATCAATATTTACAATAGAAAGATGCATGGCGCCTGCGGAATCAAGCGAGGCAGAAATATTCAATGCAGGAATTTTTCCGTCGCCCAGTTTATAATCAGGCGAAGTAAAGCTTACGTTCAGCTTTTTTGCATCGTGATGCACTTTGTACAGATCAAACACATGATAAGTCGGCGTCAGCAGCATTTGTTTTCCTTTTGTAAGCACCAGCGCCTGCAGCACATTTATGGTTTGTGCAAGATTAGCCATCCGCACCCGGTCGCTGTGATTATTGAAAATATTCAATGTGGTGGCGGCAACAATTGCATCACGCAGGCTGTTTTGCTGGTATAAAAAACCAGGATTGGTTCCCGGCTCCACATCCGTCCAGATGCCCCATTCATCTACTACTAATGCTACCCGTTTCGCAGGGTCATATTTGTCCATAATGGTGGAGTGGCGTGTAACCAGTTCATCCATGACAAGGCAATTTTTCATGGTAGTGAAATATTCTTTTTCATCAAACGAAGTAGCCGATCCTTTTTTTCCCCAGTTGCCGGTAGGGATTGTATAATGGTGAAGACTTAAGCCCCACATTTGTCTGGGCCCCACGTTTTTCATCATAATTTCTGTCCAGTTATAATCAGATCCGCTGGCGCCGCAGGCAATTTTCATCAGCGGGGCATTGCGGTAGTTTCTTGTGTAAGTAGCAAAGCGTTTGTACTGGTCGGCATAAAATTCAGCCGTCATGTTTCCGCCACAGCCCCAGCTTTCGTTTCCCACGCCCCAATATTTTACACGCCAGGGTTCATCTTTCCCGTTTTGCCTGCGCAGATCGGTCATGATGCTTTTGGCATCTGAGTTTACATACTCTACCCATTTTGCCATTTCTTCCACTGTACCGCTGCCTACATTGCCCACAACATAAGGCTCGCAATTCAGCAGGTTGCACAGTTCCAAAAACTCATGCGTGCCAAAGCTGTTGTCCTCACTCACGCCGCCCCAGTTGGTGTTTACCATATAGGCCCTGTTTTTGCGCAGGCCAATGCCATCGCGCCAATGATATTCATCGGCAAAACAGCCGCCCGGCCAGCGAAGATTAGGTACTTTTATTTTTTTCAATGCTTCAACGATATCCAGGCGTATCCTGTCTTTTTTGGGAACATTAAGCGTGTCATCCACCCAGAAACCGTCATAAATACAACGGCCGAGATGCTCGGAAAAGTGCCCATAAATGTGGCGGTTGATTACATTGGAAGGCGTAACACCATCCACCACTACGCTTACCTGTGTCTGTGCACTGGCAATCGTTAAAAAGAGAAATGCCGTTACGATCGAAATTGTTTTTTTCATCATATCAGTTTTTATTTTATCAAAAATCCTGGTTTACCCGTATGCGCAGCGATGCCCGCCACGCTATCCAGTTTTAGCGAGATTACCTTTTTACTATACACGGCATAAGCAAAGTAAGCAGGCCTGTTGGCGCCCCAATTTACGGTACAATTTCGCAAACGGATATTAGTTGCCGCATCAAAATAAAATCCGGAAGTGTTTCCCTTCACAAAACCTTCCACATTGGCTGGCCTGCGGTCGTAAACACCTCCGGGAATGTTAGTGATTTTATTGATGAACACATCTACATTATCAAAAAAAATATTGGATATTTTACCGGCTGACTCGCCGCTCACATACACGCCATTTTCACCGGTACATTTGATATTGTTGAAATAGATGTTCTTCACCGCTCCAACCCTGCCTTCCTTAGCGCCTTTGGGGAAGCGCCAGTTGGCGTCTTTATGATTGATGGACGCCCGGCGGTAAGCAGTCACGTAAATCGGTTCGGCCTTGCCCCACCATACATCGGAAAACAGGCGGCTTTCAATGATCATGTTGGAAAATATCACATCAGTCACTACACCCTCATCCCTGTTTTGAATACCTACACCGCGGTTACTGTTTTTGATGATACAGTTATTGAATAACACCTGCCGGATGGTATCCATATTTTCCGAGCCGATTTTTATGGCACAGCTTCTTGATGTCATCGTGCAGTTCGTAACTACAATATTTTCGCAGCGGCCAAACTCTTCATATTCCCTGCGATTTTTTAAACAGATACAATCATCGCCGCTTTCGATATAGCAATCGCTGATGCGCACATTTTTGCTGTGATCCAGGTCAATACCATCACTGTTGCGAACTTTCAGGCTGTTGAGCAGGGTGATACCGCTTATCACCACATCATGGCAGCCGATAAGATGAATGGTCCAGTATGCCGAGTTGCCAATTTTCAAATCGCGGATACGGATATTTTTCCCTCCCACAAGGGTAAGCACATGCGGCCTCGGGTCAAGTACATGGAACGGCTTCAGCACATAAGAGTCCTCCAACTCTTCGCCCATGAAGGAAATACCGTTTCCGTCAATTTCGCCATTGCCACTGAGAGCGACGTCCTCCAAATTCTCGCCGCCGATCCAGATTGTACCCTCACCAGGATTCTGGCGAAAAGCGCTTTTGGTATAAACTTTTTCATCGGGATTGGCAAGCAGTTTTGCATGGGCCGCCACATGAAAATCAATATTCGACTTGAGATTGAATGGACCCGCCAGAAAAATATTTCCGGAAGGCAGCAGCACCTGTCCTCCTCCGGCGGCATGGCAGGCGTCAATGGCCTTTTGAATCGCTGCAGCGTCGTCGGTTTTACCATCCCCGGCAGCGCCGAAATCTTTTACATCGAAAACTTTTTGAGCGTAAGCGCTCAAGGTTGTAATTAAAATCACAAAAGACGTTAAAAATGTTTTCATCCCTGTAGCTTTATTTGGTTAAACCCGAAGGCCTGTTATTTGCATGGCTTCCCCATGACGCAGGTTTATCGGTCAGCCATATGTCCAGGTTGCCTCCCTGTATTATCATCTTATATGTAATAAAATTCTTTTCATACAATTTTCCATTCCACATCACTTTGCTTATGTACAATGCTTCATCATTTGATTTATGCGTGATGATTTGAAATTTATTTCCGTTCTGCAGCCGGATGGTTACTTTATCAAATAAGGGCGAACACAAAAGGTATTCGCCCGAAACCGGGTTTACGGGGTAAAAGCCCATAGCTGCAAACACATACCAGGCGCTCATCTGGCCCGCATCATCATTACCACTGAGCCCGCCCGGGCCGTCGCCGTATTCTTCACTGAGTATCTTTCTCACTACACGCTGCGCCTTCCACGGCGATGATGTATAGTTGTAGAGAAAAGGAATGTGATGTCCCGGTTCATTGCCATGCCAGTACTCATTTCTAATAAATAAACTGTCCAGCGAATTTTCAAAGGCCTTTGTTCCACCCGTCAGTTTTGCCAGCCCCGGAATATCATGCGGTACATAAAAAGTATATTGCCGCGGTGTGCCTTCGGTGATGTACAATTCTCTTTTGTCGGGATGAAATGTTTCAAACCATTTTCCATTGCCATATCTTCCCTTTGCCATACCAACGGATGAATGAAATACATTTTTGTAATTGCCTGAACGAAGCGCCAATTTTTTGTAATCGCCTGTTTTACCCAGGCCTTTTGACACGATACTCAAAGCGTAATCATCGTAGGCATACTCCAGCGTTCGGCTTACCTGCTCATTTTTATGAAATGCTTCCTGCACACTGTCTTCCATCGGAATGAATCCGTATTTCAAATAAGAAGCTAACGCTCTTCGTCCCATTCCGTTTTTATACTCTTCAAAATTCCCGGGTGTTTCAAAGGCGTTTTTTCTCATCAGGGCATAAGCCGCATTCACATCATACTTGCGGATGCCTTTATTGTATGCAGAAGAAATGAAGGCCGTAACATGGTCGCCAATCATCGCAGCAGTATAGTTGTTCCAGCAGGGGAAAACAGGCAGCCATCCACCCTGCTGTCCTTTCAGTATCATGGAGCGGACAAACTCATTTACCAATGACGGCTGTAAGATTTCCAGCAAAGGCAACTGTGCACGGTAAATATCCCACATGGAAAAATCGTCGAAATAATGACCATCGCTCCTCTTCATTAACTTATAATTGCCTGCAAACTCCGGATAGCTGCCATCCACATCACTAAATAATCTCGGATGCTGGAATACATGATAAACCGCAGTATAAAAAACCCGTTTGTCTTTTTCATTTTTCGTCTCCACAGTAATCTGGGATAAAGCACTCTCCCATTTTTTTCTTGTTTCGAAAACCACTTCATCAAAACTTTTCTTTCCCAGCCCGGCAGTAAGATTTTTCTTAGCCCCTTCGAGGCTGCTGAAAGATGTGCCTATGCGAATAGTTAGCTGTTCTCCTTTTTTCAAAAGGAAACCGATATATGCTCCGGCATCTTTTTTATTTTTAATACTGTCAGCAGAAAAAATTTCTTTGCTGCTGAATGTTCCCCTCTCTTCAATCTTCTTTTCCGCTTTGCAATAGAACCATCCATTAAAGCCCGCCTGTTCGCCCCAGCCCTGGTAAATACGGTGAGCAGGGTTGTAGCCCCACACTTCTCCTTTGTCTGCATTCACTTTTACAAACCCCGCCGCTTCATCGCTGTTGGGCATGATGAGCAGATACAAACTATCATTACCCTGCATAGTAAAACGCAACATGCCGCAGCGAAGCGTTGCCGTCATTTCCACCGAAAGTTTGCAGGCGGGTAAATCAAGTTTATAATAAGCCGGTGTTGCTGTTTCATCTGTATGAGAAAAAGGAATTACATAGTCTGTTGTTTTCAACTTTCCCACAACGGGCATGATGGTAAAACTGCCATAATCCTGCATACACGAACCGCTTATCCAATGTGTGCCGCGAAAACCGCTCAGCAAACTGTCATTATAAAAATAAGGCGGCAGGCACTTGTTTTCCGTCATCCGTGTTTGCGGCGTCCACTGTGTCATCGCAAACGGAAGCGTAACGGCCGGGATGGTGTTGGCATTTTTTTCACTGCCCGTTTCACTGTGTTTTATTGCAGCCGGTACTGTGGATGGTGCAGTACCGCACACCGGCTGGACATATTGCAGCAGATTTTGTGCCCTGCTGTTCACATAAAAAAGCAACAGCATAATCACAGCCATTCCTTTCTTTATGTAGTCGGCTGCGGTACTACTATTGAGCTTCGGTTGCGTCGCACACTTCATCGTTCTGTTCGCTATTGAGCATTTTTTTATAAACATTTCAACTTTGTTAACCGCAAGTCCCGGACTTGCTGCGTACTACTGCGAAGTCCGGAGACTTTGCAGAGCAATCTTCGCAGTGCGTAAAGCGCATTATTGCATTTTTATTGCCTTGCTCCCCCTTACTGGCAATTGTAGTTTTCTTAGTGAATGATTTTTCACTTTGTTCAAAATAAGCACCGGTGGGTTTGGGTTGGCGGTTATAGAAAAAACATCCAGCTTCAGTTTTTCCACATCATCAAAAATACAGGCAACACGAAAATCGGGTTTGAGACTGGTTAGTTTGATATTCTTCAACGTAAGTCCTTTTACATGCCGAACATAAAATCCCCAGGCCGGCAATTCCCCAAACATGGAAAACTCGGGATAAGCATTGATAGCTTCGGTGATGTTTTGCAGTGAATCAGCAGGAAAATAATTTACTTCTTTACTGGCGCCGCCATCATAAACGATTTCGATATTTTCCGGTGTTACATTTTCCACATAGTGGCCCGGTATGCCGGTAATGGAAGATGGAAAAACATTATGCGGGTAAGGTACAGCGCTGCTGTCAATACCTGAATTATTCCAGGGTGATACACTTTCATATTTAACTGATGTGTCTGCTTTGTATTGCGGCGGGTATTTCAGTTCGGGGCCTTCCATGGGGTAGCCCCTATCCGGTTTTTCTTTTGGCACTTTTACTTTTACGTTGGCGATATAAACATTTCTCAGCCGGCTGTAAACGCTGTCTTTGTTGCGGTGGCCTAATCTAATAAAAATTGCATTGCCGGTATTGACAGCGGTAATATTTCTGACGTCAATATCCTCCAGCAATCCGCCATCAACTGTTTCTATTGCAATTGCTGAACGGTACGTATCGTAGACTTCAATATTATGTACCGTAATTTTTTTAAATCCGCCCCAGGATGCTGTGCCAAATTTTACAGCGCTGGCGCTTGAACGCACTTTGCAGTTGGCTATATAAATATTCTCGCAGCGGCTGTTCCTGTCTGATGACTTCAAACAAATGCCATCATCAGCAGCATTGATAAGACAGTTTGTGATCCTGGCATTTTTGCAATCCGTAAGATCAATACCATCATTATTCCAGAATGTATTACTGAACACATGGATGCTGTCTATGATTATATTGCTGCAGTTTTTGTAATCCTGCACCCAGGCGGCACTGTTTTGCAATCGTATATTTTTTACCATTATCCTGTCGCAATCTGTAAACTGGATCATCCGGGGCCTGTTCTTTTCACTGGGCCTGCGCTGGTGCCAGGGGTTGAATTCCTTCCATTCATCATCATACAGTTCACCGGATCTCAGCTTTATGTAAATATCATTGATCAGCAGCTCGCATTGTCCGTCTATCAATCCTTTGCCAGTAATGGAAATATTTCTTTGACCATCGGCCACAATGAACGCAGACGCCTGCAGGCTTGGTCCATAATCTGTCCGGTTTGTGCTTGCCAGCAATACTGCTTCTTCATGAATGTTCAGCTCCACATTTGTTTTTAAATGAATAACGCCGGATACAAACCTTCCCCTCGGTACCACTACTCTGCCGCCGCCTGCCGCTGAAGCATCATCAATAGCTTTTTGAATAGCAGCAACAGTATTGGTAATTCCGTCGGGCTTTGCGCCGTAAGCTGTAATGACAAAATCTTTTTTCTGGCTATAAGCGATTAACACCAGTATTTGCGTGATAAAAAGCAAACAGAATTTATTTGCTCTCATATTTTTATAATTTCTGAATCATTGAATCAAAATAATATCACCGCCTTCTCCCGGTACTTTTTATAAGGCGGCTGCGAAACCAGTACTGAATTCCCGGTAATTACCATTGGCCTGCAATGGCTCTATATCAAACCGTGCCGCAGGTTCGGAAACGATGTGTTGTAATAAAGCCTTTGATGGCGCTGCATTTGATTGCGCATGCAGCAGCTCCGATTGAAAAATCAATAAACCCAAATGAAAAACCCGTGCCTGATTTCCTGCTTTTTTATATGTAATCATCATTTGAATGAATTAAAACATCCGGATATTTTATAACTTTAAAAATAATTTCCTTTTATAAAGAAAGAACCATATTGCAAACTGAATAATTGCCACACCTATCCACAATAATGCTCCCTTCCAGACTTCCGGCAATTTATTTATCAAACCTCCGAAGAGAAATTCTGAAGTGGATTCAAAATTCACCGGCCCATGCGCCGCTATATATATCAGAATGGAGTTACATCCCATCCACACAAACGGCATACTCCATTTTTTCACCTGCAACACATCAATAATAAAATAGAACAGCGCCAGTAACAAAACGCTCCACCCGCCTGCATACAGCACAAAGGAACTTGTCCACATCGTTTTATTGATAGGGAAAACAAGTCCCCATATCCATCCGGCAGCGAGCAGCGCCATGCCAGCTAATAAAAGGAACAAAGGTTTGCGCTGCACAGCAAATCTTTCGCTGCGTAAAAATTGCCCGGTAAAAATTCCCAGCATTGCCGAACCAATTGCAGGGGCAGTTGACAGCAGGCCTTCAGGGTCGTAAACAGTGCGATGAAGTTTCCCCGGTAACAATAATCTGTCAATGTATGATGCAAGATTTCCTTCGGGTGTGAGTATGCCCGCTCCGGAACCGGGTACTGGGACAAGCATCATGGCGGCCCAGTATATTGTCAATAAAGCGGCAAACCAGATAATCTGCCAGCGAAGCGAGGCATTCAGGTAAATTATCGCAGCGAAGAAGCAGCTCAATGCGATTCTTCCCAATACACTGGCAAACCTTGTGTTTTCATATCCCTGCCACTGAAGCGCCCCGTTCACCACCATACCGAGAAAAATCAGGATCAGCGTTCGTTTTACCAGGGAGCGGTAAATACTTTTTTTGGCAATGGCTAGGTTGATTCCTGCTTTTCCCAACTGGTTGCTGAAGGAATACGTCATGCTGATGCCCGAAATAAAAATGAACAAGGGAAAAATCAGGTCGTAAAAAGTAAAACCACTCCAGGGTGAATGGTGAAGCTGGTTGCTGATGCTGACAAATATTTTTTCAAAGAACGATGGTTTGCCGTTTACTTCAATTTGCCAGTCAATCACACGTTGGTTCAACGAATATTTCTGTTTGATAACGGAAGCAATCCCATGGAAAATTCCTTCGCCGCTCACAATCCAGAACATATCAAACCCACGCAAAGCATCCAGGGACAGCAATCGCCCCGGGTTGACTTTTTTTCCATAAACATCTTTTACATTACCGGTCATTTGTAGTTCCGGATTTTTTCTCTGCTAAAAAAATCCCGGGGCATACACCCCGGGCTCATCTAACTCTGCCTGTCAATACTGATAGCAATTAATACCCGGTGTTTTGTACCAATTTGCTGTTAGCTGCCATTGCAGCGGTTGGAATCGGGAAAAGACGGCGATAGGTTTCATTGTTCGTTTTGCTTAGCCCCCACGGGTTTTCATATTTCCCGAAACGAATCATATCATTCCTGTGCCAGCATTCCCAGCTCAATTCCCGGCAGCGTTCAGCGTATATGTCGTCAAGTGTTACACTTCCTAAAGCGGCGCTTGTTGTACGAACCGCACGTAACATATTAATTAATGACAGTGCAGTGTGACCTGAAGTTGGAGTACCTCCTCTTTGAATGGCTTCTGCTTTCATTAATATAATATCTGAAAAACGGAACACGGGCACATCGTTATTCTGGTTTCTTGTAGTTGAATTGGGATCGGCCAGGAATTTAATATTACGGTAACCTGTATTCCAGGCTATTTCATCTTTACCCAGGTCATAAGATGTGGCGCCCAGCCTGGTGCCGTTGCCTAACGGGGACAGGTTCAGTTGGTAAATATAGGTGCCTGAAGGTGAACCGCCGGAATAAAACTGATCATAACCAAGATTTGTAGTTTTTACCATAATAGGATTCCCATTATCCCAGTACTGCAAACCTGTAAGCCATTGTTTATTCCTGATGTCATTGGGATCGTTGAAGTGGGCATAAAATTCATCGGTCGTACATCTGGGGCCGCTGGGTTTGTTATTTATCAAGCCATTTCCTGTTGTTTGATTGATTACCGGATCCACATTGGTGCCGGGCGTAGAACCGGAATAACGGTACTTGATTCCCAGATTCCTGTTCAGGTCATATCGTGCATAAAACATCCAACCGCCTGATGTGGCAGGGTCGAATGGAATAGCAAATATGAATTCCTTCATTGACGGGCCATTTGTCGGATAAAACATTTGCAGGTAACTGGCCCGGGGCTCCAAAACATATTGCGTACCTCCGCCGGCATTTATTACACTGTCGCAGGCTGCAATACATTCATTCCATTTTGCTGTACCGGTATACACCTGTGCATTCAAATACAGTTTTGCCAGCAGCGCATAAGCCAAATACCTGTTTGGCTTTCCATAGGTAGAAGCGCCTGATGCTGTTTTTAAATAAGGAATGGACGCCTTTAATTCACTTTCAACATAGCTGAATACCTGCGCCCGTGGCGCATTGGCCTGCAGTTCAGTGCTGGGATATAATGTATCCAGCGGAACATTGCCAAACATATCCAGCATATAGAAATAAAACAATGCCCTCATGGTTCTCAACTCGGCAATACTTGTATTCTTTGTACTTCCTTCCGGCGACTGCCTGACTATATAGATTGTCTGGTTGGAAATACCGATCAGGTTGGTAAGATAACTCCATTGGCCACCGATATTCGGATGATCTTTTGTCCATGTGTGACGGTGAAGCTGCAGGTAGCGGTTACCATCAATCCAGTCGGTAGCATAAATTGGAAGCACCGATTCATCGGTGGTTTGGCTGTTGCAAAAGAAATGGCCTGTGGAATATCCGTCGCGGAAAGCTGTATAGACAGGTCCCATCACGGCATTATACTGGGCTTCTGTTTGCGGAAATGTTTCCGGCGTCAGCTCGGATTTTACCGGAACATCTATTTTATGGCACGAAGAAATAACAGCAGCAGCCATAGCAAGAATTCCTGTGTATTGAAATATCTTTTTCATATTGCTGATTATTTATTTTTAGAATGATACATTTACACCCACCAGGATGGTTCGTGTTTTTGGATAAAAGTTGTTGTAATCAATGCCCGGCGCCACGCCACCCTGGTTTATTTCAGGATCAATGCCTGAGTAGCTGGTAAGGGTAAACAGGTTATTACCCGTAACGTACACCCGGATATTGTTTACATATTTTATTTTATCCCTGAAGTTGTATGCAAGTGTTGCATTATCGAGCCGCACATAATTACCTTTCTCGATATAGCGGGTAGAATAAAACGAATTTTTTGAATCCGTCAGTTTATCTTCAGCGGCGCTTTGCAATATGTTATTCACCGGTGCGGCCGATACATAGGAAAGATCAGCACGGGTAGCATTAAATAGCTGGTTGCCGAAAACACCACGGAAAAAGAAATTCAAATC
The DNA here is from genome assembly GCA_964508655.1 of uncultured Chitinophaga sp. Classification (GTDB taxonomy): domain Bacteria; phylum Bacteroidota; class Bacteroidia; order Chitinophagales; family Chitinophagaceae; genus VBAS01. The sequence continues at coordinate 11,411 of CAZDUO010000010.1, read as the reverse complement.
AAAATTTTTATACTTCAGCGTATTACTCCAACCTACCATCCATTCGGGCTGTGCATCGCCCACGTAATGGTAATCTGTTCCGATGGAAGGCGCCGTGGTAAGGGTTCCATCTTTTTTAAGAAACTGAGAGTTGCCATTGGCATCTTTACCTGCATAAACCAGGGAGAAGAATTGGCCCACCGGTTTTCCAACTTTAAGCAACTGCAGGGTAGCGCCAGTTTGCCCCGGACCTTCCGGGTCGGAGTAGCGGATGGAATCAGTATTGGAATAAGGTCCCTGCAGGCTGGTGATTTCATTCTTGTTATGTGCAAGATTCATGGAGGTGGTCCAGTTGATTGTTTTGTTATTTACCGGCGTTGCAGTAAGGATAAGTTCTATCCCTTTATTGCTGATACCGCCACCGTTTGCCCATATTCTGCCGCCCGGCACCAGCGAAGCAGGCACGGCATAGTTAAACAGCATGTCGCTTGTTTTCTTGTCGTACCAGTCGACAGAACCGCTCAGTTTTCCTTTTAATACAACAAAGTCAAGACCGATATTGGTGGTGGATGTTTTTTCCCATTTCAAATCAGGGTTACTGCCCTGCAGCGGGCCGTAAGCGTTTTCCTGCACACCATTATTATAATAGGTGCCGGTGATGCCATACACCAGTTTGGCTGTATAGGCACCGATACCATTTGAATTACCTGCCACTCCGTAGCTGCCGCGTAGTTTTAAGTCGTCAAAAATGCGCTGGTCGGCCATGAAAGACTCATTACTTATTCGCCAGCCGATACTTGCAGACGGGAAGTAACCCCACTGATTATTTTCACCAAACACCGAGCTGCCATCTCTGCGGAGTGAAGCCTGTAAAAGATACTTGTCTTTGAAACTGTAATTGACACGAACAAAATCTGAGATCATCTTTATCTGCCCGTACGTAAGATCGGAGCCAAAATTTATCCGGTAACTGGAAACTGCATAAGGATTACCCAGTACCAGGTTGGAATACCCAAGATTATCAGTTGGGAAATTAGTGCTTGAAGTCTGGAAACCTTCGCCATAGGTAGTTTCCTGCCAGGAATATCCCAATACGGCATTGATGGCATGTGAAGCAAACTTCCTGTTCCAGGTCAGATACGATTCAATTGTTTTGATTGTATTCTGATAGCTGCTTCTGAAAGCGGAACCGTTTTTCCCGAATAAATTGCCGATGAGTGTATGGGCAATACCGATACCGGGATCAGGGTTATTGTAAAAATTGGATGTGGGATACTGGCCGTAATAGCTGCTGTAGAATTCGCCATGCAGTGATGTGGTTCTCTGATAGGCCAGGTTTGCATTGTAAGTAAACCCGAAAGGCAGTTTGACTTCCGTTGTGAAATTTCCTGTCAATGTATTGTACTTGGTATCGTCCAGCGCATTATTAACAATGGCAACCGGGTTAAAGTAACCTGTCGTATTCAGGTTTTCGAAGTACGTGCCATCAGCATTTTTTACCGGAGAAACCGGGAGGTGTTTGGCTGCCTGCAGCAACACGATGTTCTGCAGAGGTACATAGTTGGCATTGCTGTTTGAGTTTGCCACATTTAATCCAAACTTTACTTTATCATTCAATGCCGACTGCTCAAGAGAAAGCCGGGTGATGAGACGGCGAAGATGGCTGCGTATGAGGATACCCTCTTTATCGAGATAATTGATACTTGCGCTATACGTGTTGTGTTCACCGCCACCGCTGAATGATAAATTGTGGTTGTGCGAAATGGCCGATTCCTTTTCGATGGCAGCCTGCCAGTCGGTATCGGCACCTTTGTCGTCATTGGGAGAAAAAGCAGAACTATTGGCAGCAAGATAAGCCCTTAATTGAGCCGCATTCATCAGGTCAAGCTTATTGCTTACTTTTTCAATGCCTACATACCCGTTGTACGTAGTTTGTACTGCGCCTTTTTTACCTTTTCTTGTTGTTATCATAATAACACCCGATGAGGCCCTGTTTCCATAGATGGCAGTAGCTGATGCATCTTTTAAAACATCTATAGAAATAATATCGTCCGGTGCCACGGTGGAAATATCTGCTCCCGGCACACCGTCAATAACGTAATAAGGACCTCCCGGGCTATTTATCGTTCCCACACCGCGAAGTATCACTGCAGCAGATTTATTGGGGTCGCCGCTGGCGGTGATATTCAATCCCGCCACTTTTCCCTGTAGCAGTTGCCCCACATCACTGATGGCGCCCCGGTTCAGTTCTTCGGGTTTTAATGTAGTAATGGAACTGGAAAGATTTCTCTTGGTATTTCTTCCATAACCCACCACTACCACATCGCCCAGTGTTGAGGCTGATACCGTCAGGGTGACATCATAAAAATTTTCACTGGTCACGGGGACTTCTTTTGTTTCGAAGGAGACGCCGGAAAACACAAGTACATCGCCTTCTTTGGCTTCAATGGAAAATGTTCCGTTGGCAGCAGTGGCGGTGATTCTTTTGGTGCCTTTTACCGAAACGGTAATACCTGCGGCAGGTTGTCCCTTATCGTCAGAAACCTTTCCTTTCACAACATTGCCGCCTTGTGCAGCAAGAAAGAATGGGTTCATAAGCAACAGAGCAACCAGGCCGGCAAGTTTTGACTTCGTAATACACAGTAGCCTGTACATAAGCATGGTTTTAATTGTTATTTAAGCAGATTAGAACTTTGATTTTTAAAAACTTTTATCATGTCAGAATTTTATTGTTGCAGGTAAATACTTTGCTACAAGGTCTTCATAGTAAGGCTTCAATTGTTTCCAGTCGGGCGGCACAGGACTTTTCGAATACAGGTCATAAGGATTAAACAGCTTCACCCATTTCAGCATTTCCCGGTCGTGGTCGTCCATCAGATAATCATAGGCTCCTTCACGGTGCCAGGCATAAAAAGAATGATAGCGCAGCATGTAAAGACCGGATTCAGGCAGGTAATTTTTAAGCATTTGATATACATATTCATCATGTCCCCACGACATGAGTACATTTCTTAATCCACAACCGGGTTTATATACACCAAATTTTGTATTGTAAAGCGGATCGGTGTAATCAGGATTGTATTTGAAAAATTCCGGGTAAACAATTTTATCAGAATAAGCGCAGCCTATCGGGAATGTATCACCAACTACAGCCCATTGAGGTTCGCCAAACAGGCAAAGCACTTTTCCCATATCATGCATCAAACCGGTTAGCACCATCCAGTCAGGGTGACCATCAGCACGGATGGCTTCCGAGGTTTGGAGTAAATGCTGAAGCTGGTCAAGGTCGGTATCGGGGTCAGAATCATCCACGAGCTGATTTAAAAAATCAAAAGCATCCCATACAGTCATTTCCTTTTTATCAAACTTTAAAAACTCCTGTCTTTTTTTCTGCACAAACTCATAAGTCTGGTATTTATGATTCAAGCGGTAAAATTCCTTTACCGTGTCCCTTGCGGGTTCGTCATAATTCCGGTACTCACCTGTTGCCTTTGCTTTGGCAATGTTTTCCGGGTCAGGGTACCGGCGCAGCAGATCTTCTTCCCATTCATCAAGGTTTGTAAGGGGAACGGCTTCAAAACTGTTATTACTCATACGGCAAAGTTTTTTGAATTAAATCAATCGTGTTAAAAAATAAAATACCGGCCATACAGACAGCCTGGCGCAGGTTGTAGAAGTATTTGCTGAATGTGTAAGGAAAAAATCAGGACAATGGCTTGCATATAGTTTCATACGCTGAGCAATCTCGTTGGCAAATCGTTTTCGTTTCGTTAATACTGCTATGCTTATGTATTTAACAACAACCTATCCTTTAAAATTGCCTGCTGATTCTTCTGATTGTGAGCTTCGCAGTACAGGGTAAAATGACATTTTTTTATTGTAACATGACGCCTGATGTCTGGATTTATTTACGCAATCGATTACGTGAATAGAGCTAATTTTACATGTACATCATCAACGATTCCGCCCATGAGTGTGGTCACCATAAAAGATTTGGCAAAAAGGTTGGGGCTGTCTGCAGCTACTGTATCAAGAGCATTGAGGGACAGTTATGAAATAAGCACAGAAACCAAACAAATGGTTGCTAAGCTTGCTGAAGAGCTTGGCTATATTCCCAATCCATATGCCAGCAGCCTGCGCCGGAGAAAAAGCAAGACGATAGCAGTAGTGCTGCCGGAAGTAGCAGATAGTTTTTTTTCGTTGGCTATCAATGGCATTGAATCGGTAGCCAAAGACAAAGGTTATCATGTACTGATTTATCTTACTCATGAAAGTTTTGAAAGGGAAAAAGCTATACTACATCAGTTCAAAAGCGGGCGGGTAGATGGCATCCTGATATCTGTATCAGAAGAAACCAGTTCGGGTGGGCATATTAAAGAGGTGATAGCGGCCGGTATACCGGTAGTTTTTTTTGACAGGATCTGTGAGGATGTGGAAACGGCAAAAATTATTACCGATGATTTTGAAAGCAGCTACAAAGCCACCCGTCATCTTACAGCACAGGGATGCAAAAGAATTGCTTATCTCTCCATTTCACCGGCCTTGTCGATCAGTATAAAACGAACGGAGGGCTATCAACAGGGACTTGCAGATAGCAATATTCCCGCCACAGAATCTGAAATTATTTTATGTGAAAATGATTTTGAAGCCAATTATCAAATGATCAAAGACCTTTTGAAAAAGAAAAACAGGCCCGACGGCATTATTGCTTCAGTAGAAAAGCTAACACCGCCAGTTTATCTTGTCTGCAGAGATCTGAATCTTTCCATACCGGGTGATATAAAGCTCATCAGTTTTACTAACCTGCAATCTGCATTGATACTTGACCCGCCGCTAACCACCATTACCCAGCCTGCATTTGATATGGGAAAATCTGCGGCTGTAATTCTTTTTAAAGGAATTGAGAAAAAAAACTTTGACCTGTTAAAACAACGGGTTACAATTTCGTCTGAGTTGATCAAGCGGGTATCGGCGTGACAGAAACACTGACGACACGTATTGCGCAGGTTTGTGCTGATAAAATTCATGAACATCGGTTGCAGCCATTACATCCACGTCCTGGTTTTTCTTACAAACTTACACCCGCTTCCATGGGATAAAGTCATCCTGGCCTCTTCCTCTTATCCCTCTCCTGCAGAGTGGGACGGTGCTGCAGTGAAAATCCATACTTCAGGTTCTACCACATCAGCAAAGAATAAATTCAAGCTATTATAATGAAACACCTCGTTTCCATGGTATGAAATCGTCTTGATTGAGCTGCACGGCTTTCGGAATTATTTCGCCACTGGCGGCTTTAATGCAATACTCCAGTATCTCCTCTCCCATTTGTTCGATGGTTTTGTCGCCTTCCACTATCGGGCCGCAATCAATGTCAATAATGTCGTTCATGCGTTTGGTAAGGTTACTGTTGGTTGAAACTTTTATTGTAGGGCATACGGGATTTCCGGTGGGGGTTCCCAATCCGGTGGTGAATAGAATTAATGTAGCTCCACTTGCTGCCTTTCCTGTGGTTGCTTCTACATCATTACCGGGAGTACAAACCAAACTTAATCCCGGTTTGGTGGCGGGCTCGGTATAATCCAGTACATCCACAACAGGTGATGTGCCGCCCTTTTTGGCCGCACCGTTGCTTTTAATAGCATCGGTAATCAAACCATCTTTGATATTTCCCGGAGAAGGGTTCATGTGAAAACCCGAACCTGCTTTATGCGCCGCTTCATTATATGCCGTCATCAGGCGGATAAATTTTTTCGCCGCTGCTTCATTGGTTGTGCGGTCAATCAGGTTTTGCTCAGCACCGCAGAGTTCCGGAAATTCGGCCAGCAGCACTTTTCCGCCCAGGGCCACCAGCAGGTCGGCACAATAGCCCACGGCAGGATTGGCCGAAATGCCGCTGAACCCGTCGCTGCCCCCGCATTTTACACCGATACATAATTTATCAAGTGTTGCCGGTTTTCGCTCCTGCTTATTTATTTCAATCAGTCCTTCAAACGTTTTACGGATGGCTTCGGCAATCAGTTGCTCTTCGCTTTGCGCCTGCTGCTGCTCGAATATGTAAAGCAGTTTATCGAAATTTGGATTGCGCTGTTTTAAATCATTCAAAAAATCCTGCACCTGCAGGTTCTGGCAACCCAGGCTCAGCAATGTCACACCCGCCACATTCGGATGATCGGCATAAGCAGCCAGCAGTTTGCTCAGTATGCCCGCATCCTGGCGGGTGCCACCACAGCCGCCGTGGTGGTTCAGAAATTTAATTCCATCAACATTTTTAAATGGACGGTTTCCGTTGGTATGCCTGGGAACAGAAAAAATATTTATTGCTGAAATGTCTTTCCCTTCTTTGTATGCAGATACCAGCTGCTGTGTATAGCTTTTATATTTATCCGTCACCGCATAGCCCAGCTCATTGTGCAGCGCCTCACGAATCACATCAAGGTTGCGGTTTTCACAAAATACGGTTGGAATAAACAACCAGTAATTGGCTGTGCCTACGCGGCCATCGCTGCGGTGATAGCCCATAAAAGTACTTCCCTTGAATTTTAAAACATCCGGGGCATGCCACTCGTATTTCACTGCCCGGTAAGCAAAAGGTTCGGCAGCATGCTGGGTATTGTCGGTGGTCATCAGCCCGCCGCGGGGAATAAAACACCGGGCCTTGCCCACCAGCACGCCGTACATGATAATTTCATCGCCGGTATTCAAATCGGTCTTAAAAAATTTGTGCTTGGCTTTTATATTATCCTGCAGCGTGTGATTTTCTCCTTCAAAAGAAATGATTTCTCCTTTTGAAAGATCGGCCAGCGCCACAATCACATTGTCCTTCGGATGTATTTTTAAAACCCTGTGTTTCATTTTTGGTTATGCCACTTCCTTTTTTGATTCAATCCGGGCAATGGTACTTAGCACTCCGCCGGCCAGGAATTCATTCAGGTATTCCTGCACGGCGGCCAGCAGGCCCGGCAGTTTTGTCAAATCTGTTTCCCAAAGTTCTTCGTTTTGCATCACAATTTCAGCAACTTTTAAGGGCCTGTTTTTTTGCCATAGCCTGTAAAAATATTCAGCCGAATCATCTTTTATTTCATACCGTTCGCCATTGCGGCTGCCGTAATATTTTGTTCCTTCCCTCACCGTTGCTTTCATATACAGCAGGTATGCGGCAAAACCGGCAGCCATGTGCAACGGCACTTCAGCAAACAGCTCAAAATAACGCCGCAGCAGCGGCACATTCCGCATTTTCATTTTTGATGAGTATTGCACCGTAATGCTCTGCCACTGGTGATCAATAAAGGGATTGCAGAAACGCTCAAACACCCTTGAGGCAAAATCCTCCTTCACTTTTTTATCAATAGCAAACGGGATGGCCGGCGCTATTTCATCAAACATCAGTTTTTTTGTAAACGAACCATACACCGGGTCGAGCATTGCCTGGCGGGTGATGTTAAACCCGGAGAGAAATGCCGTGCCGCAATTGAATGTATGCGTACCATTCAGCAGTCGCAGCTTCAGCTCCTTGAACCGGGTAATGTCAGGCGTGATAATGACTCCTTCATCCGCTTTTGAAAAAGATAATACTTCCCGGGTATGCTCATCGCCTTCGATGGCCCACAGCCGGAACACCTCACTTGTCGTCATCAGCTTATCCTTGTATCCCAGAGCTTCTTCAATTTTTTTTGCGTCTTCTTCGCCGGGCATGCCGGGCACAATGCGGTCAACAAGCGAATTGCAAAAGCTGCAGTGATTTTCGAGCCATTCAAAAAATTTATAATCCAGGTTATTGCGGTGGGCCAGTTCCATTACGATGCTCTCCAGCCGGGAGCCATTATCAGTTATCAGTTCTGTGGGTACAATCAGCATCCCGCTTTCTTTACTGCCGTTAAATGCCTTGAATCGTTCAAACAAAAAGGCAAGCAGTTTACCCGGAAAAGATACCGGCGGTTCTGCGTTAATATCATCCTGCACCAGCTGTATGCCCACTTCGGTGGTATTGGAAATGATAATTTTCAACTCAGGATTATGGGCACACTCCAGTATCCGTGGCCATTCGCTGCGGGCACTCAGCACCCGGCTGATGGATGCGTTTACAATGTTTTCTTCCACCGTTACATTATTCTCCACACCGCGTACACATACGGTGTACAATCCATCCTGTTTGTCGAAAGCGCTGCTGTCGCTGTCGGTGCTTTTTACCACCACCACCCTTCCATTAAAAATGCCCTGCTTATTTGCCTTGTCAATAAAATAATCCGGCAATGCCCGCAGCAATACCCCCGTGCCAAACTGCAACACTTTCTCCGGCAGCTCAAACAGTTTTTCACCGGGCAGTTCCAGGCCCGGCTGCTTTTTTACTTTTACTAAAGTATTTTTCGATAACTGCATAATGCCTGGTTCTTAATTTTTGTTTTATCGGCTTTTGTTCCCTGATGAATCGTCCCTTGCGACGCTCCGTTCAGGGTTCTGTTCGCTATGGGGCCTCACCCTCCGTCTCCCTCTCCGTACGGAGAGAGGGCAATACTGCAAATCTTTATTCAGCTTCCTGCTCTGCCACATCATCTGTGAATCACTACTCATCCTCACTTAACCACTCACTTTTTTTAACAAGAACGCTGCTTATGCGGATGAGCGCAGATTTTTATTTCATATAAACATTTCCATTTCTCCGACTTTGAACAGCAACGCTGATGACGCTGATTGAGCGGATCAGCGCAGATTTTTTTTCTTATAAACATTGCCTTTTTTATCCGCTATATCCGCCATATCCGCGTCTTCCGCGTTTCCATTTCTCCGACTTTGAACAGCAACGCTGATGACGCTGATTTGCAATGATAAAATCAGCGACCATCCGCTCCATCCGTGTCATCCGCGTTCCTGTTCTGCCGGCCTCCATCGCTGCCCAAACACCCACTCCACATTTATCTTCTCCGCCGCCACTTTACTGATATTATCTGCAAACCATTTATAATTTCCCGCCTTACGTTTACAATTATAATAGTAAACCCGGTGACTCCACTTAATTACATTGTCTGTCGGCACACGATAGATGGCCGAGTCACGCATATTGTCGGCAAACACACAGTTGATAAGATAAAACTGCGCATCGCGGTGATAGCGGCCCAGCATAAAACCATCATAACCTTTGAAGGTGCAGTTCACCAGCACCGTCTTTGAATCTTCATGCACCGAACCGTCGTGCCAAATAGCCGCGGGTCCGGTATGTGTGATGAACTCGCAGTTTTCGGCCCAGGCCCAGCCGCGGGGGCAGTAAAAATCCACACCGCCTTCCATGATGCAGTCTTTGAAATACCACATGCCGTTGTTCACTTCCCATGGGCTTACCGTATCGCCGCCATAAGCACGGAAGCGGCAGTTGATGGCTTTCAGCCTCGTGGCATTATTCATTGTCCGCAGCGCCATCTGGTGTCCGTCTTTTCGCAGCTTCTTCAGTTTATTGGCCGAAGTATCCGAAGCGCACCAGATGGTTCTTTCCTTAAAATCAAAACCATAATTATTGGTGATGGTAAGGTTTTTCAATGTGATATCATTGGCGCCAATATTCATTGTGGCCACTCCCCAATCATCGGTGTGCCCGCAACGCCATTCATCTCTTGCAATGGAAGCAATGATGATGGTACTTTCCCTGTCTTCACCTTCGAAAATGATATTCGTTTTTTCGATATAAAGTTTTTCGGCGTATGTTCCTTTTTTAATAAAAATTATTCGCGGCAGGGTTGATGAGTCCGGTAAACTGTTGATGGCACCCTGTATGGTTTTGTAATCGCCGCTGCCACCGGCATCAACTACAATCCGCTGCAGGAATTGAGTGACTCCGTTGTTGGCTGCACTTTGCTCTGCCTGCATGGAGCCAAGCAGGGGCAAAAACAAAAACCGCAGCATGTAATACGACTTTATGGCCGCTTTACTTATTTTCATTTTTTAATTACATTATTTAGTAACCATTTCACTAATTCACCGGCCGCTTTGAAGTTTTCAAATTCCGCAGGCAGTTTTCTTCCATCCACGTATTCATTATACAGCCACGGGTCGCCCACTGCAAATACCTTTCCTTTGCCATAATCTGCAGTAGCGATTATTACATCGCCGTCTTTTACAGCAACAGCTTTGGCCGGCGTTTTTATTTCCAGAACGCTTACTTCCTTCAGGTACATTTTACGGGTATCATGAAAAACAGCATTGCCCTCAACCGGCGCCACCGCCCCCTGCTCAAACACATCATTCTGCACCATGTTGATGCTTTTGCCGGTAAACTTCATTCCAAACACCGATGCCAGCCTGTTGAAATGTTCCAGATCACAATTGGCACTGTCGTTTGCCATTAAAACCAATACACCACCTGCCTTTACCCAGTCACTGATTGTCTTCACGTCTTTAGCCGTTACATAATTGGGGTTGGGATTATCTTTTGCATGGTCAGGATCGGCAATGATGTAAACAGATACTTTGCTTAAATTATTTTGAGTGGGCGTCACATCAAGGCTGGCCAATTTGGCCCCGTGGCTTTCAAAAATTTTTCCCCATACAAAAAAACCCGGATTGCTTCTTTCTTCCCAAGTATAATGCCAGTATGTTTCCCGGCCTGTTATGTCTTTTCTTTTCTCGCTGTTGAACCAGCGGTCAAGCAAAATAGTTTTACCCGTTCCGATACTTCCCGAGTTTTTCATCATTTCAATTTCAACGCTTGCCAGCAAAAAGGCACCCATGCCTTTCGGGTCGTTTACAATCACCGGCTCACTCATATAATATTCAAAACTGCCGTCGCGGAACGGATTGCCACCAAGGCCTGAAACTTTTACCGTGCCATGCAAATCGGTCTGCCCATTGTCATTTTTAATAAAACGCTTAACAATTCCATTATACCCTTTTTTTGCGATGGCAATTTTTCCGGCAGGCAAATAACCTTTGCGGACAGCTTTTGCAACTGCATACACAAACTGCGACGAAGCAGAAGCTTCAAAATAATTTTTTTCTTTACCCGTGCCGCTGTAATTCATCACATCGTACCAGAGCCCCGTGGTATGATCCTGTTGTTTTTCCAGGGCATTCACCAGCCGGGTCAGAATGTCAATCAGTGCCTGCCGCTTCGGATGATTTTTTGGAAAATAATCCAGCGCATCCACCAGCGCTGTGGCATACCACCCCATGGCTCTTGCCCAGAAATGTTTTGAAAGGCCGGTTTGCGGATCGGCCCATTTCATTTGTTTGCTTTCATCCCATGCATGATAAAGCAATCCAGTTTTAGGATCCCTTGCATGTTTTTCCATCCATATAAACTGGCTGGCGATATCATTGAAAGCAGTGTCTTCATGCATAAGCAAAGCATACTCCGTATAAAAAGGCTGCGCCATATAGAGGCCGTCGAGCCACATCTGGTACTGTCTCTTATACACATCTCCGAGCCCACGAGACTAGGCATGATC
>CAZDUO010000009.1:0-69104 GCA_964508655.1 uncultured Chitinophaga sp. | reverse complement strand
GTTGATTAGTTGATTGGTTGATTGGTTGATTGGTTGATTGGTTGATTGGTTGATTAGTTGATTGGTTGATTAGTTGATTGGTTGATTAGTTGATTGGTTGATTGGTTGATTGGTTAAAGCGGAATCTTATTAATGGACACTTATTAACTGATCAACTGTTTAACTGATTAACTAATCCAGCTCCAGCCCCCAATCCTTCCCCTTCTTCACTGCCGGCACACCATCAGTAATCCATTTCGGCGGAGTTTCATCCATCAGCAGCCAGTCGAAGAACTGCTGTTGCCGGGTTTGAATATCCTTCCTGTTTTTTCTTTCCACCAGGTTGTGGGCTTCGCCGTTGTAATTCAGCATCCATACTTTTTTGCCAAATCTTCGCATGGCGGTAAACAGTTCAATACCCTGGTACCAGGGCACAGCGCCATCGGCATCATTATGCATTATCACCAGCGGCGTGGTTACTTTGGGCAGATGAAACAGCGGTGAGTTTTCGATATACAGTTGCGGTTTTTGCCACAAGGTGGCGCCAATCCGGCTCTGGCTTTTTTCATACTGCCATTGACGGCTGATACCACTCTCCCACCGGATGCCGCCATAAGCGCTGGTCATATTGGCCACCGGTGCGCCTGCCCATGCGGCTTTAAAAAGATTTGTCATAGTGATGAGCTGCACTACCTGGATACCGCCCCAGCTTTGTCCCTGAATGCCGATGCGGGTGCTGTCAATGAATCCTTTTTTTACCAATGCCCTTGCCCCGCTTACTACATGATTGTAACAATCCCGTGCCGGGTGACCAACGCCATAATGAATGTCGGGAGCAAAGACTACATACCCGCGGCTGACAAAAAATGAAATATTCAATCTGCTTGGCGTGGGTGAAGGTGGCTGATACTGGTGCAGTCCGTCGCTAAGCGTTTCATAGAAATAGCATATGAGCGGGTATTTTTTCCTGGGGTCAAAATTTTCGGGCTTGTACAAGATGCCTTCCACTTCTTTACCATTGTATGCTTTCCATTTGAAAAGTTCTGCTGTGCCCCAGAGGTAATCTTTTTGCTGTGGGTTGAGGGAGGAGAGTTTTCTATCGCCATATGATATTTTAGTTTCATCCGAACCCATGCCTGGGAAGGCCCGGGACATGCCAGCCACATATAAGTCAGGTGAATTCTCAAAGTTTTCTTTTGTATAAATAATATTATCCAGGTCTTTATTGCCAGCCGCCCTGATTTGTCCGATTGAATATTTTTCTTCAGTATAAATATAATTCAAGAATGGACCACGGATACCATAAGTCCAGATAATATTTAATCCGCCTCCCTTAGTTCTTTCGTTAAACCTCCTTATTAAAATATCATCCTGCGATGTAAAAAATCTTTTTTCAGGATTAACCTGAACATAACGATAATTTATTTTTGTTTTCCGTCCTTGTGCAGCAGTTAAATTCTTAATGGCCCCCGCTTTTAGCTCTATCGACCACACATCATACCTGTCATACACATACACCGCACTGTCCCCCTCATGCCAGCCCATCACCCCATACGGCGGCGGGTAATCAGGATTATCGTATTCCTCATTCCACAGCGGTACTTTTATTCTGGCAGTAATGTTTTTTGTTTTTTCGCCATCATAAGCAAAATAGTGCCGTGCCTTGCGGTCGTACCACATGATGTATTTGCCCGTGGGTGAAATGTATTGGGGAGTAATGAAGCCATGCAGGTCTTTCACCACAAGTTTTTTTGTGCCGTCAGCAACATTTATGGCATAAATATCTTTCAGCGTATTCCCCTGCCACTGGCTTTCGATGCGCTTGCCGAAATCCGTCACGCCGACAAATGTTTCTCCATCGCCTTCATTGGCTGGGTAAATGGTTGGAATTTCCCTTGAGCCCAGCTGTGTGATGGTATTTTCTTCCAGGTCGTACACAGCAAGAAAATTTTCCTGCAAATCACGCTGCAGCCGGTTGAGCTGTACGGTTTGCAGGTAATCATCTTTAAAATGCCAGATGTCGAGCTTCACCAGGTCAATGTCCACCAGCGTGGTATCTTTTGGCGGTTGAATGGGCGCCGTGCCAAAGAATAAACGCTTGCCGCTTTTGCTGAAACTCACATTGCCAAATTCACTCACCGTCATGCCGATTTTCATGCCCACCGAATTTTTATCAGCAAACATCACGGCTGTGTCCATGCGGCTTTTATAATACCAGAGTTTGTAATACTTCTGCAGTTCTTTTGGTTTGGCATCCCGCTCGGCAACAAATGCCAGTTGTGATCCATCATCCGAAAAAGCAAAATTTTTAAAATCATTTCCCCCATAGCTGATGGTGTCAGCTTTCAGGTCACTCAGGTTTAGTAAAACTACAGCCGCTTTGCCGAGAGAATCTTTTGCCTTTCGTGTTGTCTCCATCAGCAGCTTTGTTCCCCTTTTGTCAAATAAATATTCACTCACCAATGGAAAGGTTTTTTCTTCGCCGGTCTGCAGGTTGCGCAGCACCAGGTCGGTGCCCTCAGGTGTGGTTGTTGTACCTGCTTCATCGCCGTCGGCATCGAGTTCGTGAGTCGTGAGTCGTGAATCGTGAGTAAGGTTCACAGTTTGCCAGTTGTCAATTGCTTCTTCATCTCTTTTCTTTTTCTTCTTTTCCATTACAGGCGGAGGCTGTGTGACGATTGCCATCAAAGAATCAATTGTCCGCTTCAGGCTGTCTATAATTTTTTTACTTGCCGTATCCGTAGCAGGTTGCTTTGGCTTCTCGTGTTCGGGTTTTTTTTCCAGGTGATAGGCGGCCCAGCCAAATCCTTTTTCCGGTGTTTTATACGATTTTACTTTGGCCACTTTATTCACACTGTCTTTTCCGGGTTCCACTACGGCAAATGAATCCTTCGGCATTTCATCCGGCTTTTTCTTTTTGATGCGGGCCTCACGTATTTCTTTGTACAGCGGCCTGATTTTAAAAACCACAAAGCGGCTGTCTTCCGTTATCACCGCCTGGTAACCTCTCGCCACCGTCTTTTTATACTTTGCATCCGAAGACTGAATCACCAGCTCATTATCGCCTTCCTGCACATTGATGGTGTATACCACCCATTTGCCGTCGTTGCTTATCATGCGTTCGCCGATGCTTTGCCAGCCGTCGTACACGGTATGGTCGAGCGGCTTCTTTTGAGCAGGTAAAAGGTGAACAGTTAAAAGTAAATAGGCCAAAAGGAAAAGATGCTTATTCATTGTGTGATTGTTTAATTGGCAGATGACTAAAAGGCTAACTGGTTAAATGGTTGGTTGTGCTTAAAGTTATGAAAAAGCAGTTTCTACTTTGGCTTCACTCCTGTAACAAGGCCATACAACCACAATCCTTTTTGCATTCCGAGGTACTGGTATTTACATGCATCAATATTTTTTTTCTGCATTTCGGTGACGTGGTTGCTGAAGGTGATTGTCTTCCACAACAGATAAAGCCGGGCAAGAAAATAAATGCGGTACAATCGCCGGGATGAATGAGCCGTGAATTTTGAAATATTACTGAAGGAAACATTTTTGAACCCTGCTTCCTTCATCATTTGCTGAAATCGTTCGGGTGTTTCCAGGTAATTTACCTGCCAGCCATCGAGCCAGCGGCGGATGAAACTATGCCCGTTGTTTTCAAAAACATTTACAAAACCATCGGCCACCACCAGCCGGCCGCCGGGTTTCAGCAAACGGAATGCTTCGCTGATGAACTGTTCCTTGTCATCTGCATAGCAAATGCTTTCACAGCCCCATACCACATCAAACCTTTCATCCGGAAAAGTAGTGGCGGAATAATTCATTACCAGACACTCAACTTTATCGCCAACTTTTTTCTTTATCGCCAGTTCCCTTGCCTTGCTGATTTGCCTTTCACTTAAACTGATGCCGGTAACATGACATCCCGTTTTTTCTGCCAAAAAAATACTGCTGCCGCCGATACCACAGCCGGCATCCAGCACCTGGTCGGCAGATTTGATTTGCGCAGCGTCCCTCATCACTTCATTCATACGCAGCAGCGATTGCGGAAAGCTTTTCACCTTTTCATCCCAATAGCCATAATGGATGGCCAGGCTCTTGTCGAGATCCCAACTGTCTTTATAAGCATTTTCCGTGCTGTGGTAATAATCAATGATGTCCTGGTGGTATTTACTCCGCTGCATGACGTGCAATCTGTCTTTCTTTTCTGAGCAGCAAAATAACATGAATAATCAATGAAGCAGCAATCAGCAGAAACCCGGCGAAGAAGGACCAGCCGAGGTCTTTGCTTTCGCCAAAAAATGCAAAAGCCATCAGGATGCCGTAAACGGGTTCGAGATTGAAAGAAAGATTGACGGTAAAGGCCGTGAGCTTTTTTAATGCAGTGACGGAAAGCTGAAAGGCCAGCACCGAACAAAGCCACGAAAGCATAAGCAGCCAGAGAAAATCTTCCGTAGTGGGCAGAATATAACCGGAAGGAAACTGCTGCTCGTAAAAGGGCAACAGTAGCGAAAGTGTAACCAGGCCGCCGCTGAGCTGGTAGGTCAGCACCGTTTGCGGGTTGATGCGCTGTACAAAGCCGCGGATAAAAATCATGACAAAGGCCATGAGCAGGGCGCAAATGACGCCGAGGATGATGCCCACCTTGTACCGGGCATCAAAATGAAAGATGATATAGATACCGGCGATGACCATGAGGCCGAGGAGCACTTCCATCCATTTGATGCGGGTGCGCAGCAGCAGCGGCTCCACCAATGCAGTAAAAAAACCGACAGCCGAAAAGCAAACCAATGCCACCGATATATTGGCGTACTTGATTGACCCGTAAAACGTGACCCAGTGAATGGCTGCGAGGAAACCGATACCGGTGAGCTTCAAAATATCTTTCTTTGAAATTTTCTGCAATTGCCCCATCAGCGAAAACAACACCCACATGGTAACCGATGTGAGGAGCAGCCGCCACCACACCAGCCAGCCTTCGTTCAAATTGATTAGCCGCCCCAGCGGGCCGGTGAAGCCGGCAAGAAAAACAGAGATGTGGAGATAGAGGAAGGCTTTTTTCATCCGGATAAAACTAAGGAAGTAATGCGAGAACTATTTCATTTAAAAAAAATTCCTGCCGCCTCACGACAACAGGAATTTTTCATGGCTATAAACTAATAAAAAATGAGAAAGAAATTTTATTAAACCTTCTTTACACAATCAGAGTCTGAAGTCCCCTTTAGGGGATTTAGGGGCTTATGTTCTTACCTTTTTCTTTTCTTTCATATCTTCTTTGGTGCCCTGGCCAATCATGATATTTCCAAAGCTTGATTTGATATCAATCTTCACCGTGCCGGCGCCGGATTTGCCTTCATACTTTTTATTCAGGTCTGGGCCGTATTTCTCAGGTGTATCGGTACGTTTGATGCCGATATTTGTTTTATCAACAAAGGAACCGTAGTGGGTGGAAATAGTATAAGTGGCAGCGAGACCCCCAGCGGGCACCAGGTGAACGGAACTGTAAGAGTCATCCACCTGCAGCGATGTAAGCCCGTTATCCAGGTTAACCTGGCTGTAGGAGCAGAATTCCATTTTCAATTTACAATTGCCCGCCAGGCTGCCGATAATTACCGAAGAATATTTAAAAGTAAGGTCAATATTACTAAGGCTTTTCAGATTGGCTTTACCAAATTCCACCACTACTTTTTCGGCACGGGAAAGTTTTCCTGCCGTGAGTGAACCAAATTTGCTGGTAAGCGAAACCGGCCCGGCATAATCCGGTATTTCAATGCCGCCGAATGAGTTTTCTATTTTTAACGTGTTGGCTGCCGGAAGGTAAACTTCATAATCAATACGCAGGTTGCTGCTGCAATTAGTGCATTTTAATTTATCATTTTTACTGGCCAGCGTGGTTTTAAAACTGATATTTTTCCCGTCCTGGCTGTCCTTCACGTCAATGCGCTCAAAAGTTTTTTCTGCAAAATCTTTGTCGGTCGAGCTGGCTTCGATATGAATATCCACTTTGATTTCATTTTTGTCCCAGGTATTGATTTTGACATCGCCAAAACTGTTTTCAATATTCAACGTATTGCCGGCAGCAAGATATGTTTTGGAAATATTCCGCTCCTTAAAATGCTCGTAGCGTTTTTTTTCTTTTTTGCCTTCATCCTGTGCAGCCAGCCGGGCTACAGCAAGCAGAAGAATAATGGTAAAAATGTTTTTAAAGATCCGTTTCATTTTGATTGGCTTTAGTTGTTTTGAATTCCCGGATTATCAATAATTGCCGGCCCAGCAGTTCCGACTGCAACTGCAGGTTCTGTATCATGGCCCTGATGATGACATCCCGGTTGACACTCTGGGCGGCCTGTTCCCGTAACAGCCGGTAAGAACTGTCAAGAATGCTAAGGTCTTCCTGGAATTTTTTATACAAGCCGGGATTATTGGCCACGGCTGCCCTGAGTTCCTTCTGCCCGTTTTCCACTGCTACGCTGGCCTGTTTAAATTCAAGTGCATATTCGGGGCTGAAGCCGTTAAAACTTTCAGTACCGGATGCGTTTTCCCGGGGCGCCGATTTTACAGTTTGTTTTTCAGGGTTATCTTTTTTTATAAATAAAAACCAGGCCGATGTCATTATTATAAAAAAAACGGCAGCAGCGGCGCTCCAGGCATAAATATCACGAAGGGTAAAACGCCTTGTTTCTTTTTTAAGCGGAAGAGTTTTTTCTATCTCCTTCCATACATTGCCGGAAGGGGCGGTCTCATCAAAATCTTCCCGGTTTTGACGGATGAATTTTTCAAAATCAGAGTTCATAGACTTCTCCCTTTTTTAACAGCTGCAAAAGTTTTTTCCTTGCACGCATATATTGAGTACGCACTGTGGAATGGCTTACACCCAGCATGCCGGCAATTTGTTCCTGGTTGTATTCTTCGAATAAATACAGGGATAACACGCTGCGGTAGCCATCCGGCAATTGCTTCATGGTTTGCCTGATTAAATCCACCGTAAACCAGATGGTGGTTTCATCCGGCTCATTTGTTTCTTCCATTTCTTCTGCCATTTCCATATCCACAAAAAGCAAGCGCTGTTTTTTCAGAAATGCAATACTCTTATATACTACAATCTGCTTCAGCCAGGCGCCGAAAGTGGATTTATTTTCAAAAGAACTGAGTTGCTGAAATGCATCTGTAAATGACTCCTGCAAAATATCCTCGGCATCCTCCACCCGGTTCACAATTCTTAACGCTGTGTTGAACATGGCCCTGGAGTAGCGGTCATACAATGCCCGGAAGGCAGATTTGTCACCCTCCAGGCATTGCCGAACCAATGATTCAGCAGTTGGTATCAGGGATTTATTTACCAGGCAACCGGTTTTATATAAAGTAACCGGTTTTGCCGGAATGTTGCATGGAAAGGAAAATTTTTTTTACCAGCAAAGAATAAAAAATGAGGATGTACTCCGGTTGCCGGAATTAACTGTAGAAAAACCACTGATGATAAACAAATACCTCCCCCGGCGGTGATTTTGCCCGTGGAGGAATGATTTGAACTGACCTGGTAACGAGGTGAAGCACATGCCTCCTGCCTGGCACATTAATAAATACTTTTCTATACCGGCTCATTTTGTTTTTACCACAGTTTAACAGGAAATACAGGCACCTGGCAGGTTTAAGTTTGTATTCCGGCATACCGGCAGTCAATTTTGCTTCTGCAAAAAACAGTAATGCAGAATTAAAAATTCCAATCATGAACCCGACTGTCACACATCCCGATTTATTCCAATCGCTGAAAAACCTTGTTACGGCCTGCGAGAATGATTATTCGGACAGAACGAAAGAACAGATGGAATTGCTTTACCAGTATTGTCGCGAGGGTATGGACATGGATTCGCAAAAAATGCTGGGGACACTTTTCCTGAATGCAATTAAAAAAAGGCACAGCCCGGAAGCCGCGGCAGAACACATTTACCTGAAGGAGTACGAGGTGCCGCAGATTCAGTTGTTCAATATTTTAATTGACAGATTCCCGTTTGTAAAAATCAGCCAGCAAATTGCCAACCAGGCTATCATCGAAGCGATGAAGCCTTTTAATGAAGTTACACTCGTGGATATTGGTATAGGCCAGGGAACCCAGGTGCTCAACATACTCGCCAGGCACCGGGAGTTCAGCCACCTGGAAAAACTGGTGGTAGTGGGAATAGAACCCTACACCGATGCGCTGCTGCAGGCAGAGGAAAGAATCAATGCGCTTAAAAAAGATCTTCCATTTGAACTGGAATTCATTTTTGTCAACGGCTTTGCCGAAGAAGTGAATTTCAACACGATTCCCGGCATCACAAAAAATTTAATTGTTAATGCATCGCTGGCGCTGCATCATATTCAATCGCAGCAGCAGCGCAGCGAAATCATACAAAAAATAAAGCAGATGAACCCGGCAGCCTTTATCCTGATAGAACCCAATGTGGATCACTTTGAGCCGGTGCTGAGCCGCCGCTTCGAAAACTGTTATCATCATTTCTACAGCATCTTCCGGGTAATTGACAGAATTGAGGCGTCACAGCAGGAGAAGAACGCATTGAAAATATTTTTTGGCCGCGAAATTGATGATATCATCGGGAAAAGGGAAGATGACCGTTTTGAAAAGCATGAACCTGCTTTAGGCTGGATAAAAAAACTCCGGCAAAACAATTTTACCATTCGTCAAAACCTGCTGCCTGCAACTGTCGATTGCGATTCGGGTGTGAGGATTGCCAGGCACAACGACGGTTTTATCGGGTTTACCTACGATAAAGAAACCGTTTTATCTATCATTTACGCAAATTGAATATGTATGAAAAGCAGTTTTTTCAGTACTTCCCTGCTCAGTGCCACTCACCGGATTGATACGGCTGCCCGGCCTGCCAGATTCCTGCTCGACAAAAACGAACAACCGGAAGATGTGTGTGACGAATTCAAAAGAAAAACACTGGAGCAGTTGTACCATGAATGCTGGAACAGGTATCCTTCTGCAAATTACAGCGATATTGAAAGCAATATTGCCGCTTACTGTGGCATGCAGCCCGAAAACATAATCCTAAGCGCCGGGTCGGCCACCCTGATAACCACGCTGCTTAATTACTTTGCCATCAACAGGAAAAAGCTGGTGATCACTCAACCCACATACTCTCTTTTTGAATATCACTGCCGCACTTATAATATTCCTTTTGAGCCGTGGCTGCTCAATGATGCGCTGGAATATGACCTGGGCCTTTTGCCTGTGCTTGAAGAAGATTCGGTGCTGGTGATCACATCGCCCAACAATCCTGTGGGCAATTCCATTAATCATATGCAGCTTGAATACATTCTGGAAACTCATCCTGATGCCCTGGTCATCCTGGATGCTGTATATGCCGAATTCAGCGAAGCAGATCTGACCTCGCTGGTAAAAATATATCCCAATCTCATTGTGCTTCGCTCTTTTTCCAAAGCTTTCCCGATAGCTGGTCTCCGGCTGGGTTATGCTGTGGCACATCCGCCGGTGGCTTCTTTAATCAGGAAATTATTGCTCCAGTTTTCTATCAACCCGCTGGCGCTGGTATTTGCCCGCACAATTTTATTTGATCCTTCTTTCCGGCAGCAATGTGCAGAATGTACAAAAGAGATCTGCAGGGAAAGAGAATTGCTTTATTCCTCCCTGGCGGAAAATTTTCATCCTGACAGATTGTATGTTCACAAATCAGATGGCAATTTTTTGCTGGTTAAGATTGCCAATACAGAAGAATTTGATCAAATATTTAATGGCCTCTGCGCTTCAGGAATTAAAGTGCTCAATACATCCGGCTTCCTGTTATTGAAGAACACTTTCAGGGTTTCTATCGGCAGCCGGCAGGAAAATGAATTGTTCCGGCAATGTATGCTGCAGTCAATGCCTGCGATGGCTATTGCGTGTTAACAGGCTTCTGTTAACGCCGTGCCACTTGAAAATGCTGTATGTATTATTTGTTTGTAAGGAAAAAGAATCTTGCAATAAGCTGCCGGGGTTTCAAACAGGAAAAATTAAACCCGTTAAACCAACCAATTTCATGGTGTAAGTTTTATACCGGGGATGAAATAATTTATTTCACCGCCTCTACCGCAGAATACTCCCTGGTATTCTTCACTTTTTTCCGGTAGTTTTTAAAAAGGCTCTGCCAGCGCAGTTTCAGCACGCCCAGCACGCCTTCTTTGATGATGCCCTTGTTCATTTTGGATGTGCCCTGTGTACGGTCGCGGAAGATGATGGGCACTTCGGCAATCTTAAATCCGAGTTTCCATGCAGCAAATTTCATTTCGATCTGGAAAGCATACCCTACAAAACTGATGGCATCGAGGTTGATGGCTTCCAGTACTTCTTTTCTATAACATACAAAACCGGCGGTAGGGTCTTTCACCGGCATCCAGGTAATTATTCTTGTGTAAAGTGATGCGCCTTTACTCAGGGCGATGCGGTCCCACGGCCAGTCTACTACGCCGCCTTTGCTTACATAGCGGGAACCGATGGCCACATCAGCGTCTTCATTTTTACATGCATTGTACAACCGCGGCAGATCAGAGGGGTTGTGGGAAAAATCAGCATCAATTTCAAAAATGAAATTATACCCTTTTTCCAATGCCCGTTTGAATCCATGAATATACGCAGTGCCGAGCCCCAGCTTTCCTTTTCTTTCTTCAAGAAATAACCGGCCGGGGTATTTTTCCTGCAGCCCTTTTACAATTTCAGCGGTACCGTCAGGCGAACCATCATCAATAACCAGTACGTGAAAATCCTGCTGCAATCCGAAAATGGCAGCGAGAATAGCAGCGATATTCTCCTTTTCGTTGTAAGTGGGTATTATAACGAGCTTCTCCAAATTGCTGGTAATGGTGGATAACGAATTTACAATTTTATTCGCCGGAGCAGAAATAACCAACCGCTTTAACTTTTCTTCAGCATGCTGCGGGTTCTTATCTCCGTAAGTTTTTGTTTGGTGTAAAGGGGAAATTCGGCCTTCATCATCCAGTCGTAGTATTGCGGTTCTGCTTTCAGCACTTCGGCTACTGAGCGGCCTTTGTATTTTCCGAAGTTGAAAATTTCTACCCCGTTTTCGAAAATAAAACGCCGGGCAAAATCTACAATCTGCTCTTCGCCGATGGTTTTGATAACCGAATCAATGGTAGTGCCGAGTTCAGGATAACGCTGCAACTGTGCACTGAGTATTTCAGCAGTAGCCAGGGCATCGGTTTCGGCGCTGTGTGCCCCGTCCAGGTTTTTATTGCAATAAAATTTATAGGCAGCACTCAGTGTCCTTTGTTCCATTTTATGAAAAATGTTCTGTACATCGAGCAGGCGGCGTCCCTTCATATCAAAATCCACTTCAGCACGCAGAAACTCTTCAATCAGCAGCGGGATATCAAAGCGGTTGCT
Source organism: uncultured Chitinophaga sp. (assembly GCA_964508655.1). Taxonomy (GTDB): domain Bacteria; phylum Bacteroidota; class Bacteroidia; order Chitinophagales; family Chitinophagaceae; genus VBAS01. Next base: position 57,733 of record CAZDUO010000009.1, on the reverse strand, counting down.
GTTGTAGCCGGCAATATCGCAGCCGTCAAGAATTTGTTTCAGTTCATGTGCCGCCTGTTTAAACGTCGGGGCATCTTTCACCATCTCATCCGTGATGCCATGCAGATCGCTGGCTTGTTTCGGAATGGGCATTTGCGGATTGATGAGTTTGCGCTTAGCACTGCGTTTGCCATCAGGAAGTATTTTTACAATGGCAATTTCCACGATACGGTCGCTGGCAAGGTTTACTCCCGTGGTTTCTAAGTCAATAAAAGCCAGGGGCTTGGTTAACTGAAGCATAGTATTCGGGTTCAGGTTTTTCAGGGCGGTAAAGGTAAGTGTTTACCCGGTTTTAAAAGCCTTGTTTTTGAAAAACCGGCTTATCTTTACAAAATAATTCAACTAACGGAACGTTTAACACTAAATCCTTTTAACGATGAAAAATAAACTCTTAGCAGGTCTGATGCTGCTGATAATGATCGTTAGTATCACGTCTTGCGCCACCTCTAAAAGGTTTGGTTGTCCTACCGTTTCAGTAGAAACAAAAAAATTCAAAGTATAATAAATTTATCACTTATTTTTGCGCTGCAATGATTAATCGTACACATAATCATCATCACCATATCTTACTCCTGCCGGGTAAGCCGTGATGATATTATGTAACAGCATAAACAATTTAAGGGCTTACGTTTTGTAAGCCCTTTTTCATTACAGCACCAACCCCCGCCTGATTGTCGCGCAGGCCTGAATGGGGACTGGACAAATCAACATAATTGGAAAAACTATGAATGAGACTTTAAAAATCGCTGTTCAGAAAAAAGGGAGATTGTATGACGGTTCGATGGCGCTGCTGAAAGAATGCGGTATTGATGTAAGCAATGGCAATAACCAGTTGCGGGTGCAGGCAGCCAACTTTCCGCTGGAAGTTTTTTTTCTGCGTGATGATGATATTCCTGAATATGTGCAGGACGCTGTGGCCGATATTGGCTTTGTAGGAGAAAATGTGGTAGCGGAAAAAAACAAAGCCGTTGTGTCAGTGGAAAAACTTGGTTTTGGCAAATGCCGTTTATCCATTGCCATTCCAAAATCCGGTGCCATAAAATCGCTGAATGATTTGACTGGAAAAAAAATTGCCACCAGCTATCCGCTGGTACTTTCAAATTATCTCAGGGAAAAAAATATTAATGCCACCATCCAGGAAATCAGCGGGTCGGTAGAGATTGCGCCGCGTATCGGGCTGGCCGATGCCATTTGCGACCTGGTGAGCTCGGGCAGCACACTCTTCAGCAACGAGCTTGATGAACTGGAAACGGTGCTGAGATCCGAAGCTGTTTTAATCAGTAATAAAAATTTATCGGCTGGCAAACAAATGCTGCTTGATAAACTCCTCTTCCGCATCCGGGCAGTAAAAAAAGCGAAGAACAATAAATACGTGCTGCTGAATGCGCCGAATGATAAACTGGAGGCCATCTGCAAACTGTTGCCGGGTATGAAAAGCCCCACTGTATTGCCGCTGGCAGAAAAAGGCTGGAGCTCGGTTCACTCGGTTATCAGCGAAAGTGATTTTTGGGAAGTGATTGAATCATTAAAAGCAAATGGAGCACAGGGGATACTGATTGTTCCCATTGAAAAAATGATTATTTGATACCGTTGCGATTATTGATTATTATTTATTGATTATTGAGTTAAATGATAAAGTTTATAAAATACCCGGTTAGAAAAGAATGGTCAGAATTGGTAAAACGTCCGGCAATCGAAACTGCCACTTTGGAAAAGGTAGTGAAAAGAATTTTGGAGAAGGTGAAAGAAAAAGGTGATAAGGCTGTTCGGAAATATACAAAGGAGCTTGACGGGGTGAAGCTGAAAAAGCTTGAAGTGAGTGAAAAAGAAATCAAGGCAGCTGAAAAATTATTGCCGGATGAATTGAAAAAGGCGATTCAGACAGCAAAAACTAATATCGAAAATTTCCACCGGTCGCAAAGGGAAGAAGTGAAAGTGATTGAAACCATGCCGGGTATCAACTGCTGGCGGAAATCAGTGGCAATTGAAAAAGTGGGGATTTATATTCCAGGCGGTTCAGCACCGCTGTTTTCTACAGTGCTGATGCTGGCAGTGCCTGCTGCAATTGCCGGGTGTAAAGAAGTGATTCTTTGTACGCCTCCGGCCTCCCTCTCCGCAAAGAAAGGCGCCGGGCCTGCCCTCCGAAACTTTACGGAAGGAGGGGGTGAAGTGCACCCCGCCATTTTATATGCTGCCCATCTTTGCGGCGTAACAAAAATCTTCAAGGCCGGAGGTGTTCAGGCCATCGGGGCCATGGCCTATGGAACGGAGAGCATTCCAAAAGTGTATAAAATTTTCGGCCCGGGCAATCAGTATGTCACCTGTGCTAAACAACTGGTGCAAAAAGAAGAAGTGGCTATTGATATGCCAGCCGGCCCGTCGGAAGTGCTGGTGATTGCTGATGACAGCGCAGTACCGGCGTTTGTTGCTGCCGATTTATTGTCGCAGGCAGAACATGGAGCCGATTCGCAGGTAATGTTGGTTACCAGTTCGCCGTTGGTGGCTGAAAAAGTCGCAGATGAAATTGAAAAGCAACTGGCCCGATTGCCAGGGAAACAAATAGCTGAAAAGGCGCTGCAGTACAGCAGGATTATTTTGGTTAATTCAGTTGATGATGCCATTGAATTTTCAAACTTATACGCTCCTGAGCATTTGATTCTTTCATGCAACCATGCAGAGGCTGTTGCCGATAAAATAGTTTCGGCAGGTTCCGTGTTCATAGGCAATTATTCGCCTGAGCCGGCGGGTGATTATGCCAGCGGCACCAATCACACGTTGCCGACAAATGGCTATGCAGCCATGTACAGCGGAGTGTCAGTTGACAGCTTTGTAAAAAAGATAACCTTTCAGCAACTGACAAAAGAAGGATTGAAAAATATAAGCAGCACTGTGATGACAATGGCAGAAGCGGAAGGTCTGCATGCACATAAAAAAGCAGTTGAAATCAGATTAAAAGATTAACTATGGAGTTTAACCTGGATAATTTGGTTCGTGAAAACATCAGGAAGATGACGCCTTACTCATCGGCACGTCATGAGTTCAGCGGCAAGGCTTCCGTTTTTCTGGATGCAAATGAAAATTCATTTGGTTCCCCGCTGTTTCTCCCTTCTCCGTCAGGAGGGGGGCCGGGGGTGAGGGTCAATCGCTATCCCGACCCGCTGCAAATGGAGGTAAAAGAAAAACTCAGCAAAATAAAAGGTGTGCCGCCGCAAAATATTTTTCTTGGCAATGGGAGTGATGAAGCCATTGATTTACTTTACCGCATTTTTTGTGTGCCGGGGAGAGATAATGTTATCATCTTCCCTCCTACTTATGGCATGTACGAAGTATGTGCGGAGATGAACGATGTGAAGGTGAACAAAATCAGCCTTACAAAAGATTACCAGCTCAACCTTGAAGCGGTTGAATATGCCATTGACCCGTTTACCAAACTTATTTTTATCTGTTCGCCCAACAATCCCACCGGCAACAGCATGCACCGGGCTGATGTGGAAGTTATCCTGAATAATTTCAGCGGCCTTGTGGTGATTGATGAAGCCTATATCAATTTTGCAAAACAAAAAACTTTCATCGCTGAACTTACCGAATACCCCAACCTGGTGGTGATGCAGACATTGAGCAAAGCCTGGGGGCTGGCAGGCCTGCGGCTGGGAATGGCATTCGCTTCGCAACCCATCATTGAGCTGATGAATAAAGTGAAGTACCCTTACAATATCAATACCGCCACGCAACTGCTGGCGCTGGAAGCACTTGATAAAGTAGATTGGGTAAATGAACATATAACAATTACGGTGAAAGAAAGAGAAAAGCTGAAGAACGACCTGCTGGCCTTTGATAATACGGTGACGGTTTACCCGTCTGATGCCAATTTTTTGCTGATGAAAATTAAAGATGCGGGAAAAATATACGACTACTTATGTAGCGAAGGAATCATTGTAAGAGACCGGAGCAAAGTAGTGCTGTGTGAAGATTGCCTGCGGATTACTATCGGCACACCGGAAGAAAATAAACAATTAATGACCGCATTAGAAAACTATAAATCGAATTAAATGAATGCATCGAATCAAAGTTCTTCCGCCGCGGCGGAGACAGGGGGTGTCAAAATTTTATTTATCGATCGTGACGGAACCCTCATCAAAGAAACGCCGCCCACCTACCAGGTTGATTCATTTGACAAACTGGAATTTTACCCGGGTATGTTTTCCTGGCTTTCACGTATTGCACATGAATTCGATTATGAACTGGTAATGCCCACCAACCAGGACGGCCTTGGCACGGCTTCTTACCCGGAAGAAAATTTCCTGCAGGTGCAGAATTTTATTATGAAGCAACTGGCCAGCGAAGGCATTGTTTTCAGCGATGTGCTGGTTGATAAAAGTTTTGCTCACGAAAACAAACCGACGCGTAAACCAGCAACAGGTATGTTTACAAAATATGTAAACAACCCGGAATACGATTTGACAAATTCGTATGTCATCGGCGACAGGATTACCGATGTGCAGCTGGCAAAAAATCTTGGATGCAAAGCCATCTGGCTGAACAATGACCCCGGCCTCGGTGCCGGTGAAATAAAAGATTCGCTGCAGGCGCTGCTACCGGTGATTGCACTGGAAACTACATCGTGGAAAAAGATTTATGAATTTCTGAAGCTTGGCAACCGCTTTGTACGGCATGAAAGAAACACCAATGAAACAAAAATCAGTATTGAGCTGAACCCCGACGGCAGTGGCAGGACGGAAATCAACACCGGTTTGAATTTTTTCAACCACATGCTCGACCAGCTTGGCAGGCACAGCGGCACTGATTTAAAAATAACCGTGCAGGGCGATTTGCATATTGACGAACATCACACGATTGAAGATACAGGTATTGCGCTGGGCGAAGCATTTGCAAAAGCGCTGGGCAATAAAGCCGGAATTAACCGCTATGGTTTCCTGCTGCCGATGGATGACTGCCTGGCGCAGGTAGCCCTTGATTTCGGCGGGCGGAGCTGGCTGGTTTGGGATGCGGAATTTAAAAGAGAAAAAATTGGCGACATGCCTGCGGAAATGTTTTTTCACTTTTTTAAATCGTTCAGCGATGCGGCCCGCTGCAACCTGAACATAAAAGCGGAAGGTGAAAACGAGCACCATAAGATTGAATCCATATTTAAAGCATTGGCAAAAGCTATAAAGATGGCAGTGAAGCGGGATGCAGAGAATATGCAGTTGCCGACAACCAAAGGAGTACTCTGATGAAACTTGTTATTATTAAATATAATGCCGGCAATATCCGTTCTGTGCTTTACGCATTGGAAAGGACAGGCTGCACGGCCACCGTGACTGACAATGCCGAAGAAATAAAAGCTGCTGACAAAGTGATTTTTCCCGGCGTGGGTGAAGCAAGCACCGCCATGAATTATCTGAAAGAAAGAAACCTGGATAAGCTGATTTGCTCACTCATACAACCGGTGCTGGGCATTTGCCTCGGCATGCAGCTGATGTGTAAATATTCTGAAGAAAATGATACGGAATGTCTGGGAATATTTGATGAAAAGGTTCGCCGCTTCACACCCCCTCTGCGTAAGAAAAAGGGGCCGGAGTATGAGGCCAAAATTCCGCAGATAGGATGGAATACAATTAATAATTTGAAATCGGATTTATTTAAAGAAGTGCCGGAAAACAGCCATTGCTATTTTGTACACAGCTATTATGCTGCATTGGGGGAACATAGTATTGCCACAACAAACTATATTCAGCCCTACAGCAGCGCTTTGCATAAGAGTAATTTTTACGGTGTGCAGTTTCATCCCGAGAAAAGTGCAAAAGCAGGTGAAGCGATTCTTTTAAATTTCCTGAAACTATGAATGAACCAAGAAAAAAAATCCGGGACGAAACCACCAAGCCGCTTCCGGGAGGTTGGGGGTTCATTATTCCTGCCATTGACATTATCGAAGGCAAATGTGTGCGCCTGACAAAAGGGGATTATGAGCAAAAAAAAATTTATAATGAAAATCCGCTGGAAGTTGCCAAACAGTTTGAAGATGCCGGCCTGAAACGGCTTCACCTGGTGGACCTGGATGGCGCCCGGGCCGGTGACGTGAAAAACTGGAAAGTGCTGGAGCAAATAGCCGGCAAAACAAACCTGGTGATTGACTTCAGCGGCGGCATAAGTTCAAAAGAAAATGTGCGCATCTGTTTTAACTCAGGCGCCGCTTTTGCCGCCATAGGCAGCATGGCAGTAAAGGATGAAAACACGTTTACAGGTTGGCTGATTGAGTTTGGAGCGGAGAAATTTATCATCGGCGCTGATGTGAAGGATGAAAAGATTGCCGTCAAAGGTTGGTCTGAAACAACGGATGTAACTGTTCCCGACCTCATTGAAAACTACAAGCTGAAAGGCATAAAACAGTTTTTCTGCACCGACATCAGCAAAGACGGGCTGCTGCAGGGAACGGGAATTGATTTGTATAAAAAAATCCTGAATGTGCATCCTTCCATTGATTTGATTGCAAGCGGTGGCGTATCGTCGGTGAACGACCTGGTGCAACTGAGGGAAGCCGGTTGCCGCGGTGCCATTGTGGGAAAAGCACTCTATGAGAAAAGAATCCTGCTGAAGGATTTAAGAATGTTCATCCAGCCATAATGAATAATTAATCAATAATTCAACAGAATCAGTTGTTATCAAAACGCATTATACCCTGCCTTGACATCAAAGACGGGAGAACCGTGAAAGGCACCCGCTTCATCAACCTGCGTGATGCAGGCGACCCGGTGGAACTGGGTGCCCTGTATGCAAAAGAAGGAGCGGATGAGCTGGTGTTTCTCGACATCGCCGCTACGGTGGAAAAAAGAAAAACGCTGTGTGAACTGGTGAATAAAATAGCGCATCATGTAAACATTCCTTTTACAGCAGGCGGTGGCATCAGCAGCGTGGAAGATGTGAATGTGCTGCTGCAAAACGGGGCCGATAAAATTTCGGTGAATACATCAGCCTTTAAGAACCCGGCTCTGCTGAATGAACTGTCAAAAGAATTCGGCAGCCAGTGCGTGGTGCTGGCTATTGACACAAAAAAAGAAGAAGACGGCGAGTGGTATGTGTACCTGGATGGCGGAAGAACAAAAACGGGTAAAAAATGTTTTGCCTGGGCCAAAGAAGCCGTTGACCGCGGGACAGGCGAAATTCTGCTGACATCCATGAACCATGACGGAACCAAAAATGGTTTTGCCATTGACATCACAAAATTGCTTGCTGAAAGCCTGCCCGTGCCTGTAATTGCCAGCGGGGGCGCCGGCACAATGGAGCATTTTGCCGAAGTGTTTGAAAAAGCTTCGGCCGATGCAGCGCTGGCAGCAAGTATTTTTCATTTTAAGGAAATACATATACCGGATTTGAAACAATATTTGCATGAACAAAAAATTCCGGTGAGGTTATGATAATAATAGTTATCATCGTTGCTATTTTAAGCCTGCTGATTGCAAACTATATGTGGCAGCGGGAAAGAAACAGACAGGAACAAGAGCATGAAAGAAGAAGGGAGCGGTATGAAAAATTATTGAGTTTACTTAAAAAGCAGCATAGCGATAAGGACGTACAAGTCCCGACGAAGTAAAGCTTGTCGGGTCTGACGACTCTGACGAGTATCAGACTCCGTCAGAGATGCTGACCATAGCGTCAGCAAGAGTGACCCGCCTGCTCCTCCTGAGGCGGATACGGCGGGCAGGCACAAGGGACGGTGAAGAGAATTAAAATTGCTGACCAACAAAAAATTCTTTACATGATTATAGATTTTTCAAAATACCCGGACGGGCTGATACCTGCCATTGTACAGGATGCGGTAAGCAGCAAAGTGCTGATGCTTGGTTTTATGAATGCCGAAGCACTGGAAAAAACCAAAGCAGATGGAAGGGTCACCTTCTTCAGCCGCAGCAAGCAAAGGCTGTGGACCAAAGGCGAAACCAGCCATAATTTTTTACTGGTAAAAGAAATCAAAAGCGATTGTGATAATGACACGCTGCTGATAAAGGCTACGCCGACGGGCCCGGTGTGCCATACCGGCGCCGATACATGTTTCAATGAAGACAACTCCTCTTTTTCGCTGGAGCGGCTGGAGGCGGTGATTGCTGACCGGAAAAATAATCCTTCGGAAAAATCTTATACTTCCTCGCTTTTCACCAAAGGCATTAATACCATTGCACAGAAGGTGGGTGAAGAAGCCGTGGAACTGGTGATAGAAAGCAAAGACAGCGATAAGGAAAAATTTCTGGACGAAGCTGCCGACCTGCTTTACCATTATCTTGTGCTGCTGCAGGCTAAAAACTGCCGGCTCCGGGAAGTAGTAAATAAGCTTTCGGCACGCCATAAATAATTAAGGGGACGATGGAAATCGCCCCCGCCTTAAAATCCAGATTCTCAAAAATATTTCAACCGCTGCCGGGTATCAGTTTATCAATAATTTTTGTACATATTCTTTTCCCGCTGTGTGTAGTCGCAGAAAATAAATACCATGCACCGGCCTGAAGGGAAGCCGGATGGTATTGTCCGTGCCGGCCTTTAACTGCAATTTACCTTTCAGCATCACCTGACCTGCCTCGGTGAGTAATGTATAGCTGACCGGCGCAGGTTCGTCGCTGCGGGTACGGATTATAATTTCATCACGTACAGGGTTCATGGCCATGATATTTTTATTCAAATAACTGCTTTCATATACAGCAGCCACTTTTGAATATTTGTATTTTCCATCTATATCAACACATCGGATGCGGTAAAAAGCGATGCCGTTTACCAGGCGGAAATCTTTATATGTGTATTCCTGTATGGCAGGCCGGTTGATGGCTGGCATGGAGAAAATTGTTGAAAAATTGGTTCCGTTTTCGCTGCGCTCTATTTCGAAACGTTCGGTATTGGTTTCATCAGCCGTCACCCACCGCAGGTCGGTATAATTTTCTTTTCGCTGTGCGGTAAAGCTGATAAACTTCAGCGGCAAGGGCAGCGATTTGCTGCCAATGACAAAATATCCAAACGAGGAAACACTGTTTGACGTTATGTCGCCGGTAGTGAGAATATTACCAGTAGCGCTGCCGCCCTGGTCTGTCCAGTTGCTGCCATCATAAAATGATGCAGCAATATCAGCCATCTGGTAGGGTGGAAAAGTAACTTTGCTATTGTCCCAGTTCAGGTGAACGGAAGAAGAACCTCCTGAAACTTTATTTATCTGCCAGTATTCATAGGCATTCACTGACTGAATAGGCGATTGAAGCTGGTTGGTATAGGGAGTTCCGGAAAAGTATTTCACATTAAATTCAGATGCGCCGGAAATATTTTTCAGTTGTACCGGCCGCAGGTAAGTGCCATCGCCTGCGGGAAATTCAAAATCGTCACTGCCTGTTTTTTTTACCCAGCCGTTTACATGCCGGCTGTCGGCGCTGCCGCTGTAAGAGGCGCCTGATTCGTAAACAAGATAATTGGGAGTGGCTGAAGTGGTAATGATGCCGCCGGTAAAAGTATGGATACCGCTAATGCTGAGATTATTATTCAGGGTAATGCCCGAGCTGTTATTAGTTACAAGATTGAAAGTGTTGAATGGCTGGCTTCCGCTAATGGTTTGTGCACTGCTGCCGTTCAGGTAAAGGGTACCAGTGCCTGCTGTCATGGAGCCTTCACTGTTGTCAAGATTGCCCTGCACATACAACTGGCCATTATTGGTGAGGGAGGCAGAAGAAGTGTTGGTAAATGCACCATTGATGTACACAATATCGCCGGACACACTCAGTTTCAAAATGCCATTGTTGTAAAAACTTACCTGGGCGCCGGCCACCATACAGGCAAACCACAAAAAGCAAAGTACAGATAATTTCTTTTTCATAAGTAGGATCGGTGTTTCAGGTTTAATGTCGCCTGGCAGCCAGGGCATTCAAATCTTTTCTCAACTGCTCAATCTGCTTCTGTTGTTCCTGTATCGCTTTTACCAGCACCGGCACCAGTTCGGCGTAATTCATTCCCAGTGTTTCAGTCGTTTCGTCTCCGATAACCACTTCTGGAATCACTGCTTTTACTTCCTGTGCAATTAATCCTACCTTTATTTTACCCGCTGCTTCATTTTTCCATTGATACGTGACAGGGCGCATCATCATCACTTCCCGTAAACCGTAAGGCAGTGTCCTGATATTTTTTTTCGTCCTGATGTCGGAGGTTTGAATGGTTCCGTTGGCTGCCCATACGGCGCTCCACCGGGCGCCGGATTTTCCCAGCAAATAATTGTTATCAGAAGAAGGAAAAATATCAGCCTTAAAAGAAACACCACTGCTGTTGAGCCTGAATTTTTCGTTGGAAGGGGCATCGCCGCCGGTAAAAAAGATGATGGATTTGGAAGTGCTGGCATTGCCGATAACAAAATCTTCTCCTTTGCTGTAGAGGTACGCATTGTTGGCCCCGTTGAGCAGGCTCGACATACCGTTGTTATAATTACTGGAATTAATGCCGAGGTCAACAAAGTTGGCTGTTTCCGTACCATTATCAGCAGTAGCAACAATATCCGTGCTGGCGCCGCCACCGTTGCTTACATTCTGAATATTGAACTGGGCATAGCTGTTGGTATTTCCTTTGGCATAAATCACATTCTGATAATCATTGGATGAAGTGCCGGCATCCACAAATAATCGTTCCGGGTTCGTGCTGTTGAATGTAGTAGTACCTATACCCAGGCTGCCCCCGGTTGAAAGGCGCATCTTTTCAGAATTGTTGGTAATAAAAGGAAGTGCATAGTTACTTGTAGTGCCCAGATTTTGAACTGAGCTCACACTATTGCCACCCAGCACCCAGGCGCTGCCTGCACTGCTGCCCGGAACACTTTCGGCAGTAGCATACCAGTTAGTGCCGTTACTTATTACAATTATCGTTTTATTAGCCTGTGAAAGAGTCCATGAGCTGAGCCCGTCAATGGTTTGCGATGAAGTAGTGGCTATGGTAAGCACGGAACTGTTTGAGCTGGCATTTTTAATAACATAAGCCCGGCCTGCAATACTACTGGCATCTGGCAGCGTAAGTGTGGCTGCCGATGTACCGGTAAATACCAGGTTATAATCAGTGGATGCTGCCGATGTATTAGCAGTAAATGTTCGCAGGTTGGCCGATATGGAGCCCCTGATATCAAGCGTAGAGTTAGGGCTGGTGGTGCCAATGCCTACCTGCGATTTCAGGGCTGTTGTTATGAATCCTAAAACAAAAAGCAATACGTGGTTTTTCATATTCTGAGCGATTTGGATTTTACAACGAACTCAATTACTGAGAATTCTATAACGGCCGGATTTTTGAATAATGTATTTAATGCTGCGGTAAAAAATTATTTTCAGTGATTCACTTGTTTTTACTAAGTATAAAACATTAAAAACTTTTTATCAAACGTCTTCTTTCTCAAGCCTGCCAGCCTGTATAAATTATATACCCTTTTATTCTTTCTTATTAAAATTTGCAGAATAAATGATGCCAAGCGTAATGGAACTGCGGACTGAAAATGGTTCAAAAAAATATACCGGGAAACTCCAGCTGCCTGCGGAGAAACCCATGTAGAAACCCTTTTGCATTTGATGACCGGGCGCCGTGTACTGCAATGATAACCCGCCATAAAAATGACGTGAGAGATTATACCCTGTTTCAAGCCATGAATAAAAAAAATCCTGCTGCGCTTGCAGGAAAGATACCGTGTACTGAATCTTGGATGAATAATACAGCCGTTTCCATTCCACTTCCTGGTCAAAATTGAAATTGGCTCCTGTGTAAGTGCCAAACACAAAGCCAAGCATGGGTGTCAGGGTAATGGAAAAATTGTTGCCGGCAGAAAAAGATTTACCCGCATTGAATGATACGGCGCCCGGCTCATCATAATTGTAGCGGATTTCACCATACCAGTTTTTACTGGTTTGCAGATGGATTATGGTTTCAAGACTGACGGCAGGATCGGGCCGGGAGTATGAGCCATATTGTTCCAATCCGCCTTTCAATTGGGCAGGTGCCTGTTGCAGTATCACGAAAGCGGATAAAATGAATATCCATTTTTTCATCGGGCCGGATTTTCCAGGTATCGGATTTTTTCTGACCGTTACATCTGGCCGTTGATGCGCCGGATATTTTTATCGCTTCTTAAAAAAATATCAGCCGGCATCGGGCTGGCAGGCCAGTCAGTTCTTACAGCAACGCAACTTTCTTCCGTTGCATTCAAAACAGGAAAGACATTTTTGAAAGTTTAGTGATTACCCTTAGTTATTTTTATAAAAACTCTCAGCCGGCTAATATCAAAAAATGGCCAGCCAGCTTTGATGTAGCAGATTAATTAATCAAAGGTATTGTAACTGTAAGCCGGCAACCTTTGCCAGGTGAAGTTTTAATAAAAACAGTTCCGTTGTAAAACCGGGTACGTTCATAAATATTGGAAAGACCAATGCCTCGCCGTGTTTGCCCCGGGTCAAAACCCACGCCATCATCGCGGATAATCAGTACGGCATCCTGATCTTTAGCCTGCAGGTCAATGGAAAGATTCTTTGCCTTGCTGTGTTTCAGAATATTTCTTACCTGCTCCTGCACAATACGGAAAAAAGTAACTTTTTTCCCGCTGCTGAGCTTTTCCACTTCTTCGCAGTAATGAAAGAGAACATGCAGGGTGCCTGCTGTTTTCAGATCGGCCACCAGTGTTTTAATGCTGCTCACCAGCCCGTTTTCTTTAAGCTGCGGAGTAACCATTTCTTTGCTCAGCCGCCTGATTTCTTCGATGGCAGAAATAATATATTCCGACACTTTATTTTTCAACTGCTCGCCTTCAGGGGTTGACGGAACAATCATATCTGTAAACAGTTTTGCCGTGCTGAGTATCTGGTTCACATTATCATGCAGTTCGTGACCGATGCGGGTTCTTTCCTTTTCCTGCACCGCAAAAATGGTTTCTGTTATTTCTTTCTGGTGTTGTATTTTATCTTCCAGCAGCTTTGATTCCAGTTGTTTTAGCTGCGTCACATCGTGCAGCGAGCCGATCATTTTAACCGGTACATCGTTTTCATAAAGTATGTAGCCGTGATCGTACACAATAATGTATTGCCCGCAGGCATTTTTAAACCGGTATTCACTCTCCCAGCTTTTTTCTTTTTTTTCCAAAGCTCCTTTTAATGTGTCTCTCAGTTTTCGCCTGTCATCAGGATGTACCCGCCTGAACCACCAGGAAAGGCTGGAGGCCTGCTGAAATGAAAAGCCTGTAAGCTCCTGCAGAATCTGGTTGCGGAAAATCTGTCCTGTTTGTATATCCCACTCCCAGATGGCATCGGTAGTTATATGACTCAGGTAATAGAGCCTTTCATTTACCTGCTGCAATTTTTGTTCTGTTCTGAAACGATTGGTAATGTTGATGGCTTCTCCGCCAATCAATCTTTTGCCCGACACCGAATGAATGGGAAACAGGCCGATCCAGAAAACGATTTCCGAACCATTGGCAAGAAACATTTTTTCCTGGCTCTGCTGTGCCTGGCCGGTGTCCATCACCTGCCGGTGTTTTTTTACCAGGGCATCCCCTATTTCCGGCGGTATCAGCTCAACTATATTTTGCCCCACAGCCTTTTCCGTCAAACCAAGATAATTGAAAAAAGACTGATTGGCATACATCAATCGTGCATCTTCATCCACCATCCAGGCCAGGTTGGGCGTATGCTCGTTAAAAGCATGAAAGAGCATTTCATTATCTTTTGCCTTATTTTCAAATTGTTTTTCCACCGTGATATCCATAAAGGAAGAAACAACAGAAACAGGGCGGCCGTTACCGGGTTCAAAAAGCGGTTGCGAGTTTATCAGCAGTGTTTTCACTTTGCCTGCTTCTGATTTTAAGCTGACACTCACATTGCTTTGCACCATACCTGATTTAAGCGCCTTCATACAGGGACATTCTTCAAAATATACCTGTCGGCCTTCTACTTCCATGCTTTGCCAGATGCTTTTGAAATTTCCTGTGTTATAAAGTGCCTCTATGCTGGTTCCAAATATTTCCGCTGCTTTCCTGTTGGCCGCCAGTATTTCCCCGTTGTAATCCTGCAACACAACTCCGATGGTAAGCCCTTCCATAATGGCTTCATAGTTGCGCCTGGCCACCTGCTTCATTTTTTGGGCATTGCTTTTACCGGTGATATCGTAACCTATGCAGAAAAATTTACCGGTAGAATGCCGGGCATTTTTTTGCAGGCTGATTTCCCATTTTATCCAGTGCAGCGAGCCGTTGCGTGCCGACATTTCAATGACGGCGGGTTGCCTCGTTTGTTTTACCTGTGCCAGCAAATGGCGGAAATTTTTCTGTTGTGATGAATCGAGCAGTCCGAAAAAACCGGTGCGCAGAATTTTTTCCTGGTTCAGCTCAAAATTTGTAAGCAGGTGCGAGTTGGCAAAATGAATCACGCCGTTGCCGTCAATTACCAGCAGGTAATAATCCCTGTCACGGTCACGGGTTTTTCGCAGAAAATCGGTTGTCATAGGTTTAGAATTTAGCACATGCTGCCGATGACATCGGGAATTTTATCAAAGTCATTTGACTTGTCAAAAAAATAATCGGCTCCCATGCTGGTGCAGATTTCCCTATAGCCTTCGGTAGCATGATTGGTCAGTACAATCACTTTCATTTTCGGTTGTGTGGTTTTAATTACCTGCAGCAGTTCAATGCCGCTTTTGTCGGGCAGGTTCAGATCGAGTAAAACCACATCGGCGCTTACCTCATTCATCATACGGATGCTTTCGCGGTAATTGGCTGCGTGGACTATCAGCTTCACATTATCCAGTTCACCCAGCATCCCGATAATTCTTTCAATTATCAGCAACGAATCTTCCACTAACAGTATTACCAGTTTTTTATTATTCATATTTTGCTTTTTCGCAAAATAAACACCCTGTACCGGGCTTACAATTAGTATTACCTCTTATTCATAACTACAAAAATTCTTCGCTGCCTGCCGTATGCATTCTACTGAAAAAAAATTTTTTATTGTTCAGCTGGTTATCCTGGATATATTGTACCAGTTCCTGCCTGGTCTTTAATGCAAGTTTATCCATGATTTGTAAGATACAATTGCTTACTGCTTCTGCTGTCATCTGCATTTGTTCAGCCATTTCTTGTGTGCCCTGGCCATTTGAATACCGGTGCATGATTTCCAATCCTGCTTCAGAAAGAAATTCATGTGGCAGTATACCTGCCTCGCGGCATTGTTCCGGCTTCAGTTTTTCAGCCAATGATGCAGGCAGATAACGATGACCAGCCAATATTTTTTTAACGGCAATAAGCAGCTCTTCCGCCGCTGTGTCTTTATTTAAAAATCCCGAAGCGCCTGCCCGAAATACAGGCAAGGCATAATACCCTTCGGCAAAGACGGTTACGATTAGCACCGGTTGGGCCGGTTTTATTTCCCGAATTTTTTTTAAAGCAATAAGTCCTCCGCCTCCCGGCATGGTAATATCAGAAATAATGATATCCCATTTTTCATTAATTGCCTTTTCAACCAACGAGTCTGTGTCGGCAGCTTCACCTATTTCCAGTTCGGGAAACCCCTCCAGGAGAATCTGCATAATACCTCTGCGGACGATGATATGATCATCGGCAATGAGAATTTTAAGCATAAGGCTGAAAAAAAGAACCGGGTCTTGTTATTACAGAACTGCAGAACATGTTTTCACAAATACGGGTCTCTTTACAAAGAAAATATTCCGTTAATTCCGTACCTGTAACCAATGTTTCATTATGGTGTAGTAGTTCAACTACATGCTGAAGTAAATAAATCATATTAAGCCTTTTTCAATGGCATAGCGGGTAAGTTCTGCATTGCTGCGCATTTTCATTTTTTCCAGTATGCGTGCCCTGTAGGTGCTGATGGTGGTAGCGCTGAGCGAAAGCCGGGTTGCAATTTCGGAAATGGATTTGCCGGAAGCCAGCATCAGCAAGACATCAAATTCACGGTTGCTGAGTTGCTCATGCAGGGCAGCATGGGCGGGCAGGTTGAGGGCGCCGGCAAGTTTTTCAGCTATAGAAGGTGTAATAAATTTTCGGCCAAGTTTTACGGTCTGTATAGCTTTAATCAGCTCTTCATGCACCGAATCTTTGTTCAGGTAGCCGGAGGCGCCGGCTTTCAGTACCCGCAAGGCATATTGATCTTCGGGGTGCATGCTCATGATAAGAACAGGGAGTTTCGGCTGAATTTCCTTTACCTGCTGCAGGGCTTCAATACCGCTGCGGCCGGGCATACTGATGTCACATATCACCACATCCCAGGTGGCTTTAACCACCTGGGCTACCAGGCTTTCTACATCGCCCACTTCACCTATCTCAGCCGAAGGGTATTCGTCGAGTATAATCTGCCTCAATCCCCGCCTTACTATTGCATGATCATCTGCAATCAGAATACGAATCATAAAACAGTTTTCCGTTTACCTTTAGCTACTAACCGGAACGGTAACCTGTATTTGTGTGCCTTTTCCCGGAGTACTGATTATTTTATATTCCCCTCCCATCAGGGTTGCCCTTTCACGCATGCCTAATATACCCAATGTTTTTTTATTTTCAATACGTTCTGTATAAAATCCTTTGCCGTCATCGGTAATCGTCATTTTGATTTTTTCTTTTTCCATGCTCAACACGGCTTCCACGCTGGTAGCTCCGGCATGTCGCGCCACATTGGTGAGGCTCTCCTGGAAAATGCGGAACAGGGTAGTTGCCACGCCGCCGGGTATTTTTACTTCATCCACTTTGGAAACAAATTTTGTTTTAATACCTGAATGATTCTTAAACTCCTGGCTTTGCCATTCCAGTGCAGCTACAAGGCCAAGATCATCCAGTATGCTTGGCCGAAGTTCTGTAGAAATTCTTCGCACCGTATTTACAGTATGATCTATCACTTTCAGCAGTTCCTGTATCTTTTGCCTGATGCCCGGGTCATTAACCGTTAGTTTTTTATTTAGCCAGGAAATGTCCATTTTCAATACCGTGAGCTGTTGCCCCAGCTCATCGTGAATTTCCCGTGCAATGTTTATGCGTTCTTCTTCTCTCACTTTTTCAAGATGCGAAGCCAGCCGGCGGATATCCTCATACGATTGTTTCAGTTTTTCCTCTGCCTGCTTTCGGCCTGAAATATCACGAATGAATCCACAAAAGAATATTTCGCCACCCTGTTTTATATCAATAATGCTCAGTTCGACGGGAAATTCTTTGCCCTCGCGGTTTACAGCCATAATCTCGATGAGTTTATTAAGCAACGGACCTTTCCCGGTTTGCAAATAATTTGCAAGACCCCTATTATTTTTTTCCTTCAGGTGGCCAGGAATAATGGTATCGCTTAGCAATTTTCCCACGACTTCCTTTTCTTTCCATCCAAAAATGATTTCTGCCTGCGGATTCCAGCTGGTAACACGTCCTTCTGTGTTCATCACAATGATGGCATCCATAGCCGAGTTCATAATCAGCCGCCGGGTTTCTTCGCTGGTTCGTATAGCCTGCTCGGCCTTTTTACGTTCGGTTATATCCATCATGCTGCCCATGATGCGGATGGGTTTGCCTGCCGCATTGCGCACAATATAGCTACGATCGTAGATGTCTTTATATTCATCCTGCACCAGGAAACGATATTCCTTTAACCAGACATTCTTGTCCGAAGCCAGTGCTTCTGCGAGATCGTGTATAACTTCTTTCCGGTCTCCGGGATGTATTCTTTTTTTCCACATTTCTTCTGTGGGAACCGGGTCTGACGAGGTAAGTCCATACAACCGCTGGTGCATTTCATTACCCCATATTTCGCCGGTTTCAAGGTTCCATTCCCAGATGGCGTCATGGGTGGTGGCAGCGATCATTTCGAACCGCTCATTGTATTTTCTAATGGCCGCTTCGGTTTTTTTACGCTCAGAAATATCAATACCTATGCCTATCAGGCAGGGCCGGCCGTCAAAAATCACCCGCCAGCCATTCATGTAAAAAGGGATTTTCTTTTTGTCTTTAGTAAGAACTGTGGCTTCCACGTCAGCCATTCCTTTTTCAAACACTCTTGCCATGGTGCCGGCAACATTTTTTTTATCTGCTTCATCAATAAAATCCAGTGCATGCATCCTGCTGATTTCTTCTGGGCAAAAACCGGAAATAGCTTCAACGTTTTTATTCCATCGCAAATAGTTCCCGGATTCATCCAGTAAATAGAACACGCCGGGCAGGCTGTTGATAATTGAATCAGAAAGTGTCTTTTCCCTTAAAAGTTCTTCTGCGGTTTTTTTCCGCTCCGATACATCGCGGGTAACACTGAGCAGAGCGATGATTTTTCCTTCGGCATTTTTCAGCGGCACGGCATGGGTTTCCAGCCAGCGCTGTGTGCCTTTTAAACCAACAATCTCAAACTCGAGCATACCGGGTTTTCCGGCAAATACATCGCTGGCGAGCTTATTAAAAGCATTGCGGTAAGGCGGTGTTACAAGGTTATTAATATTTTTGCCCCGCACCTGTTCTTCGTTTTCGGCTTCAATCATTGCCAGGCCGGCGGGATTTATTTTTAGCAATTCACCATCAGCGTTTACAAGTTTGATGCACTCCGGTTCGCTGTTAAAGATGGTGCGCAGCCGGTTTTCGCTTTCGGCCAGTTCGATTTCAGCTTTTTTTCGTTCGGTGATATCTTTTGCAATGACGCATACACTCAAAATTGCCTCGCTATCATCCTGCACGGGTACAAAACTTACCGACACCCACTCGGTCAGCCCGGGGTTCGGATTATAGAGTTCATATTCCGATTGCTCTCCCTGAAAAGCTTTTTCAAAATGTTGTCTGACACGGGAAGTACTTTTTTCGGGTATTGCATCAAGTATATTGGTACCCATGTCAACGGGCTTTCCCCAGGCCTTTGCCAGGTTCATTTTAGCCTTTTCATTTATCAGTATAACCCGGTAATTGCGGTCAATTACATAAAAGTTATCAGCCATGCTCGTCAACACCTGGCGGAGTTTTTTTTCTGAGTCTTCCAGGGCAGTCTGTGTTTTTTTCTTTTCGGTAATATCCACCATAATGCCGCGCAGCAAAACGGGTTTGTCATTTTCAACCAGCACGGTGACAATATCTCTGAGCCACACCGTGCGTCCATCGGCAGCCACCATGCGATATTCAAATTCATGTGGTTTTTTATCCCGTGTACATTGAATGCAATACGCCACTGCCCAGTTGCGGTCATCCTCATGTATGTGATCTTTCCAGAAGCCGGGGCGGTTAATCCAATCATCAACCGGGTAGCCAAGAAGCTTTTCGGCCTGCCGGCTCACAAAATTGAACCGGAAGGTTTGGGCATCGGCTTCCCACACAATGCCATCTACCGTGTTAATCAGTGAAAAATATTTTTCCCTCGACTGCATCAGTTCTTTTTCTGCAGTTTTCAACCCCGTAATGTCAATTATGACTCCTTCAAATATTTCTTCGCCGTTGCTGTCCTGGTAGCGAATTACATTTTCAACACAATGAATCGTGTTGCCATGGTGGCCTTTGAGCCGCAGTTCATTATTGATAATTTGCTGTTCTTTCCGTAGAATTTCAAGAAAATTTTCTCTTTCCGCCTTTGTATTATATAAATCAGTCGCCTTGACTTTTTTAAGTTCCTCCACCGAATTAAAGCCAAGCATACGGGCAAAAGACAGGTTGCTGGTCAGTATTTCTCCTCTGGCATTGGTCTGGTAAATACCAGCCAGGCTCATTTCGAACAGGCGACGGTATTTTTCTTCATTTTGGCGGATTGTTTCAACAGCCTTTTTCCGCTGCCGGCTTATGATGAGTAAAAGGGAAATAAACCCTGTGAGCAACAGTGCAAATACCAGCAATATGACAAGCAGAATGTTTTTATTCCTGAGCGTTACAGACTGGGTAATATTTTTATTTTGGGCATTTTTTCTTTCATTTTCGTGAAAGCGGTAAGCACTGATAACATAATCGCTGAGGTTGGCCTGCTGCTGTAGCAGCCTGATTGTCACCGATTCAGAAACCTGGTTGTATTCTTTCACAGCGGCGGCTGCCTGTTGCGTATCATTTTCATCAATATAAAACCGGATTAACGCCGTATAGATTTGCTGCAGGTAACCGGCCAAAAGATGCATTTGGCTGAAACCGGCAGCTTTTTTTAATATTATCAATTGCTGTCGCTTATCGCCCTGCCTTCCTTTTATTTCAGCCAGGTAAATCATGGCCTCGATGGTGGAAATTTTTTGAGAATTATCTCCCAATACTTTTGAAATGTCAAGCAACCGGTTAAAATAATTTTCTGCCTTATGATAATTTCCTTCCGTAAATTCAAGCTTGCCGATTACTTTGTAACAATTGGAAAGCACCGGCAGGTTGCCGATTGAGTCATTTATTTTAATTGCCAGCAGTGTCAACTCACGGCATTTCAGGTTATCGCCGGTATTTAAATAACTCTCGCCCAGGTTGTGGGCTGCTGTGCCGATGCGGTCTGGGATTTTCAACCGCGAAAAAATCTCAAAAGATTTTTTATGATACTCCACTTCGGCCGGCCGGTTGTTTTGTTTGCGGAATGCGTGTCCCATTGAAATATAACAATTGGCAATACCAATGGAATCGTCATAGTCCCTGAAAATATCCAATGCCCGCTGGAGGTATTCGGCGCTGATAAAATCTTTTCCTGAAATAGAATAAATGCTGGATAAGACACGATAGGCCGCCGCCTGACCCAGCGGGTAATTGATGCGGAAGGCCAGTTCCAGTGACTCATGCGCCAGGTGCGCCGCACGGTTATCATTTACAAAAATCAGTTTTTGGCTTAGCAGGTTGAGTGCATCGGCTCTTTGCCGGCTGCTCAAATTCTTGCCGGCGATAAGTTTTTCAAGCGAATCAATTGACTGGGCCTGTGAAAAAAATGGCGCAAATGCAAACAGCACAAACAATAAACCGGTTTTTATCCACATCGCTGGTTGTTTTACGTTTTTGAAATTTGAAAAATGAAACAAAGCAGAAACCCAATACTTAGCAGTGTAGTAAAGCCGGTGATAAGCGTATTTTTTATCAACCGGGTAATGAATGTCTGCATACCGGGGAAGGGTAGTATTGGAGGGAATCAGATTTTTCATTTATGTCGCCGGGAAAAGCACCCGGTGGATAGTGGCTTTAAACAACACATTAATTTAAATTCAGCAATTTTCAGGGTTCAATCTTTATTAATTCACCTGCCTCAAATTACTGTTGGGGAGCCGGGTGCAATATATGGGATATTGCATCCGGTAAAAGCCCCTGCCCAGGTAATTGCCCGGACTCAACTACTCAAAAAAAAACCCGAAAGCTGCTATGCGATAAATTTATCAAAAAAACTGACTGCGTCCAGCCAGCCAGCGGTTTAGTTGTTAATGTTTTACGCACAACAAGGCCCGGAATTTAACCGCGCCGGTTATTCAAAATAACCTGTACATTGACCAGGAAAACGTTGCGTTCGGTAATTTAAATACCGTTGTGATTGACAAAATTGACCAGGGCTGCAGCATTGGGAAGATCGAGTTTCTTCAGAATGTTGTAGCGGTGAACCTCTATTGTTTTCAGCGAAAGGCTCAGTTCCGTAGAGATTTCTTTTGATGACAATCCCTGCTTGATGAACTGAACTATTTCCAGTTCACGTTTTGAGAGCAGGTTGATGTCGGGTTTTGCTTCCGGCTCCAGCTCATTGCGGATAATAATGTTTTTTACTTCCTCGCAGATGTAGGTTTTACCTTCATGCACTTCGAGGATGGTTTTAATCAGTTCCTGTCGGGAAGAATTTTTGGTGACATACCCGCTGGCGCCCATCTTCAGCATCTTTTTAGCATAAGCCGGCATGGAATGAATAGAAACGCCAATGATTTTTGAACCCGGAGAAACTTTCTTGATTTGCCGGGTGGCTTCAAAACCATTCATTGCGTTCATGTTGATGTCCATGAGCACAATCATAGGCCTTTTGGCTATTGCCAGCTCAATTGCTTCCTGTCCTGAATTGGCTGTACCTACTACAGTGAATCGTTCGTCGGCTTCCAGCATGTATTTCCAGCTATCGAGTATAAGCTGGTGGTCGTCGGTAAGGAGGAGGGTGATTTTTTCCATAGTATTGATTTTTTTTAGGTGGATTTCATAACAAAACTCATACAAAACCATTACCTGCACTGTAGTGATGCTTTTTAAAAAATGTAGTAATCAAACTACATGTAAATACTTAAAAACTCCCGTAAGAATTGTTTTGCCATTTGCCTGCAGCGTAAATATTCATCACCATTATGCGGAATAATAGAAAGGAGTAGAAAGAAATCCGGTTCTGAAAATTTGTATTTCATCAAGAAAACTTTACCGGTGATGTAGCCTTAATTTTAAAGCCGGTAACTTTCCTGAAGTTTATGAAACAAGGAACAAAATGAAATTCAGTTCTGTTTTTCTGTATTTGGTTCTGTCTGCCGCGTGTGCCGGTGGTAAAGAAATAAAATATACCGGGAGTACTCCTGCTGACAGACTTGTGAGGATCTTTCTTGAAATCTCTCTAAGTGATTCTATTGATTTTATCCGCTGGAATTTATCGCTTGAGGAAAACCGCTACACCCTTCACTGCAATTATGGAATCGGGAAACCCAACAGCAATGGCTTTATCAATGGCGGGAAAATAATTGAACTCAGCGGTGAGCTGAAAATGGGAAAAAATATTTACCAGCTGCAAAACGGGAAGCTGTCATTAAGGCTTGCCAGGCTAAACGACAACCTGCTTCATTTTATGAACAAAAACAACAACCTGCTGGCCGGCAATGGGGGCTGGAGCTATACACTGAATAATTTAACCCCGGTATTAACTGACCAGGTCAGCATCACGGCTAAACAATCTGAGATGGATGATTCGTTGGTTTTTGAAGGAAGAACCCCATGTGGTATTCCCGGCATCATACCCCGGAGCAGCGAGTGCTATAAATTAAAGTGGCTTATTGTTCTTTATGCCAACGAAGAAAATAAACAGGGCAACTATTTAATGAAGGGCACTCCATGGCGTGAGGCGGGCGGCCGAACCGGAAACTGGAAAATCGAAACAGGGAAAGATGGCAGAATCATTTTCCGCCTTGACGACGAAAATAATACCCCCCTTATTCGTCTTTTAAAACTGGATGAAGATGTGGTGATCTTCACTGATGAAAAAGGCAACTTACTGGTGGGTGACCTGGATTTCAGTTATACGCTGAACAGAAGAAGGTAAATTCCATTTTTGCATGTGACTTTCATTTTCAAATAAATTCATTACACTGTGCAGCGTCGGTTCTCAGAATAAGCTTAAAAACCTTATTTCATTTACTGGCAATTCACTCACCGGCAAAACTTATTTATTAATTGATACCGGTACAGCAGCTACGTTATTAACATAATTGCTTTCAGTAAGGATGCGGTCGGGATTAATGGTAACCTGCAGCAGGTAATCGCCTTTGGCAATGCCGGTAATGTCGAGCCATTGACAATCGAGATAGCTGCCATACACATCCTGCCAGCCGGCGGAAATGCCCTGGTAAGAGCAGGTATATTGGGCCGGGCCTGCCGAAGGATCGTAGCGGGAATAATCCATAAGACAAAAAGCCTGTTTGTGACCGGTAAGCACATTAGTACCTGCAGCATTCAGCAATTCATAATTTGCATAACCATTAAAATGATAATGACGATGACATTGACTGAAGGAAAAAAGGGGATTATTGACCGGGCTGCCAAGAAAAAGATCTGCATCACCTATATTGGGTGTAGCCACATCGAAACGCAGCAACTTACGCTTGCCTGAGCCGCCCACACAGCCTTCAAATACTGCACAATCTCCCGGCTTAAATACTTTTGTTCTGATAATTACGCTGGACTGTAGGCGCTGTGCATCAATTGTAAGATCGGGCAATACATCCAGTTCATTTGCCGGGTTACCTGTATTGACAGAGCTGACTGGCTGTTCTTCGTTGAGCGGTGTTGGTATTTCTCTTTTTTTCTGGCAAGAGTAATAGAGTATAAGTACTGACCCGGTGAACACCAATAAAGGCAAAAACTTTCTCATATAAATAAGCTTTGATTTTTTTTAAAAATCATTTTCAGCGGCTTTTTATAAAATACCGGGCCTGCAGTGATTCAAAAGTATAAAATGGATAGCGAGGTGAGTAAATTTAAATAAAATCCATCACAGTATGAAGGGAGCTTTTACTATGGGTCTGGATTTTAACCGAAGATCAAAGGCATTCAAAATGTATAGCACCATGCTTCACCTTCCAGTACATTTTCTCCATTTTGCCTGGTAACCTTAATTTTTAATTGTGTCACCGGCTTTGTTTTATGCACACTTATCACTTCTGCTTCTGCCGTTATAGTATCGCCAATATAAACCGGGGCCGTAAATTTCCAGTTCTGGCTGAGAAATACCGTACCCGGCCCGGGCATATCCATGGCCACTAATGCATGCAGCAGGCCGGTAGTCAACCCACCCTGCACCACCAGCTTTTTGAATTTTGTTTTGGCGACAAACTCTTTGTCAAAATGCAGCGGGTTATAATCACCGGTAAGTGCTGCATAGGTTTTAACATGATTGGCCGTCAGTGTTATACTGCGGGTGGCTTTTTGACCGGGAGATATTTTCATTCAGAAATAAAAATTCAGATACTGTATGCCGGAATCAGCAGTTTAAAAAAATGCAGTGGCCTGCCAATTACCAAATAACATACATAACCCCCTCGATAACCTGGTTGACCGCCCCTGACTTCAACCCACCGCGGTAGCGGGTAATTTGTGCCGATGTGTACCACTCATATTTATAGGGCCCGATGCTTTTTATCTTGCCGCTAATGAGCTTGTCATCAAAGGATGAATAGTAAGTAAGCTGGTTGGATCCCACTGATTTTATCTTGCCGCGGTACGCTTCATTTTCATACGAAGCAAAATAAGTGAACTGGTAGGTACCTGCTGATTTCAGTTTACCTCGCAGCGCTTCATTATCAAACCCGGAATAGTAATCCAGCGAAAGATTACCGATGGATTTTATTTTCCCAGCCAGGTCTGCTTTTTCAAATGAACCGTAATAGGTGATGTTTGCCGTGCCGATACTTTTTACCTTACCCCTGAATGCCGAATCATACTGCTGCCCGTAATATTCCACACGCCCCATATAAGGCTGCAGCAAACCGGGTTTGGAATAAAAACGGCCGGGTTCCGCATCATAGCCCCACTCCTGCATTGCTCCATCCTGCGAAATTTTGATGACGATCTTCTGATCGGTGATAAATCCAATTGAAGTAAGTTCGGAGCCCCCGGAAAAGATGACATACTTTAAAGTTTGGGCTTCGCCAAAAGCATAAATAACAATTGAAATTAGCAGTATAAAAATCTTTTTCATACCGTGCTGTTGTATGTTCAAGTTATGACAATTCATTCAAATTACTTACCCCAATTCTATTTCCACACTGCCCCTACGCCTGCTTCCCACAGTTTTTTATTCAGCGCCGGCAAGTCTTTTTCCAGCAATTCATCGGCTCTTGATTTCAGTGCAGCCCATTCGGCATTCAATTTATTCGCCAGGTCAATATTGGGCTGGTTCACTCTTGGTATATCGCTTTCCGTCTGGTTGATGAGAAACATATAATTGGCCGTAAACTTATTGGAGAAGTTCTCTACATCATCATATGCCTTCGATTTGCGCTGAATCATTTCTTCATCCCAAGCTTTCATTTTTTTAGCCAGCGCTTCGCCTTCTTTCCGTATTGCCTCCATCTTTTCTCCGGCGGGCAAAGTTTTCAGCAGGGCATCCAGTTGTTCCCGTTTTGCATTTAAATTGTTTACCATCCTGTGCATGGTAGCCAGTTCGGTTTCCATGCCCAGCATCATGCGGTGCCACTCGTTGTAAGCAGTTGCATCGGCCGGGTATAGCGGATTGGGAAGAATCACTGCTTCCGTCGAAAGCTTTTGCTCTCCCATCATCAGCATGATGGTATATTTTCCGGGAATGGCTTTGTGTCCAGCAAAACTGCTTTCAATATACACGCCGGGCACACCGGGCATGGTGGCGTGGCGCATATCCCACGCAAACCGGTTCAGCCCTTTTGCTTTTGATAAAACAGGTTCAGCTCGCGGGCCTCCATCCCATCGCCGAAAAGCGCTGTCGGGTATTGATGAAAAACTGCGAACAAAGTTTCCTTCCGCATCCCGAATTTCAAGGGTCAGTTTATCGCCCTCTTTTATTTCGGGCAACTGGTAATAAATCACCACACCGCTTGCCGGGTTCACGCCACGAAAACGGTTTTGACCTGTAAAATTTTCGTCCGTTGCATCCAGTTCGCTTGACGAATTGGTAATAATAGCTGCCGTGGGTTTAAAGAGTGAAAATGCAGGGGTATCTTTTTTATACTGGCGAATCAGATCCAAGTCATCCAGTATCCAGAACGAGCGGCCCGAAGTGGCAGCAATGAGGTTGTCTTTGTGAACTCTTAAATCAGTAATCGGCGTAATAGGCAGGTTCAATTGAAACGGCGACCAGTTTTTCCCACCGTCCCATGAAATAAAAAGACCCAGCTCTGTTCCTGCATACAGCAAATCTTTTCGCATATCATCTTCCCGCACCACACGTGTAAATGCATTGGCGGGAATGCCGTTGGTAATCTTTGTCCATGTTTTACCATAGTCAGTTGTTTTGTACAAACCCGGAGCATGATCATTAAACTTATAGCGGGTGGTAGCAATATAAGCTGTGGCCTTATCATGCGGCGAAACTTCAATAGCGTTGATAAGACATTCGGCCAAACCTGCCGGTGTAACATTTTTCCAGGTAGCGCCTCCATCTCTTGTCAGTTGCACCAGGCCATCATCGCTGCCGGTCCAAATCACATCTTTTTCATGCGGCGATTCCAACACATAGCTCAATGTGCCGTAATTCTCAGCGCCAACAGCTTCATTGGTATAAGGTCCGCCGCCCTTGCCCTGTTTTTCTTTTTCGTTGCGGGTAAGGTCCGGGGAAACTTCTTTCCAGGTTTTACCCATGTCACTTGTCTTCAGCAGCACCTGTGCGCCGTGATAGTAAGTATTCGGTTCATGCTTGCTCCAGATGATAGGTGCATTCCAGTTGTAGCGGTACTTAATATCTTTTGCATCCATTCCGAGATATTGAATCGGCGCTGCCATAATGTTGGTGCCTGCTTTTGCTTTAATATCCAGCACTTCAATCGTTCCCTGGTAACTTCCGCCGAGCACATACTTCGGGTCATCGGGGTCAAAAGCAAGAAAGGCGCTTTCGCCGCCGGCCGATGCAGTCCAGCTTGCCGTAGTGATACCGCCACTGCCCAATTCACGGCTGGCAATGGAAACCGAAGTGTTGTCCTGCTGCCCGCCATAAATACGATAAGGAAACTGGTTGTCCACATTGATGCGATAGAACTGCGCCGTGGGCATATTGCTTTGTGTGCTCCAGGTTCTTCCTTTATTTACCGAAACAGCAGCGCCGCCGTCGTTGGCGATTATCATATTGTCAGGATTATCCGGATTAATCCAGAGATCATGAAAATCGCCGTGTGTACCACCTAAGTTCTCCCAGGTTTTGCCACCATCATTGGAACGCAATGCCGGCGCACTTAACACATACACGGTGTTTTCATCCTTCGGGTCAATAAAGAGTTCGATATAATACCATGCCCGCTGTACCAGGCGATGGTCGTTGGTAATGCGGCTCCAGCTTTTACCTGCATTGGTGGAAACAAACAAGCCGCCGGCTTCTTTATCCGAATCGCTTTCAATCAGTGCATACACTTTTTCCGGGTTGGAGCGGCACACGGCAATCGCCATCTTGCCCATTTCCTTTGGCAAACCTTCCGTCATTTTTTCCCATGTTTCGCCGCCATCCACCGATTTATATAAACCACTGCCCGGCCCCCCGCTGATAACTTTCCATGGCAGGCGTCCATGCTCCCACATGGCAGCATATAAAAATCCGGGGATTGTTCATGTCCATACTCAATTCCACGCAGCCGGTTTTATCATCCACATACAACACATTTCTCCATGTTACACCGCCGTCGGTTGATTTAAAAATTCCCCGCTCTTTTGATTTGCTGTACAAGGCGCCTTGAGCCGCTACAAAAACCGTATTCGCCTCTTTGGGATGCACAACGATGCGGGCAATGTGCTGCGTGGCATCGAGGCCTATTTTCTTCCACGTCTTACCTGCATCGGTTGATTTATACACTCCGTCGCCATGATGCGTCATCACACCACGCACTGCATGTTCGCCCATACCCACGTACACCACGTTCACATCACTCTCTGCCACGGCAATGGCGCCAACCGAACCGGTTTTAAAAAATCCGTCTGAAATATTGCGCCAGCTCATGCCTATGTCATCTGTCTTCCACAGCCCTCCACCGGTAGTACCCATATAATAGGTACGCATATCGCCCGGCACACCCGATGCGCAAACCGAGCGGCCGCCGCGGAAAGGGCCTATGCAGCGCCACTTCATGGTTTTAAAATAGTGGTTGTAATCAGTAGTGTCTTTTGCAGGTTGGGAGTAAGTAATGAAGGAAACAAAAAATAAGAATACCGAAAGCATTAATCGTTTTGGCATGATGAAAAATTTATCTGGAAATATAAAGCATATTTCGGGAATGATACGCAGTGATTTTTTTAAAAAGACAGCATCTGCTATATCAGATTTTTCAGCATTTGCATCTGTAGTATTATTTTATTATCCGGTGCTCAAAAAATAAAAATCTCAAAAAGAAATTTTCCTGGTTTCCTTTTTTGGTATTTTAGAACTTAAAAACCCCACAGCATGTTGACAAAAATAAACTGGGACGAAGTTCCGACCGAAGAAGTAACTCCGGCCATGCACAGGAAAATGGTATGGGGTGAAAAACTGATGATTGCCAAAATGAAATTCAAAGACGGTTTCCTGGTGCCGCTGCATCATCACCACCATGAACAGGTAACACAGGTACTCAGCGGCACCATCCGGTTTTGGCTTGGAGAAAATAAAGAGCAGGTGATGAACCTTGGCCCCGGCGATGTGCTGGTGATTCCCGGCAATGTGCCGCATGAAGCGCTGATGATTGGTGATGTGGAAGAAATAGATACCTGGAGCCCCCCGCGTCAGGACTGGATTGATAAGACGGATGATTATCTGAGAAAATAAAAATGAACTGCAATTAAAATTAAACTTTTCTCATCAGCGGTTTTTTTCTCACTGATTTCACAGATTTACACAGAAATTAATCTGTGAAAATCCGTGTTGTCTGTGAGCAATTATCACACATAAAACAATTTCAGGAAAAAACTAAAATGGACCTCGGATTGAAAAACAAAACAGCATTCATTGCCGCCAGCAGCCAGGGGCTGGGCAAAGCCGTTGCAATGGAACTTGCTCTCGAAGGCGCCACCGTCATCATCAACGGACGCAACAATGAAGCATTGGAAAAAACAAAGCAGGCGATTGAATCAAAAACCAATCGTCCCGTACTCGCCGTTCCCGGCGATTTATCCGATGCCGCACAGCGTGAGCAGGTAATCAAGGAAGCATTAAAAAATTTTCCGGCTATTCATATCCTCGTTACCAACATAGGAGGGCCGCCTGCCGCAAAGTTTGAAGAGCTGACACAGCAGCAGTGGGACAGCGCCTATCAAACCCTGCTGGTTAGTGCAGTAGAATTAATCCGTGGTTTCCTGCCCGGGATGAAGCAGCAGCAATGGGGACGCATCATCACCGTCACTTCCATGGCGGTAAAACAGCCAGTTAATAATCTCATTCTCTCCAACTCGGTAAGAGCTTCGGTGGTGGGATTGGTAAAAACCCTGAGCCATGAGCTGGCACCTTATAACATTACAGTGAACAACGTGATGCCCGGCTACACCGAAACCGAAAGGCTGAAAGAGCTGGTGGAGAAAAATCCCGCCTTCGCATCCGCCAAATCTGAAATACCGCTGGGTCGTTTTGGCAAGCCCGAAGAGTTTGCGGCCGCCGTTACTTTTCTCGCCAGCGAACGTGCAAGCTACATTACCGGCATTTCGCTTCAGGTAGATGGCGGCTGGATAAAAGGGCTGCTGTAAAGAATTAAAACAAAGAACCCGGGGGTACCAGCTCAAATCTTTTATTGTACTTCATCATTTCATTTAACAAAGCCGTGTGCCCCGAGCCAAAGATTACAAGAATCTTTCTCTCTTTCCCATCCAGTCTTTTTAAAATGCTTTCATAAATAACCATGTTCCTTCTCCACCATTCACTGGTCAGGTAAGAACCTACATGATTACCCTCTTTCCCCGCCACCAGCAGGTCAAAATAAAAGCCCACCTGTAATTCCACTGCAACATCCGGCCCGGGGTTATCAAAATGAAAACAACCCTGCAGCAAGACTTTTGTTTTCGTTTCCTGCACTATAACCGGCAGGTTAAAAAAATTGAGACATAACAGAAAAGCAATATCTTTTTTATTGTTTTTTACCGAAAAGATGACGGCAGGAGAAAATGGTTACAAAGATGATGAATTGATTCATGCGCATTATTCCGGCCTGCAGACAGCGAAAAGCGGCAAGTTTATTTGCCCTGGCTGTAATGCAGCCTGCCGCTTGTTTCATCTGCGCTTCCTTTTATATGAATAAAGGGGTGATCAGGTTGAAGTTTGTGAACCATAGTAAAGCAGAGAGCAGCAAAGCGTAATTACAAATCACCAGCTCCAGGGCAAAAATTCCCCGTAACTTTCTTTTCCAAAATAATCCTCTATGCCTCTGATCGCCCTGCTTACTGATTTTGGAACCAGAGATGGTTACGTGGCAGCCATGAAGGCAGTGATAAAAACCATTTGCCCGCAGGCTTCCATCATCGACATTTCACATGACATTGCACCGCAGCAGGTAGCCGAAGCAAGGTTTGTGCTGTGGAGCACTTACCGCTATTTCCCGGTTGGCACCGTTTTCGTTTGCGTGGTGGACCCCGGTGTGGGAACTGAGCGGAAGATATTTGCGGTGAAAACGGGACAACAGATTTTCCTTGTACCTGACAATGGCCTGTTGGATATGGTACTGGCCGAAACAGAAATTGAAGCAGCCTATACTGTCGCCAACCCCCACCTTTTTCTTCCGCAAATCAGCTCCACTTTTCACGGGCGGGATATTTTCTCGCCGGTGGCGGCACATCTGCTGAATGAAACTCCGCTTGCAGAAATTGGGCCGGCCGTTTCGTTAAAACAACCAGCGCCATTCATCCGGCCAATCTTACGAAAAGGAAGCCATGAAGGCACGGTGATTTATATTGATCGTTTCGGAAACCTGGTAACCAGTTTCAGGATGAATATTATGCCTGAAGCAGCCATTGTAATTGGCGAGGCTCAATTACCATTGAAAAAAACTTATGCCGATGTAAAAGTTGGCGAAGCACTGGCACTCACCGGCAGCCACGGACTGATTGAGATTGCCGTGAGAAACGGCAATGCACAAAAAATGTTTGATGCAGGGTATGAAACAAAGATTGAACTTGTAATAAAATAATTTTTCTAAGGAGGCTCTACCCACCCTTTCACCGGTAAACGGAGAATAATTTTTTCATTATCGGATAAATAACTGAACCAGCCCATACACCCCCACGCCGATTATAGAAAGCACACTCAGCACAAATGCAATATTGTAAAAAATACCGGATGGCAAAAACTGCACCCGCCTATTCCGAAAATGAATGGCTGCAAATACAACAACAAAAAGCATGACCGAACCCACAATGCCTCCTGAAAGAATCATGAGCATGGGCAGGTTGATAAAAAAATAAACCACGGCCCATACGGAGGGAATAATCCATGCAAGCCAGCTCACTGCTTTTCTGCGTTGCCCCAAATCAAAAAAATTCAACCAGCCGGTTTGCCCGAATATGTCGGGAAAAATTCTCGTCCATGCCGCCAGCGTAGCAAACACGCTGGAGAATAAAACAAAAAATGCCCCTGCCAGGTAAACCAATTTTGCACCGGGGCCAAGCGATTGCGTATAAATAAGCGCCAGCGTTTCGATTACTCCGTTACCCGTGGGAATCACAGTCGCCCCATGCAAAATGGCTGCACCCAGCAAATAAAAAGCGGCCGTCACAGTAGTGTAGATAAGCATCGCTACAACTGCATCGAGGTACATTACGCTGATCCATCCCCTTGCCCGGTTTTTCCATTCGGGGCTATCGTTGCGGGGGCCTGTGTATGCGGCGTAACCTTTTTCAATGCACCAGTAATTATAAGCAATGATCTCATCGCTGGCCACACCGGTGATACCAAAAGCGCCGAAAGCAACCGCAACAATACCTGCGGGTAATTTAAACTTCAACCCCTCAGAAATATCGGTCCATGAAATGCTGAATTCAGTATAGCGCAGAAAAAATACAGCGGCAAATGTGGCAAGCGTAAAAGCGCCAATCATCAGCATGGATACTCTTTCCACCACTTTGTAAAACCCCCGGTATATCATGGCGCCGGAAACGACAACAATCAAAAGCACCCATAAATAAATTGGCAAACCCACGAAAAGCAAATGCAATACAACGGCAGCGCCTCCTACCATGCCTCCCAGCTGTACTATTTTCAGAAAGACAAGTACCAATATGAACCAGACCGCCCAACCCGATTTACCGATTTGGGGTCCGGGCAATTTATTGAATGAACTCATTAACGTTTCGCCGGTCAGTATGGCCCGCTTGCCAAATTCCAGTTGAACGGCAACTTTTATCAGGCAGCTTACAATAATCACCCAAAAAGCAATAAAGCCGGCTTTCGCACCCAGTATGGTGGTGGCTACCAATTCACCCGAACCAACGATTGAAGCCGATAAAATAAATCCCGGACCGAGAAATTTTAATTTTTTCGTGAACGTAGCCGGCGGTTCTTTGATGGAGCGTCCGGTGATGATATAATTATCGGCAGTATTGATTGGAATATTGTTTTATGGAAAAAATTTTATACGCAATATGTGACTGTAAGCAACAACATTTTTTATTGAAATTATTTGATTCGGATAAAAAGATAAGTTTTTTGCCGGAATCAGGGTTTTTAAATTACCGGATTGCCTGTGGATGTGGAGTACTTAATGAAAGGGATAAATTGAGTTGTTAAAGGGCACCAAAAAGTTTTTTGTTTTCTCTGCTTACTTTGCCAACACTTCGTCTTTCCCATCGCGTCACCTGGAGACCATTCCCCAAGTGGATTCAATAACTTTATCCGAACTAATAATCAAACATGCTGAAAATAATTTCCGGCGGACAAACCGGTGTGGACCGGGCAGCGCTTGATGTGGCATTGCAACTGGGGCTCCCTTGCGGCGGCTTTTGCCCTAAAGGAAGAAAAAGCGAAGACGGAATGATACACGAAAAATATCCGCTGACAGAAACCAAAACCGATAACTATGCCGAACGTACAGAACTGAATGTAAAAACCAGCGACGGCACGATGATATTGATTGACGGTAGAGCCGACCGTGGCACAAAACTCACTGCCGGGCTTTGCAATCAACATCACAAACCCTGCCTGCTTATTGATATTTCTGATGAAAAACAAATACCGGATGTAAAAAACTGGTTGCAGCGAAACAACATCAGTATTTTGAATGTAGCCGGCAACCGGGAAAGCAGTTCGCCGGGTATTGGCTTAAAAGCCTTTGTTTTTCTCACGGAAATTTTGAAAACCTTATTGTTACCAAATCAATCGTGATAGGCGGGCTAAACAGAGGAAATTGAGGGATAAATCATCTTCAAAATTGCGGAAGATAAAAAAGTAGAAAGTTAAAGACCACAGCACTTACTCATCACTCATCATTCATCATTCTTCATTTATGATTCCAAACTCAAATATTCATCTTCTTCAATTCACTCACTGCATAATCGCATGCCCGTGCAGTAAGCGCCATATAAGTGAGCGAAGGATTGAGGCAGGCGCCGGAAGTCATGCAACTGCCGTCAGTGATGAACACGTTGGGCACTTCGTGCACCTGGTTCCATTTATTGAGAACCGATGTTTTCGGGTCGTGGCCCATACGTGCCGTGCCCATTTCATGGTTTGAATTGCCGGGGAAAGAAAGACTGCCGCCGACAACAATATTTTTAAAACCCGCAGCTTCCATCAGTTCCTGCGCCGTTTGCTTCATGTCTTCGTGCATAGCTTTTTCGTTTTCCCTGAACTCGCTGTCAATGACAAGAAGCGGCAGTCCCCAATTATCTTTTTTATCAGCATCAAGTGTGATGCGGTTGTCGTGGTAAGGCAGGCATTCACCAAAGCCGTACAAATTGAATTGCCACGGCCCCGGTTCACACATGGCGTCTTTGAATTCAGCACCGGGAGATGCATTGCTTTGAGTAAAGCCGCGGTAAGCGCTGCCGCCGAAATGATAACCGCGGAGAAAAGCCGGCGTTTGTTCATTTATATTTCTGAAGCGTGGAATATAAATGGGTGTCGGCCGGTGACCGAAATAGTAACGGTCTTCAAACCCTTCCACGGCTGCTGTTACGCTGAGGCCTTTGTGATGATCCATCAGGTTGCGGCCTACCTGGTCGTTGCCATTGCCCAGTCCATTAGGAAACTGGTTCGATACAGAATTGAGCAAAATAAATGTAGTGGCTACCGTGGAGGCATTGAGAAAAATGATGCGGGCAAAAAATTCTTCGGTCTGTTTCGTTTCCGTGTCGATGATTTCCACCCCGATGGCTCTTTGTTTCTGTTCATCATACAGCACACGGGTCACCAGCGAATGCGGCCGCAGCGTAAGATTGCCGGTGGCAAAAGCTGCCGGCATGGTGCTGGCATTGGTGCTGAAGTAAGCGCCGTAAGGACAACCGCGGTGACAGACATTTCTTGCTATGCACTGTCCGCGGCCTTTTACCGGCTGCGTAAGATTGGCTGTACGGCCCATAATCACATTGCGGCCGGGAAATTTTGATTCCACCTGCTGTTTGAAAAATTTTTCTACCGCATTCATTTCAAACGGCGGTAAAAATTTTCCGTCGGGCAGATGCGGAATGCCATCTGCATTGCCGCTGACACCAATAAATGATTCCACATAATCGTACCAGGGAGCAAGGTCTTTGTAGCGAATGGGCCAGTCAATACCGACACCGTCGCGGAGGTTGGCCTCAAAATCCAGATCACTCCAGCGATAGCAGGCCCTCGACCATAACACTGAACGGCCGCCCACAATATCGCCGCGTATCCAGTCGAAGCGTTTTGCTTCGATGTAAGGGTTTTCCCGGTCGTTGATATAATAATGCTTGTTGTCTTCCCGAAAAGACCAGTGGCGGCTTTGAACAAAATTTTTTTGTTTGTCATCCAGTGTCATATTTTGCCGGTGTTCAAATTCCCAGGGATGTTTGCTGGCAGTGGGATAATCGGGATGCACAAGCGGGCGGCCGCGTTCAAGCATCAGCACTTTCAATCCTTTTTCACAAAGTTCTTTGGCGGCCCATCCGCCGCTGATGCCGGAGCCGACTACGATTGCATCGAAAGTCCTTTTTGGGTCGGGCATTTGAGTGAAAGTAAAAAGTCAAAAGTAAAAAAGTAAACTGTAAAAATAAGACTGCTTCTTATTTTAGAAATCGCAGTTTGTATTTTGACATCATCCCCCCGCCACTCATCACTCATCACTCATCCGCCTTCGCTGAAGCTTCGGCGGACATGTCACTCATCAAAAGTATTTTTTCATTGCAACAGGATAATCTGCCAGCGCTGTTTCGGGTTCTTCCAGTTCAGGATGCCAGAGTTTTTCCCACTCAAAACTGTAATAACCTTTATAATCTCCTTTTACCAGCGCATTGATTGCCTGGGCAAGCGGCACTTCGCCCTGCCCGATGCGTACGTATTGTACTTTATCTTCTACCAGCCTGGCATCTTTAATATGTGTATGATGAATGTAGTTTTTTAATTTATTATAAGCATCCGCAGGTGGTTCTCTTGTTATTGTCCACATATTGGTTATATCCCATACCAGTCCCACATTGGGATGAGCTGCAGCCTGCATTATTTTTTCTATATCGGCTATCCATACAGCGTCGCCGTGGGTTTCCATCAGTACCGTTACATTTTTTTCTTTTGCATATTCACCTGATTCACGCAAACCTTTTGCTATCAGATGGATAGTTTCATGTTTATCCCTGTCCTTGGGAAACAGGTTGGGAAATACACGTACATAAGGGCAATGGAGCTGTTGTGCCAGGTCAATAAAGGCGCGGCCTTCGGCCAGATGTTTTTCTCTTTCGGCGCCCTCGGCAAAATGGAGAGTGGCAGATGAGCCGAGGTTGATAAACCGCAGCTTTTTATCCTTCATCATTTTCAGCGTAGCCTGCCGGCTTTCCTCAGTACTGAACTCTTTGCATTTCGGAAGATCCATTTGTCTTTGCAAGCCACGGACTTCAATGCCGGCATAATTGTGCTTCTCGGCAAAATCAGTTATCTGCTGAAAGCTCCAGTCGGGGCAACCGAGTGTGGAAAAGGATAACCGCGGTTTATTTTTTATTAAATCAAAAGCTGAACCGGCCAATACTGCAGATAGAAGTGCAGCAGTAGATTGAAGAAATTCTTTACGGGTGGAAGTGTTCATTCCTGAAAAAATTATTCATGAACAATCAGGATTTTATCCGATCGCTAATATCCAGATCATTAGCCTTTGCAGTTTGTTTTGCCAGCTCATAACCTGCATCCATGTGACGGATTACTCCCATACCGGGGTCATTTCTTAAAACCCTTTTTAATCTTTCATCAGCTTCGGCCGTACCGTCGCAAACTATCACCATGCCTGCATGAATGCTGTAACCCATACCCACTCCCCCGCCATGATGTAACGAAACCCAACTGGCGCCGGCGGCCGTATTTACCAAGGCATTCAACAATGGCCAGTCAGCTACTGCATCACTGCCATCGGGCATGGCTTCTGTTTCCCTGTTGGGTGATGCAACACTTCCGGTATCAAGATGGTCGCGCCCAATAACAATCGGTGCTTTCACTTTTCCGGTTCGCACCAGTTCATTGAAAGCAAGCCCGGCTTTTTCTCTTTCACCCTGCCCCAGCCAGCAGATGCGTGCAGGCAATCCCTGGAAGGCGATTTTTTCTTTAGCCAGTTTCAGCCATCGTTGCAGTGAAGTATTATGTGGAAACATTTTTGCAATCACTTCATCGGTTACTGCAATATCATCCGGGTCGCCGCTCAATACTGCCCAGCGGAAAGGACCTTTGCCTTCGCAAAACAGAGGACGGATGTAGGCCGGAACAAAGCCGGGGAATGCGAAGCAGTCGATTGTTGTGAGTCGTGAGTCGTGCGTCCGTTGATATTCGTCGGCACGGGCACGGATGTTATTTCCATAATCAAACGTTATTGCTCCTTTGTTCATCAGGTCAATCATCAACTGCACATGACGGTACATGCTGCGGCAGGCATAACCAATGTACTGCTGCGGGTTCTGTTCATGCAGGATTTTAGCCTGTTCGTAAGAAATTTCATGCGGCCAGTAAGTAAGCGGGTCATGGGCGCTGGTTTGATCGGTGAGGGTATCCGGAATAATATTTCTCTCCAGCAATCTTTCCAATAAATGAACGGCATTGCATTTTACTGCTATGCTTAGCCCTTTGCCTTCGGCTTTCAGCGAAACGCACCTGTCAATCGCTTCATCAATGTCAGTGTATTTTTCATCCAGGTATTTTGTCTGAATCCGCTTATCAATCCTCCATTCTTCTACTTCGGCAACCAGGGCCACACCTTCATTCATCGTTATTGCCTGAGGTTGTGCACCACCCATGCCGCCGAGACCTGCCGTTACATTCAAAGTTCCTTTCAATGTGCCGCCGAAATGTTTATCGGCAATGGCGGCATACGTTTCATACGTACCCTGAACAATACCCTGGCTGCCGATGTATATCCAACTGCCTGCCGTCATTTGGCCGTACATCATCAGGCCTTTTTTTTCCAGTTCATCAAAATGTTCCCATGTAGCCCATTTAGGTACAAGCTGCGAATTGCTGATTAAAACCCGCGGCGCATCTATTTGTGTTTTTAAAATGCCCACCGGTTTGCCGCTTTGTATCAGCAGCGACTCATCATTTTCCAGCACCTTGAGTGCGGCAATGATGTTGTCTAGTGCTTCAAAATTGCGGGCTGCTTTTCCGCGGCCGCCATATACAATCAGTTCATCCGGTTTTTCTGCAACCTCCGGGTTCAGATTATTCAGCAGCATACGCAAGGCGGCTTCCTGGATCCATCCTTTGCATATCAGCTTTGTGCCTGTCGGCGTTTTGTATTTTACCGGGTCGTATCGTAATCGGGTTAATTCTGCCATAGATAAATCATATTAGAATTGAGATGACGGATTTAAGATTTATTTTGAAATCCGGAATAAAGGTAAAATTAATATCTTCAACGACTGACAAACTTACTGCATGAGCATTCACATCAGCGCCCAACCCGGAGAAATTGCACCCATTGTTCTGTTGCCCGGCGATCCGCTGCGGGCAAAACATATTGCCGAAAATCATCTTGACAACCTGAAGCTGGTGAGCAGCACCCGCAATGCATATTATTTTACCGGAACATACAATGGCAAACTGCTAAGCATAGGCGCCAGCGGCATGGGCATTCCCTCCATAGGAATTTACTCATATGAATTATTTAAAGAATATGGTGTGGAATGTATCATCCGTATAGGAACCTGTGGCGCCTATTACACACATATCAAACTGTTTGACCTGATTAATGTTGAAAGGGCCTACAGCGAATCCACCTATGCAAAATGCGCTTTCCATTACGAAGAAGATTGTTTTGAACACCAGGGTAATGCTTTTAATATCATTAATGAAACGGCAAAACAACTGAATACTCCGCTGCTCAGTGGCAACATTCATTCCGGTGATCCGTTTTACCGGCTTGACCATGAAATACCAAAGATTGCAAAGGATAATAATTGCCTGGCTGCCGAGATGGAGGCTTTTGCGTTGTTTGCCAATGCTAAGTATTTTAAAAAAACGGCAGCCACAATACTGACAGTTTCAGATATTATTCCTGACAGGAAAATGATTACTGCGGAGGAAAGAGAACGATCGCTGGAACAGATGACGAGGCTGGCGCTGGAGGCAGCAGCTCGGATGTAGTTATATTCTTCGCTGAAAAAAGATAATACTGAGTTAGTGCAATGTTTCTCCGTGAATAATGAAGAACCTCCAACTCTTTTGTGTATTGTCATGCCGAACCGGTTACATTAGTGACTTTTCAGAAAGATATGATTGACAGGTGAGGCATCTCAAACCAGTCAGTGTTTGAGATACCTCCTTCGCCGGCATGACAAGAATCATGCGGGTTCAGTCTTTCATATATCTCCACCGTCTGAAATTATTGCAAAGCAAACTGTGCTTCAAAGCCTGAATTCAAAATAACATTGCCCGAATGTGCAAACTCATTCAACTTTTCAACAAAAGAATAATCCTTGATGATGCCAGCCACTTTGTTGATGTCTTCGGCAAAAATCCTGTCCTCCGAAGCAAAGCT
Source organism: uncultured Chitinophaga sp. (assembly GCA_964508655.1). Classification (GTDB taxonomy): domain Bacteria; phylum Bacteroidota; class Bacteroidia; order Chitinophagales; family Chitinophagaceae; genus VBAS01. Next base: position 18,214 of record CAZDUO010000009.1, on the reverse strand, counting down.
TACAAATTCACGAACGTAGCCATGAGCAAATTCCAGCAGCTCAGAACTTTTCAGCGGCCGCCGGAACTCAATTGCCTGGCAGGCGGTGAGCAGTTCGATGGCAAGAATAAATTCCAGGTTATCCAAAACCCTGTTAAGCTTACGGCCGCTGATGGCGCCCATGCTTACATGGTCTTCCTGCCCGAGCGAAGTGGGAATGCTGTCGGCGCTGGAAGGAAAGCATAACGTTTTATTTTCTGTAACAAGTGCAGCCGTGGTGTATTGAGGAATCATAAATCCGCTGTTGAGTCCCACATCTTTCATCAGCAGCATGGGTAAGCCCCACTTGCCTTCGAGCAATAAATAACAACGGCGGTCGCTGATGTTTCCAAGCTCTGAAGCGGCAAAACAGGCATAATCAAGCGGCAGCGCCAGCGGCTGGCCGTGAAAATTGCCGCCGCTGATGGTATCATTTTCTGAAAGAATGATTGGATTATCGGTGACCGAGTTCAGTTCAATCTCCGTCAGCTCCTTCAGGTGCAGCCATGTATTGCGGCTGGCGCCGTGCACCTGCGGCATGCAACGAAGCGAATAAGGATCCTGCACCCGGCCGCAATCCACATGACTCTGCATGATGGCCGAATCTTTCAGCAGCAACCGTAACCGTTGCGCTACTAATTTATTTCCGCTGAATGGACGAAGATTATGCAGCCGTTCATCAAACGGCGCTTTGGTACCGGTCAATGCTTCCAGACTCATGGCTCCGATGATATCCGCAGCTTCCAGGCAATTGTGCATCCGCTGCACTGCTTTTACAGCAAAAGCAAGAATGAATTGGGTGCCGTTAATCAATGCGAGGCCTTCTTTTGGACCCAACTGAATTGGCGACAACTGAAACCGGTTGAGCACTTCCGCTGCCTTGCATCTTTTGCCTTCATAAAAAACTTCGCCCATACCAATCAATGGCAAAAACAAATGTGCCAGTGGTGCCAGGTCGCCGCTGGCGCCCACGCTGCCTTTTTCCGGCACCACGGGTATTATATTGTTTTCAATATGCCAGTTGATTCTTTCAATTGTTGACAACTGCACGCCGCTGTAGCCCTGAGCCAGCGCATGCACTTTTGTTATCAGCATTATTTTGGCAATCTCTGCCGCAATGGGATCACCCACACCCACGCTGTGGCTTTCCAGCAACTTATGCTGCAGCGTATCGGTATCTTCTTTTGAAATTTTTGTATTGGCCAGGATGCCAAAACCGGTATTTACTCCATAAACAGTTTTATTGTTTTCCACAATATGCTGCACATGGGCAGCAGAGGTTTTTATTTTCCTGATTGCCTCATCATTTAAAACAGCTTTCAATCTTCCGCCGGCAATGGCAATAGTTTTTCCTGCAGTCAGGGTATCAATACCGTGATTAAATGTTGAAGTCATGAAATGTGATTGGTGCTCAAAAGTAATGCATTAAGGAAAGTTCGTTACTTTTGCGGCTCTTAAAAGGTCCGGTAGCTCAGCTGAATAGAGCAACTGCCTTCTAAGCAGTAGGTCACTGGTTTGAATCCAGTCCGGATCACTTACAACCTCCCGGGTGGAGGTTTTTTATTTTAGTAACTTGTCGCTGAAACATTACCAAAAGCTCGCAACATATATGGATGTAAAGATTGAACCGCACTGGAAAGAAATTCTTAAACCCGAATTCAGCAAACCTTATTTCCGGCAAATCGTTTTGCACCTGCGCACAGAAAAATCGCAAAACAAAATCATCTATCCGCCCGGCGGTTTAATTTTTAATGCGTTTGACAACACGCCAATTGATAAAGTGAAAGTGGTGATACTCGGGCAGGATCCTTACCACGGGCCGGGGCAGGCGCATGGCCTTTGTTTTTCTGTTCCCGACGGCATTCCTCAGCCGCCATCGCTTGTAAATATTTTTACCGAATTGCACAATGACCTTGGCGTTCCCATTCCCAAACACGGCAACCTGACCAAATGGGCGCAGCAGGGAGTGTTTTTATTAAATGCCTCACTCACTGTCCGGGCTGCTGAGCCGATGAGTCATTCCAAAATCGGCTGGTCCGAATTTACCGACTGTGTCATCCGTAAAATTTCTGAGCAGAAAGAGCATGTCGTGTTTATGCTCTGGGGAAAATTTGCCCAGGAAAAACGGGCATTGATTGACGAATCGAAACATCTTATTTTGAAAGCGGCACATCCTTCTCCCCTTTCTGCTTCTGCCGGTTTTTTTGGCTGCCGCCATTTTTCAAAAGCAAATGAATATCTTGTAAAAAACGGCATTGACCCGGTGGACTGGAAGCTGTAAAAAGTAAATATTAAAAGTAAAAAATCACCTCATCCGCCGGATCCGTTTTTGAATTTTTACTTTTGACTTTTGAAATTTTTTCTGATGATTTCACCTGACCTGAAACTGGAATCCGAAAAAGTGCTGCTCCGCCCGCTGCAGCATCTTGACATTGCATCTTTTTCCCCGCTCACCAAAGATGCTTCGCTCTGGAAATATTTCACCATGCTGCTGAACCACCCCGATGAACTGCAAAGCTGGGTGGAAATTGCACTGAAAGAAAGAGAAGAAGGAAAAAGAATTCCGTTTACCATCATAGAAAAAGCCACCGGCGCCATCTGCGGCAGCACCAGCCTGGGCAGCATTTCTTATTTTGATAAGCGAATTGAAATCGGCTGGAGCTGGCTGGGCCGGCAATACCAGGGAACGGGAATTAATTTCCACGCCAAATTCTGCCTGCTGAGTTTTGCTTTCGATCTTTTGTCGTTTGAAAGAGTAGAAATAAAAACGGATAACCTAAACGAAAGAGCCAAGCAGGGATTGCGAAAAATTGGCGCAAAAGAAGAAGGTGTGCTGCGCAGCCACATGCAGATGCCGATGAACCGGCGCAGGGATTCGGTTTATTTCAGCATATTAAAAAATGAATGGCCCGGTATCAGGAAATCGATTTTTAAAGACATAAATACATTTATGTTTTCCTGAAATGAAATTTTTTAAAGAAATAGCGGCTCGTGTATTTGCACTCTGGGCACTGATTACTTTCATTGTCACCTTCCTGGTTTTTTTTATCCCTTCCATGCTTACCTGGCTGATACCGGAGCCCCGCAGCCAGGAAATTTTTATTTGGCTGGCAAGGCTGTGGATGAATGTGTGGCTGCACCTGGCAGGTTGCCCTGTAAAAATCAGGGGTAAAGAAAATTTTGAAGCGGGTAAAACCTATGTCGTCACCTTTAATCATAATTCGCTGATGGATGTGCCGCTCTCCTGTCCTTTTGTACCGGGCGCCAATAAAACCATAGCCAAATCATCGTTTGCAAAAATTCCGCTATTTGGATTTTACTACATGAAAGGCTCAGTGCTGGTGGATCGGAAAAGCGATGAAAGCCGCCGCCAGAGCTATGAAAAAATGAAAGCGGTGCTGAGCAAAAAAATGCACATGTGCATTTACCCCGAAGGCACCCGCAACCGCACCGGCGAGCCGCTGAAAAAATTTCACGACGGCGCATTCCGGCTGGCCCTGGAAACAGGTCATGATATTGTTCCTGCTATTATTTTCCATACTAAAAAAGTATTACCGCCGGGAAAAAAATTTTATTTCTGGCCGCACCGGCTCGAGATGCATTTTCTGCCAGCTGTGGCTGCAAACGAAAATGCAGATCATTCAACATTAAAAGAAAAAGTATTCACTGTGATGAAGGAATATCTATTAAAAAAAACAGCAACTAATCGCCGTAAAAATACCGGGTGCGGTTGATGCGCAGATCCTGCAGTATACCCGACTTGGGATTGATGCTGATGTTGAAAAAGCGGTAGGGCCCCACCGGTGTCACATTGATTGACATCTGCCAGCAGTGCATTTCCCTTGCAATGCTCATGGTAAAGGTTTGCAGGTTGCGGGTATCAAAATCGTAATACCCGTTGACGGAAAATTTCCATTTGGGCGTAAGTGAAAAGCTGCCGTTGAAATTCAGGTTGCTGCTGAATTCTTTTTCAAAGCCGCTGTAATCCTGCTTTAGTCTTTCACTGAAAAAAACACTCAGCCCGAGACTGATTGACCAGGGTATATTGAAGTCAACAAAGTCGGCCGGGTTACGCTGCATGTATTCCAGCTGGCTTTGTACATCGGCAGCCAGCAGCGGGTCGCCCAGCAGTTGTTGCTCTCTTTGTTTCCGCTCCTGTTCTTTTTTCTCATCTCTTGGTTTGCTGCTGAAATCGGTTGACATGGAAAGGCTGCCATTGGTAAACCTGCCCAATTTGAATTTGTCACCCTGCCAGGCAAATTTATTTACCGGGAAACCGAAGCTGTCAACCTGGTAAGGATTCAGCGTGGTGCTGGCGGTGATGTTTATTTTTTCAAACAGGGTGCTGCGCAGGTAAAAATTAAAATTGCTCAGGTTGAAGGAGTCGGCAATAAAATTATAGCCCGTGCTGAAACCGAAACCGTCAATCAGCCGGATTTTCTTTTTCCCCGCTGCCGTATCTTTTTTGGATTTCAGTTTCATCTCCAGGTTATTGTCAACCGAAAAACTCATGCCCCCGAAATCCTGGTCGCCATAAAAACCATACAGACTGCCTTCGTACTCTGAAAAACGGAACTTTCTGCCCGATGTATCAAGCTGCGTTTCGTAAAAATGATTTTTTGATAAAGAAGGAGAATAGTTGATGCTGACTGACGGCCGCACCACGTGGCGGATGGCTGTTTCTCTTTTGCCTCCGAAATTGAATGTACCGTAAAGCGCTGTATTGATGCCAAGGCCAAATGAAACTTTATGATCGGTAAAAAATCCTTTCATGATGCTTGTATCCACTTTCCGTGTCGTGGGGTTCCAACCCCTTCTGAATTTTTGAGCTATCCATTTATTTTCATAAGAGATATTTGGCGAAACAAGAAACCGGCCTCCCAGCACCGGCGGCAGCGACAGGGTAATGGGAAAATTGTGTTGCCCGCCCCACTGCAACGTATCAATCAGCTGTTTGAATTGAAAAGCCGTATCGTAAAACGAAACCTGGCTGCGCACGGTGCCGTTGTAAGCCACGCCCAGCTTTTCGTACCACTTTGGCGTACCAATGATTTCTTTGCGCTGAAAAGGGTAAAGCGTATTTACCGTAAAACCTACATCAGGCAGATTGAGATTAATGAGATGCAGCGCATTGTTCTGGTTATGATTGGCGCTCACAGTAAGATTATAAGGTTTGCCTGCCCATGTTTTTGAATAAGTAATGGATGAGCCGAGCTGGTTCTGGAAATTGCGGTTGGGATTGTTTGGTACAAATTGATTGTAGCGGGTGGATCCGGCATTTACACTGGCGGAAAAAGAAGTGCCTGGTCTTGCCCTGCTGTCTGAAGAATGACTCCATGTTATATTATAACTCCTGTTTTTTACATAATCCGGATCGCCTTTGAAATTGTACTTAGTATTCTGAATGCTGAAGTTGAGCTGGCCCTGGTAGCGGTAGCGCTTGCGGTAAGATGGAGTGATGTTGGCCGTCCATCCGCCGTAAGAATACAGGTTGCCCCTGACGGTAACATCGAAATACTGGTTGAGCACTTTGTAATATCCAAGTCCTTCAAGACCGAGACCGAACTGTTCGTTGGCTGTAAACTGGGGCGGCAATAATCCAGAATGCCGGCCCTGCTTCATCGGAAAATAGCCAAAGGGCAGGTAAACCGGTATGGGCACACTTTCGAACTCCGGGTGAATGGGACCCGTAATAGCCACTTTATTGGTGACAACTTTTATTTTTTCATAACGAAAACCAAAATGCGGGTCATCGAGGTTGCAGGTAGTGATTACCCCCTTGCTTGCATAAATTATCTCGCCTTGTCTTTTCACACTTGAGCCAATCATGTGCAGTTCGCCCTGCATGGTGTGTGTATTTTTTGTAAGCCCCCTTTGTGTTTTAAAATTATACCGGATGGTGTCGCTCTGAAAAGCATTTTCGCCCTGGGTGAAATGAGCCCTCTCAATTATTTCACCGGTGCTGTCTTTTTTATTCACGGCAGTGAGAATTTGTGTTTGCTGGTCCAGCTCGGTTTGAGGCGCCGTCAGCTCAATGTCTTTGTAAGTAGTTTTTGTTTTACCGTAAAGAATTACTTTTTTATCCTGTACCAGCACCACGGCGCTGTCGTCGGCTTCGTAATTCACGGGAGCATCCAGCGAGTCTTTTGAAATTTTTAAAGAGAATGTATCCGTTTTTATACCGAGGCTGTCCGGAACCGGTAAGCGATTTTTCAAACTATCGGCCGGGGGTTTGGGTACTGTGTCGTTTTTGTTTAGTGCCCGTATTCGTAGCAGGCTGTCCTTGCCCGGATTGGGCGGCACGGTATCTTTATTGGCTGTTAAAGCGTTGTAAAAAAATAATGAAACGGAATAATTAGCTGCGCTTTTCCACGTTTGTGTAAAAAATAAGCAGGCAGTCAGAACACCTGTAAGCAGGTAATTTAGTCTAAATTTGCGCAGCCGTTTCATAGCGGAAGAAACAAAAGTAATTCATTAGCACATAAAGGATTTGTGAAGATTGAGCCGGAATCAGTTAAAATTAATATCCACCATGACCCGTCAGTTACTGGCCACTGTTTTTTTTATTGCGCTACTACCATTCGCATTTTCTTTTACACCACCTGATGCAAAGAAAAAGGGTGTACAGACAATCATCATTGACCCCGGTCATGGTGGCAAAGACCAGGGAGCAAGAGGTTTATTTTCCACCGAAGCAAAAATCTGTCTTGAAGTCGGGTTAAAGCTGGGCAAAGCGATTGAAGAAAATTTCCCTGAAATAAAAGTTCTTTACACAAGAACCACTGATATTATTCCCGGAAACAAGCCGGACAAAAACCAGGGATTGCGTTATCGTGCCGAGTTTGCCAACCAGAGCGGCGCCGATCTTTTTATAGCTATTCATGCCAACTCGGCCCGCAAAATTGCACATCGTGTTCCTACAGGGTACAAGTGGGTGGGCAAGGGCAAAAAAAGAAGAAAGGTTCGTACGTACCGCACATACTACACGCCTAACCCGGCCAAGGGTACAGAAACATACATCTGGGCTGCTGATGAAAGCGATCATAAAACGGATATGATAAAACCCGAAGATGAATTTGGTGAAAACGACAGTACCCTTGTGATGCCCGACCTGAACGACCCGGTGATGAAAGCCTACCAGCTTTTGTACGCAAAAAAATATTTTGAAAACAGCCTGCTCTTTGCCACCCTGATTGAGGAGGAATTTGTAAAACAGGGAAGAACCAGCCGCGGGGTAAAACAAAGAAACGATGTGGGCATCTGGGTGCTGCATGCCACGGGCATGCCCAGTGTGCTGGTGGAAACCGGCTTTATCAGTGAAAAGGATGAAGAGATTTACCTGAACAGTGAGAAAGGCCAGGAAGAAATTGTAAAAAATATTATTGATGCATTGAGAAATTATATTGCATCCGTGAATAAAGTGCCGGCCAATAATAACAGTAATAAAAACCCGGACACCAAAAATGCAAAAGCCGACCCGGCCATGGTAAACCGGAAAGACCCGGCTAAGTCGCCATCCAGGTAGTTTATTTTTTCCGGCCGTTCACATTCCCGGCTTGCCCGCTTTACTTCATTTAACAGCTTGGATTATTTTAATTAATTTGGCGTTTTGAAATCCCTGCCGAAAACATTTTTTAATGAAAATAAGCAACGAAACCAAAGTAGGCATACTCACTATCGTAGCACTTACACTGCTTATTGTGGGTTTCAATTTTCTGAAAGGCAAAAACATTTTCACCCATGAAAAACATCTTTATGCCGTCTTCGGCGATTTGGGCAGCCTGAAAAAATCAAACGAAGTAAAAATAAACGGGCTGCCTGTCGGCGCCGTATATGATTACACTGAAATTGACAAGGACCTCAGCGGCATCATCGTCACCATCACCATGAAGCGGGATGTGAATATTCCCAAAGACTCAAAAGCCACCATTGAATCAGAGCTGCTGGGCACTACTTATATCAATATTGCCAGGGGAAATTCAAAAGAATACCTGCGTGACGGGGACACCCTCTTTACCGACCGAACTTCATCCTTTCTTGGCGATGTAAAAGCGCAAATTAACCCGACACTTACAAGAGTACGGGACGCCATTGATTCTTTAAAACTTGTGTTGAGCGGCATCAGCAACATATTTGAAAAAGACACCAAAGGCAATATCAGCGAAATCATCAGCAACCTGAAAGATGCAACAGCCAACCTGAAAACACTGCTGGATACCCAAAACGGCGCCATTGCCGGCACACTGAACAACCTGAATTCTTTCAGTGCCAATCTGAAAAAAAACAACGACAGCATTACTGCTACCATCAGCAGCATCAGAAAAACAGCTGATAAATTTTCTTCGCTGGAGCTGCAATCCACCATTGATTCGCTGCAAACCGCAGTAGTTGAGCTGAAAAATTTAATAGCCAAAGTAAACAGCAACGACGGCACCCTTGGGCTGCTGATGAACGACCGCACGCTGTATGATAAACTGACTGACGTACTGCTGGGCGTGGAAATTCTGCTGGATGATATTCGCCTGCATCCCAAACGCTACACGGGCAATATCATCTTTAACAGAAAAGATAAAACCGGCCCTTTAACTTCGCCGTCGAAAAAAGACTCCGTTCCGCAGGGCAATCAATAATGATTTCAAAAAAAAATTTTCCTTGCTTCATTGCCATCCTGCTTGTTGCAGGTTTCGCAGGCGCCTACGGCCAGGAGTTACCCACTACCAAAACGTTTACCCCGCAGGATACGGTGCGTACGGTGGAAATATTGCCGGGAGTAAGAAAACTGGAGTACCGGAAAATTGATTCTGTAACCGAAATACAGATACTGGCCGGCAATGTAATGCTTAAGCAGGGCACTTCCATCTTTAAATGCGACAGCTGCGTTATCACAAAACGGCTGAATCTGTTTGAAGCTTTCGGCAATGTGCATATCAATGATGCCGATACGGCCAACGTGTATGCCGATCACCTGCGCTACCTGACCGACCGGCGCATTGCCTACCTTACTAATAATGTAAAGCTTACTGATGGTAAAGGCACCCTTGTTACCAACAACCTGGAATATGACGTAAACACCAAGGTGGGCATCTACCGCAGTGGCGGTAAGGTAGAAAGCAAAAAAACGACTGTAACCAGCGAAGAAGGCTATTACTATGCCGACCTGAAAGATGTTTATTTTAAAAAAAGTGTCAAACTGAAAGACCCGGCTTATACCCTTGAGTCAGACTCCTTATTATATAATACCGAAACCCAAACAGCCCGCTTTATTGCCGAAACATATATTGTTGACAGCAGCAACCGCACCATCCGTACAAAAGAGGGTTATTACAACCAGCAAACTGGCAAGGCCGAATTTGGCCAGCGTCCCATTGTAACCGATGGCGATATTCAGGCTACGGGTGAACAAATGGTAAGCGACGACAGCACCGGCATCATGCAGATTACCGGAAAAGGAATTATTGTGGATACGGCAGCCAAAAGGACAGTAATTGCCGACCTCATCTTTTATAACCGGAAAACGGAATCCTTTCTGGCCACCAAAAAACCGCTGATGATAATTCAGCAGGATGAAGATTCTGTTTTCGTTTCGGCCGATACGCTTTTCTCAGCAAAACTGAGCGAGTTGTATGGAAATAAAGACAGCGTAATAATAAAAGATACATTGAGGGGTTTAACGGTTATTAATACCAATAAAACTGACAGCGCCGGTACCAAAGACAGCACCGACCGTTATTTTGAAGCTTTCCGGCATGTGCGCATATTCAGCGATTCGCTGCAGGCAGTTTGCGACAGCCTGTTTTATTCGTTTAAAGATTCAGTGTTCCGGCTGTATGATGATCCCGTGGTTTGGTCGAACGAAAGCCAGGTGACTGGTGACACCATCCTGCTTTATACAAAAAATAAAAAAGCAGACAGGATGGAAGTTTATAAAAACAGTTTCCTGGTGAGCCTGGTGAAACCTGAAATTTATAACCAGGTTAAAAGCACCCGCATGGATGCTTATTTTATAGATGGCACTATTGATTCGGTGCGGGCACGGGGTTCGGCACAATGCATTTATTATATACAGGATGAAGACAGCGCTTTTACCGGCATCAACCAGTCCAACTCGGAACTGATGGATATTTATTTCAAAGACCGTGAACTGCGCCGGGTGGTGCTTCGAACCGCTGTAAAAGGAACCATCTGGCCTATGCATCAAAAAACACCGGCTGAAATGCGGCTTGAAAATTTTATATGGCGTGAAGCCGAAAGGCCGAAGACAAAGTATGAATTGTTTGAGTGAGTGAACAAGCCACAAGCAACCAGTAACCAATGACAAACAACCAGCTTTTGCATTTCCTTTAAAATTCTTTGGCACCGTTTTCGTTTTGCAAGTGAAAACATTCCGCCATGAAAAAACTTACGGGAACTCTTTTTATTGCAGTATTCCTTGCTTCTTACCAGCTTCACGCCCAGGATTATAAAACCGGGCTCGGCATCAGGCTCAGCAGCCGCGGACCGGCCGTGAACAATTCAGTGAGTTTTAAATATTTTATGACGCCTGCCGCGGCTATTGAAGCATTATTTACCATCAATAAAAAGGCAGCTCTTGGTGCCTTGCTCGAAATTCACCAGGATATCCCATCCACCGAAGGTCTGAAATGGTTTTATGGCGGCGGCGCCTATATCGGGTTCGATGCTGATAAAACAAACCCCAGCCGGCAATTGCTCGGAGCCCAAGGCGTGGTGGGGCTTGACTACAAATTTGCTAATCTTCCGCTCAATCTTGCTCTTGACTGGAAGCCGGAATTAAACATCATTGATAATATCAACTTCGAACCGGCAGCCATTGGCTTCACTATGCGGTTTACTTTTGGCAGCAGGTAAGCATTTACACAGCTTACCCACATTTTCTAGTCTCACGGATTATCATCATTCATGTTGCAGCTTTTAACCGGCTTGTATTGTCTTTTGCCTGAATTGCTGCTTTAATTGCGGTAATTTGCCGGAAAAACAGGATTCTAATTCACTTTTTTCCTTATCTTCATTTTTACAAACTTCTGCTTATGCTAATAATTAAACGATTATTATGGATTGTGCCTTTGTTTATTCTTTCAGCCTCTTCCCTGGCACAGGAAAAAACAGTTTCCGGAACTGTACTGTCGGCAAAGGATGATGAACCCGTAGCCAACGCAACCGTAATCAACCGGAATACCAAAAAAAATACAACAACCACTTCTACAGGTCGCTTCACCATAAAAGCATCCAAGGGTGATGTGCTGGAGATTACCTCTGTGGGTCACCTTAAAATTACGGTGACGGTAGGTGATGGTACTGAAATACCTGTGAAGATGGAGGTGGATGAAAAAAAACTGAGTGAGGTGGTGGTTACCTCCCTGGGTATTAAAAAAGAGAAAAGAGCATTGAGCTTTTCATCGCAGGAACTGAAAGGCGATGATGTGGCACAAACACAGCGGGAAAACTTTTTTAATGCCATACAAGGTCGTGTGGCCGGCGCCACCCTGGTACAAACAAGTGGCGCACCCGGTGCTTCGTCCAATATTGTTCTCCGGGGTTTTAATTCCCTGTCGGGCAGTAATTCGCCGTTGATTGTTGTGGATGGATTACCCATCAGCAATAATACCCTGGACCAGCACCTACTGGCATCCAATGGAGATAACCGGTATAACGATTATACCAACCGGGCTGCAGACATCAACCCCGATGACATTGAATCCATCAACATTCTGAAAGGCCCGGAGGCTACCGCCCTGTACGGAATAGAAGCGGGCAGTGGCGCCATAATTATTACTACCAAAAAGGCAAAAAAAGGAAAGCTGAAAGTGGTATACGAAAATAATTTCAGAATTACACATACCTATCGCTTTCCTCACATACAAAAGGTTTACAGCAATGGGCTGAACGGAGTAGAATCCAATACCCGTTCACTTTTCGGCCCCCGTCATCCTATCGGCTCTGTTTTCTATGATAACATAGATAAATTTTTCCAGGACGGATTTCAGCAGAAACAAAGTATTTCTTTGGAAGGAGGTAAAAAAAATACAGCCTTTCGTTTCAACGCTGCGTGGCGTGATGAAAAAGGCACCGTGCCCAATACCGGGCTGGAGCAGTTTCAGGGACGAATAACCCTAAACCAAAAAGTACTGAAGAACCTGGAAATAAACCTGACCGGCGCCTTTACAAATACAAGAAATGATAAAGCATTGAGAGGCTCCATTGGTTTTTTACAAAACCTGATGCTGTGGCCCATCACTGATGATGCAAGTGTTTATTTACAGCCAAACGGCCAGCGTAAATTTTTCCTGGACCCGGATGCCAGCGGCAACCAGCCTAATGAAGCAGATAACCCGTTTTTTGAAGTGAACAAGAATGTAACATATGATAAAACTGACCGGGGAATTTTTAACCTGACAATTAACTACGATCCTTTTGACTGGTGGAATATTACGGTACGGGGAGGCGCTGATATTTATGAGCAGTTCGGACTTACCTACCTGCATCCAGAATCGAACCAGGCCCGCACTATACTTGGCCAGGTGGAAGATTACACACAGAAATACAACAGTTATAACGGGGTGCTGATAAATACTTTTAAGAAAAACTTCGGCAAACTGAAAACAACTTTAAGAGCAGGAGTGGCAAATGATGACTGGGTAAGAAAAACATTTGCTCACCTGGGACGCAATTTGAAAGATTCGGTTACAAAAAATGTGTCAGTTGCCACTACATTGGTTACAAGCCGTGAAGTGGGCGCTGATACACTGACCAAAAAAAGGCTACAGGGAGTGTTTGGAGAAGTGGGACTTAACTATAATGACATCATTTACCTGACTGTGACCGGCCGCAACGACTGGACCTCAACCCTGCCAGTGCAGGCCCGGTCATTCTTCTATCCTTCCTACGGCCTTACTGTTATTGTAAGCGATATCCTTGCACCGGAATCCAAATGGCTTAACTTCTGGAAACTGCGGGCATCAAGAGCTGAAACAGCCAAAGACATTTCACCATATGGCTCACAAAGCTGGTACACCAATGCACCGGGTGCCACCAATGCCTATGGCTGGTCGTATGATTTTTATAATCAAAACCCCAAGATTGTTCCCGAAAGACAGAAAACTTATGAAGTAGGAACCGAAATGCGGCTGTTCAATAACCGGCTGAGCCTGGAGTACACCTATTATCACACAAAAAACCTTGACCAGATAGTACGGCTTGTGCGCCTGAGCTACGGCACCGGGTTTATTTTAAACACAAGCAATATAAGCGATACAGAAAACAAAGGGCATGAGGTAACGCTTGGCATCACGGCCATTAAGAAAAAGAATTTTACCTGGCGCATGAATTATAATTTCAACCGGATGACCAACCGCATCACCCGCATTCCTGATAATATTCCTGAGTTTTACAACTCCGATACCTGGCTGGGAAATTTCAGGGCTGGTCTTACCCGCAACGGCACCATCACACAGCTTACCGGTCAGAATTATCTGCGCAATGTTACCGGCCAAATCCTGATTGACCCCACAACCGGCTACCCCATTCCCGACGCAAACTATACTAAGATTGCCGACCGCAACCCCGATTTCCAGCTCGGCATCAGCAACACTTTTACATATAAGAATATTACTTTTTCCTGTCTGCTTGATATAAAAGCTGGTGGCGATATTTTGAATGCAAATGAAATCTGGATGACACAAACCGGGGTAAGCCTGCGAACACTTAACAGGGAAGTGCCCCGCATCTATCCCGGCGTGCTGAGAGACGGGCTTGAAAACACTTCCAACCCCACACCCAATACTATATCCGTACTGCCGCATTTCCAAAGCTCCATTTATACCGACAGATCCCTGGCGGTGGATTATGTAGAAAAAGATGTGAACTGGCTGAGAGTAAGAGATGTAACTATACGCTTCAATGCCGGAAAGCGACTGCTGGATAAATTAAAATACTTTTCATCAGCCGCTGCCTTTATCACCGGCACCGACCTTTTCCTGATAACTAATTATACCGGTGTGGACCCGACAGCCGCAGGTAACTCCGCAGCTACACTTGGCAATGGTTCTTTCGGTGTTGATTTTGGTTCGCTTTCCATTCCGCGGGGGCTCAACTTCGGTTTATCACTTCAATTCGCTAAAAAATAATACGACAGCATATGAAACATAGGAAATCATTTTTAATTGTACTGTGCAGTATGATGCTATTAACAGGCATTACATCCTGTAAAAAATATCTGGATGATGCTTTTCCCAATCCCAATAAACCGGTAGAAGTTGATCCCGACCTTGTGCTCCCGGCGGTGATTTCCAATTTTGCCCGGGGTGTTTTTTTCGATGCCCGGTTTCTCGGAAATTATTGTGACTACTGGCACCGGACACTTACGGGTGTTACATGGGAGCGAATGGGTTACGATCCTGGCAGCGATAATGGCGGTGAAAAATGGAGAACGCACTACTGGAATCTTGGTATAAACCTGCTGAATGCAATCAGGGATGGCCGTAATACCGGCAGACCAGAATATGCAGGGGCAGGCTGGGCTTTGTTTGCATTAAGCTGGCTGCAGCTGGCCGATTACCATGGCGATGTGATACTCGATGAAGCTTTCAAATCAGAACAACTAACTTTTAAATACAATACACAGGACCAGGTGTATGAGTATGTAAAGAAAATCTGCGACTCGGCCCTGTTTTATTTTAACCAGGTATCATCACCTTCAGATGGTTTTTCTTCCAAGGGGGATAAATACTTTTATGCAGGCAATATTGAGCGCTGGAAAAAATTTGTTTATGGTGTAAAAGCTCTTGTTTTTCACCGCTACATCAATAAGTCAAACTTCAGCGCCGATTCAGTAATCAAATACGCCAATTTATCGTTCAGCTCATCAGCTGACGATGCACTGATAAAATTTGATGCTGCTTATCAGCCCATCAGCACTACAGCGTTAAACTTTTACGGACCTACAAGAGCCAACCTGGGTACCTATCGTGCCAGCAAATACCTGATAGATATGATGAGCGGCACGACTTTCTTCACCGGTGTTGTTGACCCGCGGCGTAATTATATTTTCAAGCCTTCTACCAGCGGTCAATTCAATGGGCTGCCGGCCAACAACGGGTTCACCGGCATTACTACGGCTAATCAGCCGCCTAATTTCTGGGGATTCTATTCCACTTCAGCCCCTGCCGGTGGTGTGGATACAGGCGCCCGTACATTTTTCAAAAATGTTTCTCCTTTCCCCATACTTACTTATAGCTGGATCCAGTTTGTAAAAGCTGAAGCTGCCTTGAAAAAAGGTGATATGAGTACCGCAAGAACTGCCTACCTGGCCGGTATCAACGGAAGCTTCGACCTGCTTACCAGCAGCAACTATACCGGCTACACACCAATTAGCACTACGGCCAGAAACAATTACATCAGTAGTGCAACTGTATCGCCGGCCACACTTACTTTGAGCCATATCATGCTGCAAAAGTTTGTTTCCCTGTGGCCCTATGGCACAGAGGAAATATGGGTGGATCTGCGCAAGTATAATTATGACGCCAATATATTCGTCGGGTATGTCCCGGTTGCATCGCTTTATCCTGATAACAGTGGCAAGCTTGTGCAGCGGGTAAGGCCAAGATACAATTCAGAATACCTCTGGAACCTGGCCGAGCTGCAAAGCATCGGAGCTACGGCGATTGACTATCACACCGTGCCGGTTTGGTTTTCAAAACCCTGATTAATTTTTTAAAAAAAGCTAATATGAGAAAAAACACATCCCCACTGTTGATGATATTCCTGGTCCCGGTATTATTTTTTTCCTGTGTTAAAGAAGCAGAGGATAACCTGGATGATATTGAAAAATTTAACCTGTACGACCCTGCAACCAAGGCACAGGTAAAATTTATTCATGCCTACACACCCCTCACGCTGGGCGGAGCGCCGGCGCTTTCTACCACCAGCAACGGCTTCAGAATTACTATGAACGATACGAAAATAAACGGGGCAACAAATACTTCATCTTCTACCAATACATTTATGTATGGCAGTGTATTTCCCCCTACAACTGCCTATTCGTTTTTCTCACCCGGGCAATCCAGTTTTAAATTTATCATGAACAGGATTGTATCCGGTGCTTACGCCCCCGTAACCGGCGACGAGGTTTTTAATGCCAGTGTATCACTGGAGGCAGGAAAACAATACAGCCTGTTTATTGCTGATCCGTATCCTGCTCCGGGAGTATATGCTATCGAAGATAATTTTCCCGAGCCGCCGAGAAATCAATTCGCTTTCCGGTTTGTAAACCTGTGCGGCGATGCCGCCAGCCGGTTTGATGTGATCTCGCTGCGCTTTGGCCCGCTGTTTACCAATGTCAGTTACAGGGAAGTGAGAGATTATACTATCCGTGATGTGCCGTTCGTTGCCGATACCATCTACCTGCGTACAGCCGGTACCAATACCACCGTTTCGCAGATTAATACTTTTTTACCGGGTGCACAGCGTGTATATACACTCTATGCCCGCGGCAAAACCGGCGTTACCGGCCGCACGCCAAGTATTACTTTTTATACCAACCGGTAATTTGGTTTGATGATGATATAAATGCCCCGGCTGTGCCGGGGTATTTTTTTTTATGCAAAAAACAAATAGGCAACAATTATGGAAGTAAGGATGCCGGCAAGATCGGCCAGCAACATGGTGCCAACCGAATAACGGGTGTTTTTTATACTCACAGCACCAAAATAAACAGCCACAATATAAAAAGTGGTATCGGCCGAACCGCGGAATACCGATGCCAGATTGCCGGCGAATGAATCGGCGCCATGCGCATTCAATGTGTCAATCATCATGGCTCTTGCCCCGCTGCCGCTGAGCGGTTTCAGCAGTGCTGTGGGCAACGCATCCACAATTCTTGTGTCACCATTTAGCCAGGTAAAAACCTGCTTGATGCCATCGAGTATAAAATCAAAAGCCCCGCTGTTGCGAAACAAACTGATGGCAACAAGCAAGCCTACAAGATAGGGGATGATGCGGACGGCTGTTTCAAAACCGCCCTTGGCGCCTTCAATGAATGCATCAAACACATGTATCTTTTTATAAATAGCGCCGAGAATAATCAGGAAAAAAATGAGGAGGATAATCCCATTACTCAGGCTTTCAGAAAACAGTTTCACTCCTTCGGCATCCAGCGTTTTTATATAAAAAATCAAGGCTGCGATGACGGTGGTTATTCCCAGCACCCACAAGACAATCACTGACTGAAAAATATTGATGCGCTGCCGCAATGATACAATGAATAGGGCGGCAATTGTAGCCACAAAAGTTGCAATCATGCATGGGATGAAAATATCGGTGGGGCCGGCCGACCGCAGCGCTACCCTGTCGGCAATAATGACGGTGGGAATAAGCGTAAGCCCCGACGCATGCAGGCAAAGAAACATCACCTGCGCATTGGTGGCGGTGGATTTATCAGGATTCAGCTCCTGCAGGCTCTCCATCGCTTTTATTCCAAACGGGGTGGCGGCATTATCGAGCCCCATCAGGTTGGCAGAAAAATTCATCACCATGTGCCCCATGCTGGGATGGCCTTTGGGCACATCGGGAAAAATGCGGGTGAAAAAAGGACCGATGATTCTTGAAAGGAAACGGATGCCGCCTGCTTTTTCTGCAATTGCCATAAAGCCCATGAACAGGGCCATAATCCCAATCAGGTTGATACAGAGATTCACGGCATCTTTGGTGGTTTCAAACACGCCGTTTGCCTGCTGAAGGTTGAAAGCACGGTAAATATTTTCTCCGGGTTTGTAAATTTTTTCTTTGCCCCATACAGCAATTTTTTTTGTTTTCAGCTGCTCACGAATCAACACAGGCACTACGGTTGAATCAACTGAACGAACAGAAACAGTGTCCGTATTTTTTCCCGTCACCAGGTTGCTGAAAATTTTTTCCTGGCCCGGTTCAAGCAAAAACCTGCCAAGTGCTGAAAGTAATGCGATGATGATAAAAGCCATCCAGATTCTGCTGAGAACCATAACCGGATTTTGATTTGGGATTTTAGATTGCGGATTGAAGATTGCGGATTTTTTCTGATTCTCCAAAATCAAGTTTTCACATTTCTTCACGTAGTACTCAGCACTTATCTTTGCGCCCCAAAACTGATGTCTGATGTCTGATGTCTGATGTCTGATGTCTGATGTCTGATGTCTGATGTCTGATG
>CAZDUO010000008.1:12866-70013 GCA_964508655.1 uncultured Chitinophaga sp. | reverse complement strand
GTGTATTATATTTCCTAAAGAAGGGAATAAAATTTAGTACCCTCATCTATGAAACAAAAAGTGCTAACCATTCTCAAGTACCTTTTTTATCTCTCGCTGGGAGCATTTTTTGTGTGGTTATCGGTGCGCAATATCAATCATGAAAACTGGGTGCAGATAAAACATGCGGTGGCCCGCGGCCGCAAGTGGGTGATTCTGCCGGTTGTTACTTTTTTAATGGTGGCTCACTTCAGCCGCGCCATGCGTTGGAAACTGCTGATGGAGCCCCTCGGCTACCGGCCCTCTGATACCAATGCATTTGCCGCCGTGATGATAGGGTACCTGGTAAATGCCGGTGCGCCGCGGCTGGGCGAAGTATTTAAATGCACCCTGCTGGCCCGCTACGAAAAATTTAAAGTGGATAAACTCATTGGTACCATTCTCGTTGAAAGAGCTGTTGACCTGGTTTGCCTGTTCACCGTTTTCCTGCTGGCCATTCTGCTGCAGGGTGATATTTTTGGCCAGATGATAAAGGACCTGCTGCTCACTTTCTTCAGGGATAAAACAGGCCATCTGTCAAAAGAAAAGCTTTTCATCGCAATCATTGGCTTTGTCATTTTTTTGCTGCTGTTTTATTTTATCCTGAAACATCTCGGGCATATTGATATGGTAGCCCGGATAAAAAGAGTTATTAA
The DNA here is from genome assembly GCA_964508655.1 of uncultured Chitinophaga sp. GTDB lineage: Bacteria > Bacteroidota > Bacteroidia > Chitinophagales > Chitinophagaceae > VBAS01. The sequence continues at coordinate 69,339 of CAZDUO010000008.1, read as the reverse complement.
AAACATCCTGCACGGGCTTTCCAGCATCCGCGACCTGGAACACAAAAGGCTTTTCCTGTTTCATAGTTTTCTTATCTGGTGCATGTACTGGCTGGCATCCACAGCCGGCCTGTATGCCCTGCGGGAAACCCAATACCTGGGTTTTTCCGGCGGATTAACCGCCCTCGCAGTGGGCACTATCGGAATTATTCTCACCCCCAATGGCATCGGGGCCTATCCCCTGCTGATTGCACAACTGCTCGGTTTGTACGGTTTGAATCCGGACACTACCGGCAACGCCTCCGGCTGGCTGATGTGGTCGGCGCAAACCATAATTATTCTTATCGCCGGGCTTATTTGTTTTTTATTAATTTCTAAATTCAACAAAAACAAAATCAATGGTGAAATGAGTGCACCGGTAGAGGAGCCGTCTGCAACTGCGCTTAAAAATTAATAGTAATCATCACGGCCGTTCCTTAATTTTATCCACTGCCGCAGAGGGCAATTTTTATGGCTTCGGATAAAAAACACAAAACGATTTTCAGGGATATAAGCTGGCTTTCTTTCAATGCACGGGTGCTGCAGGAAGCGGCCGATGCCACTGTGCCATTGCCGGAAAGGATCCGCTTTCTCGGCATTTTTTCCAATAACCTCGATGAGTTTTTTCGTGTAAGAGTGGCTACACTCAGGCGAATGAGCAGCTTTGGTGAAAAAGGTAAAATGCACCTTGAAAAAAATCCGCAGGAAATACTGGATGAAATTCAGATGATAGTGCTGAACCAGCAAAGCGAGTTTCACCGCATCTGGGAAAATATTCTGCACGAACTAAAGCAGGAGAAAATTTTCCTGGTAAAAGAAAATGAGCTGAACCGCGAGCAGCAGGAATTTGTAAGGCAGTATTACGAAGATGAAGTGAGTACCAACATCATCCCCCTGATGATTGAGAGTATACCGGAGTTTCCTGCGCTGCGTGACCGGTCCATCTATCTGGGGGTGGTGATGTGGAAAAAAGAAAGCGCTTTGAAAAGGAAATATGCCCTCATTGAAGTGCCGCTTCACCTGAACCGCTTTGTGCTGCTTCCTTCACCCCGGGCCGATGAACATCACATCATCCTGCTGGAAGATGTAATCCGCTTCAACCTGCCCGATATTTTTTCTTTTTTTGGTTACGATCAGTATGCCGCACATATTTTTAAAGTAACCCGTGACGCCGAAATAGATATTGACAACGACATACACACATCCATCATTCAAAAACTGGAAAAAGCCTTAAAGAACCGCAAGAAAGGTAAACCGGTGCGGTTTGTGTACGACCGGGAAATGGATCCGGGCATGCTGGAGTATTTAATCCGGCGCCTCAATCTTTCCAAGCGGGATAACCTGATTCCCGGTGGCCGTATTCATAATTTCCGCGACTTCATGGAATTTCCCGAACATATTTTCCGTATAAAAAGCCAGCGCCGCAAACCATTCGATCATCCTGCATTACTCGACGGCCGGCGGGTGACGGATGTGATAATGGAGAAAGACCTGATGCTTCATTTTCCCTATCATTCCTTCAGCCCGCTTATTGATTTGCTTCGTGAAGCAGCTATTGACCCAGATGTGACTACCATTAAAATCACCGGGTACAGGCTGGCATCGCAGTCAAAAATCATGAATGCGCTGGTAAACGCTGTGCGAAACGGCAAACAGGTAACCGTGATGCTGGAACTGCGTGCCCGCTTTGACGAAGAAGCCAACCTGGAATGGAAAGAAAGATTGGAAGAAGAAGGCGCCAAAGTCACCATCGGGTTGCCGGATATGAAAGTGCATGCAAAAGTTTGCCTGATAAAAAAACGGGTACATGATAAAACCATCCAGTATGGCTTTGTAAGCACCGGTAACCTGAATGAAAAAACTTCAAAAATTTATGGGGATCATTGCCTGCTCACCAGCAACAAAGACATCATGGCCGACGTAAACCGTATTTTTAATTTCCTGGAAAACCCGCGGCTGGGCACCCATTACCTCAAGGATTGCTCCATCGTAATTCCAAGCCCCGTGATGCTGCGCAAAAAACTTTTTGCCCTGATTGAAAATGAAATTAAAAATGCCAAAGCGGGCAAGCCGGCAGCCATGACGCTTAAGATGAATTCGCTTTCCGATGAATCGCTCATAATGAAACTGAATGAAGCAGCCAAATGCGGCGTGGAACTCAACCTGATTGTACGGGGAATTTTCTGCATGCGGTCAGAAAGTAAAAAATATGTAAAGCCGGTAAATGCCATCAGCATTGTAGATGAATACCTGGAGCATGCACGGGTGTGGGTATTTCACAATCATGGCAAAGAGAAAGTTTATATATCTTCGGCCGACTGGATGGTGCGTAATCTGGATCACCGGGTGGAAGCCACTTGTCTTGTAACGGACGAAGAAATAAAGCAGGAACTGATAAATATCCTTAACATACAACTGGGCGATAATGTGAAGGCAAGACGGCTGAACAATGAACTCAGCAACGACTATGTGAACTCCGGCAGAAAAAAAATACGCAGCCAGATAGAAACATATAAGTATTTGTACAAAAAAACTCATCCACAAACACAAACTCAAACTTCAGTAACCGTTGAGACTGGCAGCAATTGATATAGGCAGCAACGCAGCACGCCTCCTCATTTCCGATGTAATTAACGGCCCGCAGGGCAACAAAGAATTCATCAAAGCCCTGCTGGTACGGGTGCCGCTGCGCCTCGGCTTCGAAGTGTTTGATAAAGGTGAGATATCGGCCACCAAGGTGGATAAAATCATCAAAACCATCCGGAGCTACAAGCTGCTGCTTGATGTGTACGAGGTAAAACACCTGAAAGCCTGTGCCACTTCGGCCATGCGTGATGCTGTGAATGCAGAGGAAATACTTCGCAAAGTGAAATCGGAAACGGGCATTGAAATCAAAATTATTTCCGGCCAGGAGGAGGCCTCGCTGATTTATGAAAACCACATCGCCGATAATATGACCCGGGAAGAATCCTACCTGTACATTGATGTGGGTGGCGGCAGCACCGAGCTTACTTTTTTCAGCGATGGCAAACTTATTTTCAAAGATTCGTTCAACATCGGCACCATCCGCCTGCTGAAAAACCAGGTGAGTGAAGCGCAGTGGGATGAAATGAAAGAATTTATCAAAAACCGGACAAAAGGCTTTCATCATGTAACCGCCATCGGGTCAGGCGGCAACATCAACAAGATATTTTCCCTATCCAAGCGAAAGGAAGGTAAGCCCCTGTCGCTTGATTTGCTTCGTGAAAACTTCAAGGAATTCAGCAACCTTTCCGTCAACCAGCGAATGAGTCTTTATCGCCTGCGGGAAGACCGTGCCGATGTGATAGTGCCCGCCCTGCTTATTTACATCAATGTAATGCGCTGGGCCGATGCCGGGGAGATTTATGTTCCCAAAATCGGCCTGGCCGACGGGCTGATTCATACGTTGTATGAAGAAATAAGATTGAAGGAAATAGAAGTATAACCCGGATTAATTGATTTTTGGATCAGGATTAAAAATCATCATAACTTTTCCCCCCAAAATCTTTTAATCCTGTAAATCCCGGTTTATGCCAGTAAACAAAGAAGAAAAAAAAGAAATAAAAAAAGTAACAACCAACACGCTGCAGAAAATGAAATCAGCCGGTGAAAAAATCAGCATGCTTACCGGCTATGATTATTCTTTTGCAAAAATAATTGACGGCGCCGGCATTGACATATTACTCGTCGGCGATTCGGCTTCCAACGTAATGGCCGGTCATGAAACCACGCTGCCTATCACCCTCGACCAAATGATTTATCATGCCGCTTCGGTAATACGGGGAATCAACCGCTGCCTGGTGGTGGTGGATATGCCCTTCGGCTCTTACCAGTCCAATTCCGACATTGCCCTTGCTTCGGCCATCCGCATTATGAAAGAAACCGGCGGACATGCCGTAAAGCTGGAAGGCGGTGAAGAAGTGATGGATTCGGTAAAGCGGATTGTATCTGCCGGCATCCCGGTGATGGGCCATCTTGGTCTTACGCCGCAATCCATTTATAAATTTGGCACCTACACCGTGCGGGCAAAAGAAGAAACGGAAGCCAACAAACTACGATCCGATGCAAAGCTGCTCGAAGAAGCCGGCTGCTTTGCCATCGTGCTGGAAAAAATTCCCGCCTTGCTGGCAAAAGAAGTGACGGGAAGTTTACATATTCCAACCATCGGCATCGGCGCCGGTATGCACTGCGACGGGCAGGTGCTTGTGATGCACGATATGCTCGGCATCAACACCGAGTTCAAACCCCGTTTTCTACGGCAATACCTGGATCTGCACGAACAGGTAACCCGGGCTGTAAAGCAATATATTAAAGATGTGAAAGAGAAAGGTTTTCCGAATGAAAGCGAGCAGTACTGAACCAGGTTCTTTTTAAATCAAATATCAGAAACAGCTAACCATGAGAATATTTTTTTTAATCCCGGGCATAGCCTGCTTGATGCTATTTCAAAACAATGCTTCCCGGTTAATAGCTGCCGGCAGAGCAGACACTGCAATTGTCAATCATCAGCTGGATGGAAATATAACGGAGTGGCCCGCTGAAAAATTCGGTACCGATAAACAAACAGGTATCCGCTATGCCACCGACAATGATCAAGAAAACCTTTTTATCGCACTTGTTATTTCCGATAAAAAAATACAGCAGCGGATAATGCAGCAAGGTTTATTTTTTTATATTGATACCAGGGGGAAGAAAAAAGAAACTCGTGGCGTTGAATTTCCTTTAGCCTTGGTAAATACTGCTGGCTGGAACACCCGGAAGGAAAGTTTGACAAAAATGAAATTGTTCGGTTTTTCCAAACTGGAATCATTTGCCCAGGATATCAAAACGGAAGGGACGATTAATATTGCCACCGGATGGGACAGTGCTTATAATTTCCATGTGGAGTATCTTATTCCATTAAAAATATTGGAGCAAGACATTGCCGGATTAAACAACAAAAAAATAAACATAGGCTGGAAGATTAAGGGCGACGAGTCTTCCACTACCGGTAATACTGCACCCGCCAGCCGGGTGGTTACAACTCTCCAGGGCAGGCCACAGGGTGGCGGCGCTGTTATCAATCGCCCGGTAAGTACAACCACAACCAACCCGCCTCAGCAAACGGGTGAAAAAACTTCATCATTGTGGACATCGCATACAATCATTCTTTAATTCCTTTTTAAAAAAAATTTTATTCATACTTCTTAAAGCACCTTCATAAATTTAATATGCGACGCTATCTGTACTTTTGCTCCTCAAATTATTTTTATGGATTTTCTTAAGGCTTTACACGTGGAGCAAATTAATGCAGGAGCAAGTACCGGCATTAAGTGGTTAAAATCTTCCGGTGAAAAAATTGACTCCTTCTCCCCCGTTGACGGCCAACTTGTTGGCTCGGTTTTATCTGCCGATAAAGAAAGCTATGAGAAAATTATTCAAACTGCAGAAGAGGCATTTAAAAAATGGCGATTGAAACCTGCTCCACACCGTGGTGAAATAGTGCGGCAGATAGGCGAAGCATTAAGAAAATACAAAGAACCTTTGGGCAAACTCGTTTCCTACGAAATGGGCAAAAGCCTGCAGGAGGGTTATGGCGAAGTGCAGGAGATGATTGATATCTGTGATTTTGCCGTTGGCTTGTCACGCCAGTTGCACGGCCTCAGCATGCACAGCGAAAGGCCCGGCCACCGCATGTATGAGCAGTGGCACCCGCTGGGAATCGTCGGAATAATTTCTGCGTTCAATTTTCCCGTGGCTGTATGGAGCTGGAATAGTATGCTGGCATGGGTATGTGGTGATGTGTGTGTATGGAAACCTTCGGAAAAAACTCCCTTATGCGCTATTGCGTGTCAGCAAATCGTAGCTGAAGTATTTGCAAAAAACAATGTACCGCAAGGCGTATCCTGTGTTGTTATCGGAGGCCGCGATGTGGGTGAATGGATGGCGAATGACAAACGAATCCCATTGATTTCAGCAACGGGTTCTACACGGATGGGAAAAGCGGTTGGCGCTGCCGTAGGCGCCCGGTTGGGAAGAGCACTGCTGGAACTTGGGGGCAACAATGCCATCATCATTTCGAAAGACGCCGACATTGATATGGCGGTGCGGGGCGCCGTGTTTGGCGCTGTGGGTACAGCCGGCCAGCGCTGCACCACTACAAGACGGTTGATAATTCAGGATGAAGTATATGATTCAGTAAAACAAAAACTGACCACAGCTTACAAACAACTGCGCATTGGTAACCCGCTGGATGAAAAAAATCATGTAGGACCGCTGATTGATAAAGCGGCGGTAAAAATGTATGAAGCGGCGATAGAAGCATGCAAAAAAGAAGGCGGAAAATTTGTTGTGGAAGGCGCAGTGCTGCAGGGCGACGGTTATGAAAGCGGTTGCTATGTGAAGCCCTGCATAGCCGAAGTGGAACCGCATAATGAAATAGTGCAGCACGAAACCTTTGCTCCTGTTCTTTATTTACTGAAATATAAAACCATGGATGAGGCCATCGCTATCCAGAACGGAGTGCCGCAGGGTTTGTCGTCAGCCATCATGACGCTGAACCTGCGTGAAGCCGAGCAGTTTCTTTCTGCCACCGGCAGCGATTGCGGCATTGCCAATGTAAACATCGGCACCAGTGGCGCTGAAATTGGCGGTGCCTTTGGCGGTGAAAAAGAAACCGGCGGCGGCCGGGAAAGTGGCAGCGATGCATGGAAAAATTATATGCGCCGCCAAACCAACACAATTAATTTCAGCACCAGCCTGCCCCTGGCACAGGGTATTAAGTTTGATATATAGATTATGGCTAACTAGTTTAATGGTTAAATTGTTTTTGGATTTCTTCCATAATGGATTTTACTAACAAAACAGTAATTTGACCATGTAGCCATTTAGCCATTGTTGTTTGACAAAAAGCACCCAAAAAGACTATGATTTCTCTGAAATAATTTCCACCTTTGTACGTTGAATACCAGTCAATATCTCTGAAAAATCATCCTGATGAAAAAAATAATTTTACCCGGAGTAATCCTGCTTTTTTCCTGGCAAATTTCTATCGCACAATTAAGGCTTGCCCTGGCAGGCGGCGGGCATACTTCCACCATAGTTGAAACCAATAATCTGCCCAACTGGACGGAACTGAAAAGCAAATACAGCAGCCGCACCGGTGCACATTTTGGATTCATCGCCGATCTTCAGTTGGGTTTCAAATCAAAATTTTATGCGCAACCCGGCGTATTGTTTTACAACAAGGGAAGAAAATTTTCCAGCACATACGATACTGCCGTGTATGATTATTTCAGCATAGACGCAAAGCAGTTTATAAATTATGTGGATGTGCCGCTGAATCTTGTTTACAAAATTCCCATTAGCGAAAAAGCAAAGTTTTTTATCGGCGGCGGGCCCTATCTTTCTTTTTTTTACAACGGTTTTGAAAAAACCGAAACCTACATGAAGTCGGGTTCTTTTGTTACCGATGAAAATAAAGACCTGCCGGTAGGCGATGCACCCGGAAAATATAAAACGCTTGACCTTGGGGTAAACGGAACTGCCGGCATTGAGTTCAGCAGTTTTTTCATTGCCGGTAATTTCAGCCGGAGCCTTGGCGATATGTACACGGCTGCTTACGAAGGAAATTTTAAAAACCAGGTGGCCGGCGCCACATTGGGAATTTTTATTGGTAAACCCATAGCGCTTGAAGAAAAACTAAAAGACAGCGATAAGGATGGAATACCCGATATAGACGATTATTGTGAAACCGAACCCGGGCCATTGGTAACTAAAGGTTGTCCCGATGGCGATGCGGATGGGGTGGCTGATAATAAAGATAAATGCCCCGCAGAAAAGGGATTGGTTGAAAACGCCGGTTGCCCGCTGCGTGATGCTGATGGCGATGGCATTACGGATGAAAAGGATAAATGCATGACAGTGCCCGGCGTGGCGAAATACGATGGCTGCCCCGTACCCGACAGGGATAAAGATGCGGTGAATGATGAAGAAGATAAATGCCCCGATGTACCGGGTTTTGCCCGCTACCAGGGTTGTCCGGTTCCCGACACGGATGCTGATGGAGTAAACGATGAAGAAGATAAATGTAAAACTGAACCCGGCATAAAGGAGAACAATGGTTGCCCCGAAATCAAGAAAGAGATAATTGAGAAGGTGGAATTTGCTGCTAAAAGAATTCAGTTTGAATTTGCAAAGGCTGAACTGCTGGAAGAATCCGAAGCAATTCTGGATGAAGTGGTTGACATACTTTTAAAGCAGCCCGGACTTATGCTTGATATAGAAGGCCATACCAGCAATGCCGGAAGTTTCAATGCCAACATGAAATTGTCAGTGGAAAGAGCAGAAAAGGTAAAAGATTACCTGGTGAAAAAAGGTGTGGATGCGTCCAGGCTGACAGCGCAGGGCTTTGGCCCTACCCGGCCACTTAACCATGGAAAAACTCAGGATGAACGGGCACTTAACCGGCGTGTTGAGCTGAAACTAAGAAATAACTAAAGCGATTATTATCTGAAATCTCCCCTTGCTGAAAGGGGAGATTTTCATTTTGTGATGGCGCTAAAAATATTTACCTGTTAGTAATTATCAAATTTTTATGGAAGGTTTCAATTATTTTTACCAATTCTTAATTTTTGCATTTAAAATTAAAAATTTATGAATAGAATCTTTGCGGGAATAGTGACAATGGTCTTCGGATTTTTAAGCATAGGTACCTTTGCCCAAACAGGAGTAAAAGAACCTCTGCCCAATGGATGGCACCTGCTTGACCTGAAGGAAACCGGTACTTATGGAATCAGTCTTGACAAGGCTTACCAGTTTATGAAAGGGAAAAAGAGTAAAACGGTGATAGTAGCAGTTATTGATTCCGGCATTGATACCCTGCACGAAGACCTGAAAGAAGTGCTTTGGCGAAACCCCAAAGAAATACCCGGCAACGGGATAGATGATGATAAAAACGGCTACGTGGATGACATTTACGGATGGAATTTTATTGGCGGCAAGGACGGTAAGAATGTGACTGTGGACTCTTATGAAAGAGACCGGGTTTATCACAAATACAAAGAAAAATATGAAGGAAAAGAAATCAATCCTGCAACACTTTCTAAAGAAGAAGCGGCTGAGTATGAAATGTGGAGTAAAACAAGAGAAGAACTTTACGGATCGGGTGGTGAGGAAAGCATTGATTTAGCCATACTGAAAATGGCTTATCTGAATCTTTCAAGAAGCGACAGCATTTTGCAGGCGGCCTTGGGTAAAACAGAGTTTACAGGTAAAGAGCTTGAAAGCGCAGAATTTCCCGACAATAAAACTAAAAATGCCAAAACCGCCTTGTATGGCCTGATGAAGGCCAACGATGCCCTTGATGTCACTAATAAGGAATTTATGGAGGGCTTTAAGGATTACCTGGATGCTGAACAAAGAAAAGCAGATGCCAAAGAAAAAGCGCCAAAAAACTTCCGTGACGAAGTGGTGAAGGATAATTATTATGATTTTTCCGACCGCTTTTATGGAAACAACAATGTGTTTGTTGACAACAAATCGGCTCACCATGGCACCCATGTAGCTGGTATTATCGGGGCCAAAAGAAACAACAATATTGGTGTGGATGGAATTGCCGATAATGTAAAAATCATGATGATAAGAGCCGTGCCCGATGGCGATGAGCATGATAAGGATATTGCTCTTGCCATACGCTATGCGGTGGATAATGGCGCACAGGTAATCAATATGAGTTTTGGAAAAAGTTTTTCACCTGAAAAACATTGGGTAGATGAAGCCGTGGAATATGCCAGGTCAAAAGGAGTATTGCTGGTACATGCTGCCGGGAATGACCATAAGAATATTGACTCTACATGGAATTTTCCCAGCCCGGTATATAAGTCGAATGCTACCAGGGCCAGCAACTGGATAACAGTTGGGGCCAGCGGCGATTTGGCTATTGACCAGGCAATACCCACCGATGGCTCAAAATATTTTTCGCTGACTGCCGGCTTTTCCAATTATGGTAAAAATGAAGTGGATGTTTTCGCCCCGGGTATGAAAATTTACTCTACTGTTCCCGGAGGCAACACTTATGGCAATGCCCAGGGTACCAGCATGGCCAGCCCGGTGGTAGCCGGTATTGCCGCTCTCATACTTCAGTATTTTCCCAACCTGAGCGCCGAACAGGTAAAATTTGTTATTGAAAAATCGGTGGTGCCTCCTGCTTACCAGGTAAATGTGCCCGGTACGGAAAGCAAAGTGAATCTTTCAGACATCAGTAAAACGGGAGGTGTGGTGAACGCTTATGAGGCGCTGAAACTTGCGTCAACCTTGAAAGGTGAAAGAGGTGCGGGTACGATGCTGAAACCTTTTTGAAAAAGTAAAGAATGAAAATTTTGGCTTCTGCTTTTTACAGCAGAGGTTTTTTACTGAAAAAAAATCGCCATCTTTATTTTTATTAAAATAAAATACCTATGCCCCGCCCTGATCTGAACCGTGTGCCGGAATTTTATCACGGCTATATCAATAAAGTGAAGGAAGATGACCTGGTGACTGCTTTAAGAAACAGCGGGTCTTCTTTTATTTCTTTGCTGCATACCATTCCGGCAGAAAAGCAAAACTACCGGTATGCCGAAGGTAAATGGACCATTAAGGAAGTAGTACAGCATGTCATTGATTCGGAGCGGGTTTTCAGTTACCGTGCTCTGCGTTTTTCACGAAAAGACCCGGCTCCCCTTCCTTCCTTTGATGAAAATCTGTTTGCTCAAAATGCCAAAATTGAAAACAGGAACTGGAATGATTTAATTGATGAATTTACTTCCTTAAGAAATGCAACCATGCTGATGTTTGCTTCTTTTGATAAAGAGCAGCTGGAGGCGGAAGGTATAGCCAGCGGCAAACCGGTTTATGTGCTCGGTATCGGGTTTATCTGCGCAGGTCATGTCAATCATCACCGGCAGGTAATTGAAGAAAGATACCTGTAAAAAAAATCCTGCCAGCCGGCAGGATGTTTTTTAGCGGGAATATTCAATTTTCAGAACGCCTTTTTGGCGTCTTCATTTTTTTTACCAAGCGCCATATTACGCTGCACCACCATGTCATCGGTTATTTTCGATACCTGGTCAATATAAATATCCTTACGCAGGTTTTTTATCCACTGTTCGAATCGTTCCTGTTTGCCTTTATCATAGCTGAAGCGATTGGCATCCTGCGGCAGGGCGGTAATATCCATTTCATCCTGGAGCTTTTTAAGGGCTTCAATCTGGCGAATGGTGGCCTTGATGGTTGCCTGTTCTTTTTTGTATTTCTCGTAATTCAGCGGATAATCTTTGTCATTCTGTTTTGCCAGCCAGTCGGTATTATCCTTAATCAGTTTAAAAGCAATGTTTGATTGAAGCCTGGTTTCGCTAAGTGTCTGAAGTGAGGAAATATCATAACCGGGTGTCCAGTTTTTAATGGGTGCTTTGCTTATTTCATCCCAGGGCAGCGCATCGGGATCATCTTTTTCCCGCAGTTTCAGGTACTCATAATTATCGGGCAGCACAATATCTGAAGCCACACCTTTCTGTTGCGTGGAGCCACCGTTGACCCGGTAAAATTTTTGTAAAGTCAGTTTTACGGTTCCCAAATCAGAATTGGCGCTCAGGAATCCTGACCCGGGATCAAGGCCAATATTACGTTGCACCGTTCCTTTTCCATAAGTGGATGTGCTGCCAATAACAATGCCACGGCCATAGTCCTGTATGGCAGCAGCAAATATTTCCGATGCAGATGCGCTGAATTCATTTACCATCACCGTGAGCGGGCCGTCATACAGCACTTCACGGTTTTTATCTTCCAGTATGTTGGGTTTTCCGTCGCGGTCTTTTACCTGCACTACCGGTCCTTTTTCAATAAACAAGCCCACCATCTGTACCACATCATAAAGCGAACCGCCGCCGTTGTTTCGCAGGTCCATGATGATGCCATCCACTTTTTCTTCTTTCAGCTTCTGAATTTCTTTAGCCACATCCACATAGCACCGGTTACCGTTTGGCCGGTCAAAATCGGCATAAAATTCCGGCAGGTAGATATAGCCCAGTTTTGTAGTTCCGTTTTTAATTACTGCGCTGCGGGCAAAGGTTTCGTCCTGCACAATTTCATCACGTACCAGGCTGATAGTTTTTACAGTGCCATCCTGTTTTTTGAGTGTAAGTTTTACTTCAGTTCCTTTTTTTCCACGGATAAGTTTTACCGCATCTTCTACCACAAACCCGGTTAATTCTACCGGGTCTTCTTTCCCCTGCCCCACTTTTAGAATCACATCTCCTACCTGCACTTCGCCGCTCTTCCAGGCAGGACTGCCGGCAATCAGCGTATTGATTTTAATATTTCCTTCATCATAAACAAGCGATGCGCCGATGCCGAAAAAACGGCCGCTCATCTGTTCATCAAAATATCTTTTATCAACCGGGGGGAAAAATTCAGTGTGGGGATCCATAATGTTGGTGATGGTGCCTACAAACAGGTTGAACTTGTCATCTTCAGAAAACTTGAAACGATAGCGCTCAAAGGTTCTTTCCATCACTTTACTTACCTTTTCCCGTGCTTCTTTTTCAAGTGCTGCATCCGGTTTTACCACGAAATCATTGCGGTCTTTATTTTTTTCCCGGGTTTCCACCAGGTCGAAATATCGTTCAAGGCTCTGGAACTTGAGCCATTTTCTCCAGTATTCACGCCGTTCAGTTTCGCTGGCAGCAAAAGAAATTTTAGCCCGGTCATTTATAAAATTTTCATCAACTGAAAAGTCAAAAGGCTGGCTTAGTATTTCCTTGTAAAACGAAGCGGCTTCTTCCATTCTTTTATTAAAAACTTGCCCTGCCGCTTTGAAAAATTCCACATTGGCGCCCTTCATTTCATCGTCAATCCGGTACTGGTATTTTTTTAATGCCTCAATGTCTTCGTTCAGAAAAATGTTGTTATTGGGGTCAAGGTTTTCAAAGTACCGGAAGTAAATCTTTTTTGAAAGACTATCGTCAATCATCTTCGGGCTGTAGTGTGCTTCTTTCAGCATCTCCGTCACGTTGTGAAGTATTTTTTCATACTTGCCGCCGGGGTCATTGTTTTTATTTACCGAAGCTGCAAGAAAGGCGCCTGTAATAATCAACAGGATAAGCAAGGGAAGTCGTTTCAGATTTGTCATATACTTAACCAGCTTTAACATGGCAGTAAAAATAACGCAAAATCACGGGTTTTCTTACTCATGATGCCTTTTAACAACGCTTTTTGATGATTGGTGGAAAGATGGTAAAAGAAAAAACCTCCGTGACCCGGAAGTTTTCTTTTTTGATTTTTTGGGTGGCTGATGGGGCTCGAACCCACGACCCTCAGAACCACAATCTGATGCTCTAACCAACTGAGCTACAGCCACCGTTTTTTGTAACCGCAAAAATAAATAAATAGCTTTTGCAGCCAAAATGAGATTTTGAACCACCCGCTTGATTCTGTTTCTTTGTCCAACTTTTTAAATGAACTACTGGCTCCTTCTTATTCCTTTTATCTCTGCGTTCATCGGTTGGGTGACAAACTGGATTGCGATTAAAATGCTTTTTCACCCTAGAGAGCCGAAACGGTTTTTAGGATTCAGCTTTCAGGGTGTTTTTCCTAAGCGACAGCAAATTTTTGCCGAAAAACTTGGCAGGATGGTAAGTGCCGAGTTCCTTTCGTTTGAAGATATCGAGCAAAAAATTGCCAGCCCGCAAAACCTTCAGAAGCTGCTGCCGATGATAGAAAAGCATGTGGACAATTTTCTGCGCATAAAACTCGGCGATGAAATGCCTTTCCTGAGCCTGTTTATTGGCGACCGAACCATCAATTCGCTTAAAAGAATTTTTATGCAGGAGCTCGAAACTCTTTTTCCGCAGGTAATGAAAAACTACGCCGGTCACCTGCAGAAAGAGCTGGACCTGGAAAAAATAGTGACGGAAAAAGTGGCTGCATTTTCTACTGATAAACTTGAATCCATCCTCTACCAGATTATGAGCAAAGAATTCCGGTTTGTGGAAATTCTTGGCGGGGTTATTGGGTTTATCATCGGCCTGGTCCAGGTGCTTATCACACTGCTCAGTACGTAGGGTCGTTCGTATTCTTTTTTCCGTCAGTAGCATTCTCCATTTATGAGTTGCCTTTGCCATTTATCATTAAAAAAATGAATTGAGGGAAGGTTATTACACCTTTGCACGTCTAAAACTAAAATTCACAAAATGAACAAATTAGTTTTCAGTTTACTATTAAGCCTTATCGGGTTTGGATTATTCGCACAAATACCATCTTCGCCGGGTGGCAATGGCAACCGCGGCGGATTTGGAAACGGCCAGCAAATGAGTGGTCGTATGTATGGCAAGATTGTGGAAACACAATCCGGGAAGCCGGTAGATGCGGCCTCGGTTCAACTGATTCAAAGCAGGTTTGATACCGCCACCAAAAAAAGAAAGGATGTGATTATTGGCGGCATGCTGACCAAAGCCAATGGCGAATTCAGTATAGAAAATGTTCCTCTTTTTGGCCAGTCAAAACTGAAAATATCTGCCATCGGATTTCAAACGTTGGAACAGAATGTAAGTTTCGAAATAAAAATGCAACCCGGCAATGCTGATATGAGCGCCATGCTGAATGCAATTGATAAAGATCTTGGAAATATAAAACTGGAAATTGATGCAAAGGTGCTTGGTACCGTCACCGTCACTTCCTCAAAACCGCTTTTTCAGCTTGGCATAGACAGGAAGGTTTATAATGTAGAAAAAGATGTGGTTTCGGCCGGCGGCACCGCCGTGGATGTGATGAAGAATGTGCCTTCGGTTTCAGTGGACCTTGACGGCAATGTGACCATGCGCAACAATGCACCCCAGATTTTTGTTGACGGACGTCCAACTACCATGCAGCTAGACCAGATTCCGGCTGATGCCATCGAATCGGTTGAAATCATTACCAATCCTTCGGCCAAGTATGATGCATCAGGCGGCACCGCCGGCATTCTGAATATTGTTTTGAAGAAAAACAAAAAAGTGGGCTATAACGGAAGCATACGCAGCAACATTGATTCAAGAGCAAGAGTGGGCCTCGGCGGCGATTTTAACCTCCGCCAGAATAAAGTGAACCTGTTTGGAAGCGCCAATTATAACCAGCGCAAATCCATCGGCACCGGCTTTACTGAACGATACAATATTTTGGATCAGCCCAACACCATCCTTCACCAGGATGACAGGAATGAAAACAAAGGGAATTTCAGGTTTTTCAGGGGCGGTATTGATTATTTTATCAATAACAGAAATACGCTTTCTGCAAGCGGCAGTTATGGCGGCGGCAATTTTAATCCTGAAAATTTCAGCGAATTGCTGGTTGATTCTTTATACACGGTAAAAACAAGTTCATACAGCGAACGATTAACAAATTCTGAAGGCAAATTCCGGTTCCGTGGTGCACAGCTTAGTTTCAAACACAATTTTCCTAAAGCAGGCAGAGACTGGACGGCCGATGTTACCTATAACAAGCGAACCAATAAAAACAACAGTTTAATTCAGTCAGATTATTTCAATTCACCCGGTGGTACTGTTACTAACAGTTTTTTGCAGCAGCAAAAAGCAACCGGCAGCGGCGAAAGCCTTGTTTTGCAAACCGATTTCACCAACCCTATAAACGATAAATCAAAAGTGGAGATGGGACTGCGTGCAGCCTTCAACCGGTCGAGCAGCACCAATGCGTTTTATATTGTAAATCCCAATACCGGCGAACTGATTTTGCAACCGGCATCGCAGGTGGATTATGAAAGTGATGATCATGTGCTGGCAGCTTACACCACATATTCAAATCAAATAAAAAATTTCGGCTACCAGCTTGGTCTGCGGGTGGAAAGTTCAAGCTATACAGGCAAGCTGCTGAAAACGGGTGAAAAATTCACCAACGATTTCCCGGTGAGTTTCTTCCCCAGCGTTTTCCTGAGCCAGAAACTGAAGAATGACCAGGAACTGCAGCTGAATTACACCAGACGAATCAACCGGCCCAACTTTTTCCAGCTGACGCCGTTCACCGATTCGTCGGATTTTCTGAACCTGCGCAAAGGCAATCCAGACCTGACACCGGAGTTTACCAACTCCGTCGAAGTTTCGTACCAGAAGGTTTTCAAAAACAAAGACAACTTCCTGGCCACGCTGTACTATAAAAACACCAATGACCTTATCACCAGCTTCCAGGAAAAATTTACCAGCCCGGTGAATGCCAAAGAGTATGTGATTAATACGTACATCAATGCTAATTCAAGTTATGTAACTGGCCTGGAGCTGACGATGAAAAACAAAGTGGCCAAGTGGTGGGACCTGACTTCAAACCTGAATCTTTATACCTCGAAAATAAAACTGGAAGATGCTGCCCAGCCGCAACCTGACCAGTTTGCAAGCTGGTTTGGCAAACTGAACAACACTTTTAAGCTGCCAAAGAATTTCTCCATCCAGCTTACAGGTGAATACAATTCAAAAACCATTTTGCCACCCGGCGGCAGCGGCGGTGGCCAGCGCTTTGGCATGGGCCCCATGTTTGGTCCGCAGTCCTCAGCGCAGGGTTATGTGCGGTCAAATTATTTTGTTGATCTTGGGTTTAGATATGAGTTCCTGAAAAACCGTGCTGCATCCATTTCACTTAATATAAACGATATACTCAGAACCCGCCGTTCGTACATTCATTCCGAGTCGCTCTATTTTGTGCAGGATGTATTCCGCCGCCGCGATCCGCAGATGCTTCGCCTGAACTTTAGCTGGCGTTTCGGAAAATTCGACCCCAATCTTTTCAAACGCAAAAACATGAGAGGCGAAAGAGAAAGCATGAACAATACGGATATGAACTTCTGATAAATTCTTTTCCTGTTGTAAGCCCCGGTCACATGGTCGGGGCTTTTCGTTTATATTTGAACCGGTTTGAAAAAGATAATTTTTACTGTAACAAATGATCTTACTTACGATCAGCGGATGCAGCGCATCTGCAGCACACTTGCTTCGGCGGGTTATGATGTGCTCCTGGTGGGCAGACGGCTGAAACACTCCCCTCCTTTTCCGCCTGCATCTTACCGGCAGCGGCGGCTTGGCTGCTGGTTTGTAAAAGGCAAATTTTTTTATGCAGAATACAATATCCGTTTATTTTTTTACCTCCTGATTAAAAAAACAGATTGTATTTGCGCCATTGACCTGGATACTATCCTGCCTGTTTATTTTGCTTCAGTTTTGAAAAGGACAAAGAGGGTTTATGATGCACACGAATTTTTTTCGCAGCTGGATGAAGTGGTAAGCCGCCCGGCCATTTACCGGTTTTGGCATTGGGTGGAAAGAAAAATGATTCACCGCTTCAGGTATGGTTATACGGTAAGTGAAAGTCTGGCGGCGGAGTTTAAAAAATATTACGGAGCCAGCTATGAAGTCATCAGGAATGTGCCTGTGTTGCAGGAAACAGATACGCATAGCAAATCACCGGGCATTGTTCTTTACCAGGGTGCCGTCAACAAAGGAAGAGGTTTGGAATACCTGGCGGCAGCTATGAAAGATGTAAACGCCCTGCTGTGGGTTTGTGGCGATGGAAATTTCATGGATGAAATGAAAACTGCCGTGGCAATAAATAGTGTTTCGGATAAAGTGAAATTTTTTGGTATGCTGGCGCCGGAAGCTTTGAGGGCAAAAACGGAAGCAGCAATGATTGCTGTGAATCCTTTTGATAAAAGAGGGCTGAACCAGTACCTTTCTTTGTCAAACAAATTTTTTGACTACATCCATTCCGGCACACCGCAGGTGACGATGAATTACCCTGAGTACCGGAAAATAAATAAACAGTTTGAAGTCGCAGAGCTGATTGATGACCTTGAACCCGGAACAATTGCAGGAGCTCTCAGCAAACTTCTTAACAATACATTGCTTTATGACCGGCTAAGACAAAACTGCCTGAGAGCAAGACAGGAATTATGCTGGCAAAAAGAAAAACAAAGGCTGCTGGATTTTTACAGCAAACTGAGAAATGAATAACGGGAAAAAACTTCATATCATCAGTCATGATGTACCGTGGCCTGCCGATTACGGCGGCGTGGTGGATTTATTTTACAAACTGAAAGCCCTTCATGCGGAAGGCATCAGTATCAAACTGCATTGTTTCGAATACGGCAGGGGATTTCAACCAGAACTGGATAAATACTGTGAAGAAGTAAACTATTACAAACGCTTCAGGGGCTGGCAGGGATTATCACTCAACATGCCTTACATTGTGAAATCGAGAAACAATCCTTTGCTGCTGGAAAACCTGTTGAAGGATGAACACCCGGTATTGATGGAGGGCATTCATTGTACTGCTTTTCTAAAGCCATTGCTTGCTGCCGGCCGTAAAGTTTTTCTGCGGTTGCATAATGTCGAGTCCCTCTACTACAGCCAGCTTTTTCAGCGTGAACGCAACCTGTTCAGGAAAATTTATTTCCTGAATGAAAGTATTTTTCTGCAGAGCTATGAAAAAAAGCTGCCTGCCAACCTGCCGGTGATTGCCGTTTCAGCCAATGATGCTGTTTATTATAAAATGGAATTTGATAAAACCGATACCCGCTACCTGCCGGTTTTCATTCCGCATACGGAAATTAAATGCCGGGAAGGGTTGGGCACTTATTGTCTTTATCACGGAAATTTGTCTGTAGCAGAAAATGAAAAAGCCGCTGCATGGCTGACGGAAAAAGTTTTTTCCCTGAACGGGCTTCCTTTTTTTATTGCCGGCAAAAACCCGACAAAGAGATTGATATCAAAAATTCAAAAGCATAAAAACTGCACCCTGGTTGCCAACCCCGATGATGAGCAACTGGATGAACTGATTGCAAGTGCGCAGGTGCATGTGCTGCCTTCATTTAACACAACGGGTGTAAAACTAAAACTCATTAATGCGCTGTACAACGGCAGGCATTGCGTGGTAAACGATGCGGCTGTACAGGGTACGGGTATGGAGCCGGCCTGTCACATCGGTACCAATGCCGCATCTTTTGCATCCCTCACCGCACAGCTTTATCGCCAACTTTTTTCAGAAGAAGAAATTGTTTTGAGAAAAAACCTGTTACCGCAGATTTTTGACAACAGGAAAAATGCCCGCCGGCTTATTCAATGGATATGGTAGCGTTGTCTATCACCCGCCCTCTTTCGGTGCGTATCATGCGGGCGGGAAATTTCTGCACTACGATATAATCATGCGAGGCCATTACCACGGTGGTTCCAAAATCTCTGGCAATATGAATCAGCAGGTTCATAATTTCATCCGATGTTTCAGGGTCAAGGTTGCCCGTCGGTTCATCGGCCAGTATCACTTTAGGTGAGTTGAGCAATGCTCTTGCAATATCCACCCGCTGCTGTTCGCCACCGCTCAGTTCAAAGGGCATTTTAAAACCTTTGGCTTTCAGTCCCACTTTGTCCAGCACATCCATTATTTTTTCATCCATCAGCTTTTTATCCTTCCAGCCGGTGGCTGTAAGCACAAAGCGGAGGTTTTCATTTACGTTGCGGTCGGTAAGCAGTTGAAAATCCTGGAACACCACACCGAGGGTGCGGCGCAGGTAAGGTACTTTTTTCCAGTCGAGCTTGCGCAAATCAAAACCATTCACCAGGCCTTCACCTTCTTTCAGCGGCAACTCACCATAAAGCGTTTTCAACAGGCTTGATTTGCCGGTGCCGGTTTTGCCCACCAGGTAAACAAATTCTCCTTTCTTCACCGACAGGTTTACATCCTGCAGTATCGGGTTATCACCCTGGTAAATATTTGCGTGGCTCAGTTCTATAATGTTATCGGCCATTCCAACGGGGTTTGATGCAAAATAAGGGAAAGTATTGTGGAGAAGATTAAAAAATCAAAAAAAAGGATAATTTTATCGCGGCATAAAATTTTTCTCCCATGAAAATTATTATCATACTCGCCTTTGGGTTTTTGTTTTTTCAAAATGCAGCTGGCCAGGGAACGGTAGTTGCGGTTGACAGCAGCGGTGTTGAAAGGATTTTTGAAAAGGTAGATATTGAAGCCAGATTTCCCGGCGGCGATAGAGAATGGAGAAAATACCTTGAAAAAAAACTGAATGCAAATGTTCCGGTTGATCATGGCGCCCCGGCAGGAACTTATACTGTATTTATACAATTTATAGTGGATAAGGAAGGAAATATTTCCAATGTAAAGGCATTGACCAATCATGGCTATGGTATGGAAGAAGAAGTAATCAAAATTATTAGTAAAGGTCCGCAATGGGTACCGGCCAGCCAAAACGGCCGTACCGTAAAAGCTTATCGAAAACAACCCGTCACCTTTGTTGTTGCAGCCGATGGTTTTGAAATTTCACTCAAAAATGATCATGTGTTTTATACAGGCAGAGAAACTTATGTGGTGATAAAAGTGGATAAAATAAAAAACGAAAATCTTGATGTAAGCATCAGCCAGGGAACGATAACTTATATCGACGGCAATGAATACGCAGTGAAAGTAAATAAGCCGCGAAGAGTAATTATTACTATTTACCGTAAAAGAGGTGCGAAAGAAATCGGCGCCGCTATATTTGATGTGAAAGAGCCCCCAAAAAACTGAGATTCCAAATTCAAATACGCAAATCAAGTAAAGCTTTAATAAACGAGTTGCCCTCTTTCAGTTTTTATCACCAGTTCCTTCTTTACACCAGCCTCCACCCTGCCGATAACCCGTGCATCCACACCAAAACTTTTTGCCACGCTGATGATGGAAGCGGCATTTGGTTCATTAGTATAAATCTCCAGCCGGGTGCCCATATTGAAAACCTGGTACATCTCCCGGTCATCGGCACCACTGGCTGCCTGAATAAGTTTGAATACTACCGGCGGCTCAAATAAATTGTCTTTTACTATGCGTACGTTGTCCGGTACATATTTCATGCACTTGGTTTGCCCGCCGCCGCTGCAATGCACCAGCCCGTGAATTTTTTCAAAATGATTTTCCAGCAGTTCTTTCATTACCGGCGCAAAAGTTCGGGTAGGACTAAGAAGCAGCTTTCCAACAGTACTTGAAAATTGAACATTATTCATTGAACATTGAACATTTTCATTCAACCGGTATGGGCCCATGTACACAACCGATTCTTCCAATGAATTGTCAAACGACTCCGGAAAATCCAGGCTATACTTTTTCTCCAGCATATCGTGTCTTGCACTGGTGAGCCCGTTGCTGGCTATGCCGCTGTTGTATTGCGTTTCATAACCCGCCTGCCCAAAGCCTGCGAGGCCCACAATCACATTGCCGGGTATTATCTTTTCATTGGTTACCAGTTTTGCGTTGGGCCAGCGGGCTGTCATGGTTCCATTCACGGCTATGGTTCGCACCACATCACCCACATCGGCGGTTTCGCCACCCATGTAAGTAATGTTTACACCAAAGTTTTTCATTTTATCAAAAAACTCCTGTGTGCCACTGATGACAGCTTCCAGTACTTCTGCCGGGATGAGATTTTTATTTCTGTCAATGGTGGAGGAAAAAAGCAGTGTATTGTAAATGCCCACACAAAGCAGGTCATCAAGGTTCATCACAATGGCATCCTGCGCTATTCCTTTCCATACATTCACGTCGCCGGTTTCTTTCCAGTACAGGTAAGCAAGCGCCGATTTGGTGCCGGCGCCGTCAGCATGCATTACATTTACCCAATCGGTATCGCCGCACAAAATGTCAGGATAAATTTTACAAAAAGCATTTGGGTAAAGCCCCTTGTCGAGATTTTTGGTGGCTGCATGCACTTCTTCTTTCTGAGCAGATACGCCCCGTTTGGAATATAAACCCTTACCACCGTCTCCTGAAAGGGAGTTGTAAACTTTGATTTCTTTCATTTTTCTTTTTTAGCCTGCACAAATGTAAGTGATGAACATGGAAGCATTTTGAATTTACCCTCACCCTTTAGGGGATGGGGGTTTATATTTGCACGACATTATGCAAGTCCATACCGACATTGAACGACTACCCCGCTTTCACAACGCCGTGGTCACCATCGGCACTTTTGATGGCGTGCATATGGGCCACCGGCAAATAATAAAAAAGCTGCGTGACGAAGCCTGGCGCATCAGCGGCGAATCGGTCATCATTACTTTTCATCCGCATCCACGAAAAGTGATTTCTTCGGCCATTCTTGGAGTGCGGCTCATCAATACGCTGGAAGAAAAAACCGCCCTGCTGGCCGGGCTGGGCATTGATCACCTTGTGGTGGTTCCATTTACGGATGCCTTTGCCAACCAGCCCGCCGAAGATTATGTGCGGGATTTCCTGGTGGAGAAGTTTCATCCGCATACCGTCATTATCGGTTACGATCACCGCTTTGGCAGGGAACGGATGGGCGATTACCGCCTGCTTGAAAAACTGGCGCCTCTTTATAACTTCCAGCTGAAAGAAATTCCCAAACACATCCTGCATGAAATTGCCATCAGTTCTACCAATGTCCGCCAGGCCATCCTTCATCACGATATTGAAACTGCCAACAAGCTGCTGGGCTATGAATTTTTTTTTGAAGGCGAAGTGGTGCATGGCAATAAAATGGGACGACAGCTCGGCTACCCTACCGCCAATCTTAAAATCAGCCATGATGAAAAAATTATACCCGGCGACGGTATTTATGCTGTATATGTGGAGGTCAGAGGTAAGAAACCGGAAGTCAGAGGTCAGAAGTTGGAAATCGGAAATCCGGAGTCAGGGATAAAGTATCAGGCTTTGGATATTAACAATCCGGCATCAGGCTTCCGGCTTCCGGCTTTAGTTCTAAAAGGCATGATGAGCATTGGCTTTCGCCCCACGGTGGATGGGAAAAAAAGAGTAATTGAGGTAAATATTTTTGATTTTGAAAGGGAATTGTACGGGCAGTCGCTTCGTGTGTATGTAAAAAAATTTCTCAGGGCCGAAGCGAAATTCAATTCGCTTGCAGAACTGGCTACGCAGATTGGCAAAGACAGGGAAGAAAGCCTGAAAGTACTATAAGATATCAACCGCCTGTCATCAATATTCAATCTCGTATTCAAATTTCGAGGGATCATCAAAAAGATCATCAATCGTGGCGCTGATGGTCACCTTTTTCTTATCATCAGATAGTTTCACTCCTTTACCTTCCGCTTTTATTACCGGGCGGGGCAGGTTGTAAATGGTTTGCAGGGTCATGGGAGAGCCCATCTGGCTTATTTCCTGCAGGGCTTTCATTCCCCGGTCATCTTTCAGCTGTTCATATTTTTCCTTATTTATTTTCCGGCTCAGCTTTCCGTTTTCATTTATATTAATAAAGTAATTTTCCATATTCGATTCTGCTTCTTTGTAGCCGGGGCCACCTAAGTCCAGGGGATTACCGGCGCCTTCATCAGGTACCAGCGCCTGTATTTGCGATTCTAAGGCTTTCGGCCATGCTTTTGCCAGCAAACCAGTTACCCGCTGCATGTCGGCTGGCTCATTGTAAGGGAAACGGAAAATAATTTCAAGCTTTTCATCGGCGGTATTCAGTATTGTGTTCAGCGTGGCGATTTCCAGCAGGGCCTTTTCTTTTTCATCAAGCCCCGGCAGGCTGTCTTTCAGAAATGAAAGTGAAATGATGGAATCTTTTATAATGTCATCTTTCTTATTCATATCGTCGCCACCCATCATTTTCATCATTCCGAGCAGGCCGCTCATGTCAGTTTTATTTACAATCACACCACTTCCATCTTCATTTATGGTAGACTCCTGTGTGATATCGAAACAGCCGGAAACAAACACTAAAATGAATAAGCAAAAAAAGAAGGTGATTTTTTTCATGAAATAAAGTTTAAAATGAGATGCCTTTTACCAGGCTGGAATTGCTTTTAATATTAGGAACGCAAAGAAAAGCTTTTTGGTGCAATCTGCGGGTTTAGTTATTCAGTATTTTAAACACCATTTCTTTCAGCAGGGAGGCATCTTCCGTACCAGTGTCATTAACTCCAACCGAACGCAGGTTATAGTGATTCAACAATAACAGCGCTTTTTCTACTTCAGGAAAACTATAGAGCTGGGCTGCCTGCAGGTAATCATTTACAAAATACGGGTTAATATTCAGTGTTGCAGCCACTGTTTTGTCATTACGGCTGCTAATACCATATATCATATACAGCTTGCTGAAAAAACCATACAGCGAAGGTAGTATGTACTGGATAGGCGCCGCTTTCGGGTTGGCTTCAAAATACTGGATGATGCGGGCACAGCGGGCCAGGTTTTTTTCAGCCAGGGCTTTTTGAAGCTCAAACACATTAAAATCTTTGCTGATGCCGATGTATTCTTCAATGTCGGTTTCATTAATGGTGGTTCGCTTTCCCAGGTTAACCAGTATTTTCTCCACTTCGTTTTCAATCCGGTTCAGGTCGTTGCCAATATGATCTACCAGCAGCATCAATGCTTTTCGGGTGATTTCAAAACCCCGGTTTTTAATCATCTCATCCGTCCATTGCGGCAGTTTGTCATCATAAATTTTTTTGGTAGTCAGTACTACTCCCTTTTCTTTCAGTAACCGGGCAAATTTTGTACGGCCATCCACCTTTTTTTCTTTATAGGCCACCACCAGCACCGTGGAAGTAAGCGGGTTTTCAACATAGGGCTCCAGCTTATCGAGGTCTTTCATCTGCTGGGCTTCCTTCAGCAATACAACCTGTCGTTCGGAAAACATGGGATAACGCCTGCATGCATTAATAACATCGGGCCAGGCGGCATCTTTACCGTAAAAAATAGTCAGGTTAAAACCGGCCTCGCTTTCACTCAAAATCCGCTGCTCGGCATACTTCATTACTTTGTCTATAAAGTATTCCTCATCCCCTTCGAGCCAGTACACAGGTTTGAAAACTTTTTTTTCCCAATCAGCGATTATTTTTTCGTACGACATAAGCTGCTAAATTACAGGCCTTCAGAGCTTCTGCAAGATTAGTTATTGACAATTTTTCGCCGCCCTGGTGAATTATTTTGGCATGATTTTTCTTTGATGTGGACATGTGATTAACAATTACCTTTCTCAACCTGTAAGCTAATCTATTTTTGTACTTATTCAGTTTTTAAAAATCTGATATTTAAAAAACACTAAAATGACAAACACTAATTATCCTTCGGCATCTCCCGAAAACCAGGCACCAAGAAGTAATTCAAAAAACATCGTTATCGGCCTGCTGGCCGTGGCCCTGCTTGGCACCTGGGCTTATTTGCTACTGAACAAAAACAAAACCGACAAAGAAATCGCACAAAAAACCGAGGAGGGAGTTCATTATATGAGCCAGCGTGATTCTATCCAGGTGCTTTACGATTTTGCCCTTAAGAATTACGACTCGGTTACCGTTGCCAACAATGACCTGCAGGGAAAACTGACAGGCAAGCAAACAGAAATTTCAAAACTGAAAGGCGAAATTGGCTCCATACTGAAAAAGAGGAATGCAAGCCAGGAAGAACTGAACCTTGCCAAGCAAAAAATTGCTGAGCTAAGTGATAAAATCAGCAACCTGGAAGCAGAAGTAGCCCGGCTTACTGGTGAAAATCAGCAACTGACAGCGGCTAACACCCAGCTTACCACGGAAAAACAAACCCTGGAAACCAACCTTGCTACAACTCAATCAGAGAAAAAAGTGCTGGAAGAGACGGTGGATGTAGGCTCTACATTCAGCGCCAGCAATATCCAGATTGTACCAGTGAATGAAAAGAAAAACGGTAAAGAAAAAGAAACTTCTACAGCCAAAAGGGTGGATAAACTTGTTGTATCATTTGATGTGGAAAACAGGATTGCAAAAAGCGGCCCGGCCGATATGTATATCATGGTTACTGCTCCTGACGGAAAAGTGATTTCCAATGAAACTACAGGTGGCGGTACACTTGCCACCCGTGTGGATGGCGATAAAACATTTACCTCCAAGCTTACAGTGAATTATGAACCCGGCACCCGCCAAAATGTGCAGTTACCCCTGTATCTTGAAAAATACCAGACCGGTGATTATAAAATCCAGGTTTATCATAATGGCTTCAAAATTGGCGAAGGTGTAAGATCCCTGAAGAAAGGCGGATTGTTCAGCTAAAAAAATATTTTTCATCCGTCAAAAAAAACCGCTTCGGCATTACCGGGCGGTTTTTTTATTTTACAGGTTTTCCACAATTTGTTTTATACCGGTTATCTGCTTTCAATAATTATTTAGCTTGTATGCCATGAGGGATAGCAAATCGTTGTTGTTGTTAGTGCTTGCCGCTGGCCTTGTGATTACCTGGATTTTTCACATTTATGACAAAAGCCGTTATTCATCAGTGAATAACCGGGAGGCAGCAAATGATTCTGTGGCAATTGCCGAAGCCATTGCTGATTCATTGCGCAGGTTCTATTTGCATACGCTGGAGCAACTTGACAAGGAAAAAGCGTTGAAGGACTCTGCAGGCACGACCGGTGAAAGTGCCATGAGAAACCAACTGTCGGAGCTAAGCAATCTTCGAAGTGAAATAAGCGGCCTGCTGAAAAACAAAAACCTTTCACAGGCTGATATAGCCAGGATAAACCAAAAGCTTAAAATACTACAGGATAAAATCGAAAGCTTTGAAACTAAGGATACCGCTTTTGCTTATGAAAAAAGAGTGTTGAGCGATATTGTAACGGGGTTAAACGCTGAAGTAAACTTGCGCAGGCAAAAATTGCAGACTGAAAAAGAGAAAAAAACGCCTGAACCGAAAAAGCCAACCGAACCGCCACCCTTTATTGCCTCTGAAATAAAATTCGCCGCCTATTACCGTCTTCCGGATAACAGGGAGGTGGCAACCACAAATCAGCAACTGGCAGAAAAACTGGCAGCATCATTAATTGTAAAGAACAACCTGTATGATTTTCAAAATGCTGAAGTAATAGTTGTTGTTACTGATCCTTCAGGAAAAACATTGAGCGCCGACCAATGGGACACCGGCAGCTTCGATACCCGCCTTGAAGGAAAGAAAAAATATACCCGGAAGATTCGTTTCCAATACCACAAAGGTGAAGCCCTCCGATTAAATTTCAACCTGGAGCCGGATATTTTTGAAAAAGGAATTTATAAACTCATCATTTATCATAATGGCATCCGCATAGGCACAGCCAGCTGCAAGCTCAGTTAATATTATTAAAAACAAAAACGGCTCCTTTATGTTGGAGCCGTTTTTCCGTCAGCCAGTTTTGGTTTAATAAATATTATACCCATAGCTTACATAGTACAGGCCGCCCACATAGGGGCTTCCAAAGCCGGTTCTGTAGTAGGCATTGCCCAGGTTGCTGCCGCCGATTCTGAAAATGCTTTTTGTTTTTGGTATGCGGTATGAAATCTGACCATCTACCCATGTAAAAGAAGGCAATGTCCCGGTTACGAAAGTTCCTTCGTAATAGTTATGATCCTGCCATTTCACAATAACATTAAACCCGATGTTCTTCCACACATTATCGTTTCGAAGGCTCAGGTTCCAGCGGTATTCGGGGGCATTAAAAAAGCTGATAAAGCCCGGGCTAAGGTCTCGCAATTTATCAGAAAATAAATTGCCGCCGGCCACAAATCCTCTCGGCAGCTGGTATTCGGCGCTGAGGCCCCAGCCAATGGCCTTTACTTCGTCAGTACTGTTTTGAATATATGAATAGTTAGATGAAGTAAACGGATTCAGCGCTGCGGTTGGCGTGGCCGCTTTTACCACAGCCACCCTTGCAAAGAAATCTTTGTAGCGGCTGTAATAACCGTAAACATCAACAAACAGTCTTTTTGCAATTACTCCCTTATACCCGATTTCACCCGAAGCAACGGTTTCCGGCTTTACCGTTCTGAAAACTGAAGGCGCCAGCAGGCTGGGATTGAAGGCTGCTCTTGCTGCAGTTACTGACTCAGCCGTATAAGTACCGGTATTTAATCCATAACGGGTGATAAACTCCGGTAATGCGCCAATTAAAGTAACTGAGCCGGTAAACAGGTCAATGTACTGGTCCTGGTTGGTGGGGAAGCGGTAAGCGGTCTGGAATGAAAGCCGGATATTATTGTCTTTTGCTACCCGCAAAGTGGCGGTAAACCGGGGCGTCCAGCGGCCGTCGAAGTTTGTCTGCTTGTCATACCGCACGGCACCGGTGAGGGTAAGAAAATCATCAAAGAATTTTTTCTTTAGTTGCACATATCCGCCTGCTTCGCTTATGTTGATAGTGCCGGCGCTGTCAGCAAAAATGGTTCCTGATGAATTCATCACCCATTGTTTCCACTGTACGCCGGTAATCACTTCCAGTTTATCTGAGAAATCGAGTACATCGGAAAAGTTCAATTGACCTTCACCCGACCATAGGTCTGAGCGGTCAAGAAATTTTGAACCTCCCTGGCCAATAGCTGCCTTTCGTAAGGCTTCTTTTGAGGCATTGAAAGCAGCTGAACCCGGCAATGGCCTGTTGGCATCGGCGGCCGCTCTTGCAAAATCATGTGCATTGGCATCATTAGGAGCCTGGCCGGAATTTACCAGTGTATTTTTATAACCCAGGTAATTGCCGATATAAGTAGGGTACCATACAGTGGCGCTGGGGCTGAAGGCTTCCTGCATCAGCCGGCCGAGTGCGGTGGCCTGGTAGGCTTCGCCGGCATTTTCCTGAGTAGTGTAGCCGCGTACGAACCAGTTCTTATGTTTGATTTCAACGCGGTGCTGTGCCATTTTAAAATTGCGTAAAGAATAACGGTCGGCGCCTGTGTACACGGTGGTTCCTGTGCCCCAGTAAGTATTCCATGATGCTTCAATGCCCGGTGTGATTTTGTAATGCGCAGCAGCAGTAAATTTAAAATTCAGTGTACCATAATCTACCAGGTCTCTTTCTTTATAGCCGGTTCTTGAAACGGTAGCGGTTTGCGAAATCCAGTTTTGTCGCAAACCCCAGTAAAAAGGATCCAGTTGGGCAAGAGTGGGTTGCAATGCCGAAGGGAATGTAGCATACACGGCATTTCGCATTGCCTGTGTGGCATTGGCCGGTATGGCAGAATTAAGAAGAGCCACAATGTTCGGTATTGCACCACCCGTGGCTGTGGCTATTCCCTGCCTGAAATTTTCCTGTATCAGGTTTGCCACGAGGAAAATATTGGCGCTGGTTTCATCGCCATACACGTTGATGCCGTCATAATTCGGATCGGTAGTGCGGTCGCCGCCTTTCAGCTGGCTGAGTACGCTTGTCCGGCTTACATTGCGGTAGTCATTGGCTTCCCAATCATTCGCTTTTACCAGTTGCCAGGTAAATTTAAAAGCTACTTTATTGTTTATTGCCTTGGCCCAGCGCATGGTCCAATCATAATATGGCGATACGCCCATTTCCTTGTCATTGGCATGCATAATGCCCTGCTTGGCAGTAAAACTCAGCCCCTGGTATTTAAATGGATTTTTACTGGTGATGAGGAGCGTGCCGTTCATGCCGCCTGAACCATATAACGCCGACGATGCACCCGACAGCAACTCCATGTTATCAACATCCAGTTCGGTAAGGCCAACAATATTACCTACCGAGAAATTAAGACCCGGCGCCTGGTTATCCATGCCATCAATCAATTGATTGAAACGGGTATTGCCACTGCTTACAAAACCGCGGGTGGTAACGGTGCGGAAAGTAAGACTTGCAGTATGCATATCCACGCCTTTGAGGTTAGCCAGCGCTTCATAATAATTAGGGAGAGGCGAATTGCGGAGCGCCGAAGAGCTTAATCTTTCCACGGTTACCGGTGCATCAATTATGCGCTGCTGTGTGCGGGCTGCAGCCACTACCACCTCCTGGCCAAGGGTTGATACAGACACAAGTTCTACTTCCAATGATTCGGTGGTGCCTGTTACATTTACTTCTTTAGTTTCAAACCCTATTGAGCTGAATACTAAAGTAAATGGTAATTTGGTGGAAGTAGTTATGGAAAAAGATCCTTTATCATCAGTATAAGTACCCAGTACGGTTCCCTTGATGGTAACTGATACAGCGGGTACGCCTTCCTTCGAAGTGGCATTTCGGACAGTTCCGCTTATAGTTACAGTCTGTGCCTTTACATAAAGTGATAACAAAATAGTTAACAGGCAAGCAGCTGTAAAGCGCAGGCTTTTTCTCATACAAGATAATTTTGGTTTTAAAATGTAACGGAAAAATAAGAATTGTAATTTGTTTCTAAAAATCTAATTTTTAGACTCTAAGGATAAGTTGTTGAAATCTTGACCAGCCGCTGATTGGGTAATTTTTTTTTTGCATAATACTTTCGGGCAATGGCAGATTATCAGTTTCCCGGTCAAACCGGTTTTTACCGGGGAAAAGTAAGGGATGTTTATTATATCGGAAGCCAATGGGTGCTGATGATTGCTTCTGACCGCATTTCCGCTTTCGATGTTATACTTCCCCGTCCGATTCCATATAAAGGGCAAGTGCTGAACCAGGTGGCCGCCTATATGCTGAATGAAACAAAAGATATTTGCCCCAACTGGCTGGTGGATGTGCCTGCGCCTGATGCTTCACTGGGAAAAAGATGTTCACCCTTCAGAATTGAAATGGTGGTTCGTGGCAACCTGGTGGGTCATGCATGGCGAACATACAGCGCCGGTAAGCGGCAACTTTGTGGCGGGGATATGCCGGATGGATTAAAAGAAAATGATTTTTTCCCCACGCCTATTATCACTCCTTCCACCAAAGCTGAAGGCGGGCATGATGAAGATATTTCTCCCGAAGAAATCATTGCAAAAGGGTTGGCTACACAAACCGAGTGGGAAACGCTCTGCCGCTATGCATTGCAGCTATTTGAAAGGGGTAAAGCCATAGCAGCCAAAAGGGGGTTGATACTGGCCGATACCAAGTATGAGTTTGGAAAAATCGGCAATACCATTTACCTGATGGATGAAGTGCATACACCCGATTCGTCACGCTACTTTTATGCTGATGGTTTTGAGGAGCGGCAGGCAAAAGGCGAAAGACAGCAACAGCTCAGCAAGGAGTTTGTCAGGGAATGGCTCATTGCCAATAATTTTATGGGTAAAGAAGGACAAACCGTGCCGCAGATGACAGCTGAATGGGTGCAGCAGATTTCGCTGCGGTATATTGAGCTGTATGAAAAAGTGACGGGTGAAAAATTTGTTCCGCAAAGATTAAGTGAAGAAGAAACGTATACAAACATTACCACGTCGTTGAAAAAACATACAGGCTTTTAAATTTACGCTTTGGGAAGTGTGAAGGAAAAAATGCTTCCCTGGCCCGACCGGCTTTCAATGTGCAGCTGCCCTTCGTTTTTCTCCAGGAATTCTTTTACCAGCATCAGGCCAAGCCCTGTGCCCGATTCATTGGCTGTGCCTTTTGTGCTGTAATAATTATGGCTCCTTATTTTTTCCAGCGCTTCGGGGCTGATGCCCGCCCCTGAATCGGTTACAAATACTTCTACGTTACTGTCCATTTCATTTGCACCAACAGTAATACCGCTGTTATGCGGAGAAAATTTTATGGCATTGGACAGCAGGTTACGAAGCACCAGGCTTATCATATCCCTGTCGGCAATCACAAACAGACCTTCTGAAACATTGCCGCTGATTTTTATTTCTTTTAATTCCGCCTGCAACCGCTGCTGCTTTACCGTTTCATCAATCAATGCTGACAAATCAAGCAATTGCGGATTAATGCTTGCAGTTTGCATCTGGCTTTTTGCCCAGTGAAGCAGGTTGTCGGTAAGACCCGTCACATAGTTCATATCTTTTACCACCTGCGGAAGCAGGTTACTCATTACTGTGGCCGGAATCCTGTTTTCCTGTATATCGGTAAACAAATTGCGCATGGCATACAGCGGCGCTTTCAGGTCGTGTGATACAATGGAAAAGAGCCTGTTTTTAAAAGCATCCATTTCATTCAGCCGGATAGCCTGCTGCTCCAGTTGCCGGGCTTTTTCAGCTATCTCCTCTTTCTGGCGGATTATTTCATCATTCATCCGTTTCAGTTCTTCATTGGTATGCAGGATACCATACTGGTAATCGGCATTTTCTTTTTTTATCAGGTACAGTCCGTAAAAAATAAAACCGATAGCCAGCAACTGGTTGAACAGGTAAAAGAACCTGAAATTGGTTTCAAGTGAGTATCGGTAAGTGCTCAGCACCACGGCAAGCATAAAGTAATTGACCATATTAAAAGCAATGCTGAAAATGATATGGCTTAAATCTTTCAGAAAAAACACCGACAGGATGCCATAAAGCACAAAGAAGAGCTCCACACCCATATCAAGCCCATTGATATAGGCCAGGCTGGTAAAAAAGGGATATAAGACAAAATAAGAAATCAGCGCTGCTGCCTGCCGCCACATCGAGTTAAGATACAGCACCAGCAGGCTGATGAGCGGCGGCGAAATGATGACAAATGCTGAAAAGAAATCCAGCCTGGCTTCATTTACAATTAAAATAACCGGCACCAGCAAACCGGCGCAAAACTGGAAAAGATTTACCTGGTTGAAGATGCCCAGTTTTCTTTTTTCATATTCATCCATACCGGCGGTAAACCCCAGCGTCCTGATAATTTCAATAAATCTGAAACAATGGTTGCGAACCGCAGCAGTCAATGAAAGAATTTTTAATTTTAGTGCAGGCAAAAGACCGGCATAATTGTAAACAACAGTGTTGCCGGAAGTAAATTGATCGTTGCCTTTGCCTGAAGCATTACTGGGGATTTGTTTTGCAAAAATTCCGCCACCTGTTGAAAGGTGAGGCGATTTTTCACCTGTGCTGGTCGGACGTGGACCTTGTGGATGGATTTTCATGATATTGGCCCGGCAACCGGGTAAAAGCAAAAGACAAAATAGAAATTTTTAGGGGAAAACACAAGCAGATTACTGCGAATTTGCCGGTATTGAAAAACACCTGTTGAAAATGACCACCGGTGAAAATATTGGCTCATAACTCCTTGCCGATACTTAACTTAGAGCTTTCGAAGCCGGAAGGTAATATTTCTCCTCAAAAAAAAATCTCATGAATAAGATTCTGGTCATCGGAGCATCAGGCATGCTGGGCAAGCCGGTAACACTTGAGCTTATCAGGGCGGGATTTGATGTATCGCTATTGGGCAGGGATACTGAAAAACTCAAAAAACTTTTTCCGAATTCCCCTGTAATAAAAGGTGATGTGTTTGATTCCGCCTCGCTTCAACAGGCCATGCAGGAAAATGAAATTGTGTACCTGAATCTAAATATTACTCAAACAGCAAAGCCCGGCCAGCCATTAACCGAAAGAGAAGGATTACAAAATATAATCACGGCAGCTAATAACACCGGCATCCGCCGCATTGTTTTTCTTTCTTCGCTAATAAAAAACTACCAGGGCATGAACGGTTTTCAATGGTGGGCATTTGATGTACGGCAACAGGCAGTGGACATGATTAAAACGTCGGGTTTGCTGTACAGCATTTTTTATCCATCCACCTTTATGGAAACCCTGGACAGGCAGATGCTGCAGGGCAACCGCATGATGCTGGCGGGTAAATCAGAAGCGCCAATGTGGTTTATTGCCGGCAAAGATTATGGCATGCAGGTGGCATGGGCCATGAAAAAAGCCGGAGATAATAACCAGGAATATACCGTACAGGGACCGGAGCCATTCACTTTTGCCGAAGCAGCAAAAGTTTTTTGTGAAAATTATAAAAGCCCGTTGAAAATAATGAAGGCGCCGCTGGCGCCGCTGAAACTCCTGGGCCTGCTGAACCAGCGCATGAATTATGTGTGGCATATAATGGAAGCCCTGAACAGGTATCCCGAAAAATTTGAAAGTAAAAAAACCTGGCTTGATTTGGGCAAACCCACCACTACCCTGGCACAATATGCTGCATCACTAAAACCGTAGAATTATTTTACATGATAAAAACAAGTTTTACCCTGTTGCTGGTCCAGGCCACTGTTTTTTTGTTTGCACAAAGCAGCAAAGAGCAGTACCTGCTGATTGGCACATACACTTCCGGCAACAGCGAAGCTGTGTATGTTTATAAATTCAACTCCGAAACCGGCGAGTGCCGTTTTATCAGCACGGCAAAATCATCCAACCCCTCCTTTCTTGCTGTTTCGCCTGATAAAAAATTTGTATATGCTGTGAATGAAGATGATCCCGGAGAGGTGACATCTTTCTCATTCAATAAAACCGATGGCAGGCTTAAGCAATTAAACCAGCAGCCATCGCATGGCAGGCATCCCTGCTATATCACAGTTGATAAAACCGGGAAATGGGTGATAGTGGGAAATTACAGCAGTGGTACAATAGCTGTGTACCCCGTGCTGCAGGACGGCTCGCTGGGCAAAGCCACCGATACGGTGTTACATGAAGGCAGCAGTGTGAATACCGATCGGCAGGAGGCTGCTCATGTGCATGCCACTGTGCTGGGCAAAAACAATAAAACTTTGTATGTGCCCGACCTTGGCATGGATAAAGTGATGATTTATTCTTTTGACAGTAAAACCGGGAAACTGAAAGAGGCGGCCATGCCGTTTGTGATGACAGAGGCAGGCGCAGGGCCCCGCCATCTCGATATTCATCCTAATGGAAAATTTGCCTACCTCATGGAAGAACTCACCGGCTCTGTTTCTGTTTATAAAATAGAAAAGGACGGCTATCTCAGCCTGCTGCAAAATATTTCCGGCCTGCCGCGTGATTATATGGGCGATGTAGGCAGCGCCGACATTCATGTGTCGCCCGACGGGAAATTTTTATACTGCAGCAACCGCGGCGAAAGTAACACGATTGGAATTTTTAGTGTGAATGCGGCAACCGGTGAACTGAGCTGGGTAAATTATCAATCCACGCTGGGTAAAAAGCCCCGCAATTTCAATTTCGATCCTTCCGGCAACTTTCTGCTGGTGGCCAACCAGGACGACGATGAGATTGTAATTTTTAAAATTGACCATAAAACAGGACTGCTCACCGATACCGGTACAAGAGTTCGTGTGCCAAAGCCGGTTTGCATTAAATGGATTCCGGCTGAATAAATTTTCTGATGGAAATCACACGTCATCATATTCAGGAAGCGCATAAAAGAGTAAAGCCTTTTATTCATCATACGCCGGTACTTACCAGCAGCACCATCAACCGGCTGGCCGGCGCTGAAGTGTTTTTCAAGTGTGAGAATTTCCAGAAAATCGGAGCCTTCAAAATCCGCGGAGCGATGAATGCAGTTTTATCACTGCCAAAGGAAAAACAGCAGCAGGGTATTGCCACGCATTCATCCGGAAACCATGCACAGGCCATTGCCTGTGTGGCAAGAGAAGTGGGAACAAAAGCTTATATCGTAATGCCATCCACTTCGCCGCCGGTGAAAGTGGAAGCCGTTCGCGGGTATGGTGCTGAAATATTTTTTTGCGAGCCCAACCAGCAGGCAAGAGAAAGAACCTTGCAGGAAGTTGTAGACCGAACCGGTGCAGAGTTTATTCATCCTTACAACGATTACGCCGTGATTACCGGCCAGGCTACCTGCGCAAAGGAACTGGTTGAAGAAATTTCTTCTCTCGACGCCATCATAGCTCCGGTTGGCGGCGGCGGTTTGATAAGTGGCACGTCATTGAGTGCTCATTATTTTTCACCCGCTGCAGAAGTGTATGCCGGCGAGCCCGAAGGTGCCGCCGATGCCGTGCTTTCTATAAAAAGCGGCAAGATTGAAACTGCGCCTTATGTAAAAACCATTGCCGACGGACTGCTCACCACGCTTGGCGATAAAACTTTTCCCATCATCTGCCGGTTTGTAAAAGATATTTTTACGGTAAGCGATGAAGAAATCATTGAAGCCATGCGACTGGTGTTTGAAAGAATGAAAATTGTGGTGGAGCCAAGCGGCGTCGTACCTTTAGCCGCTTTGCTGAAGAATAGAGAACAGTTTGCAGGTAAACGGGTCGGAATAATTTTCAGCGGCGGCAATGTGGAACTGAAACGGCTGGGGGAATGGTTTTGACTTCACATAATTCGTTGGCTCAGGAAAAATTTACTCCTTCATAAATGTCGGTAAGCAGAAGGCTTATCCCGATTGTTTCTATGGTCAGTTCATCATTCATGTTGCTGTATTCTTCCAGTTCCCAATGCCCGGCTTTATTAATTCGAAAGGCAAGCACTTTTAAAAATTCTGATTCAATCAGTAAATATTCCTTTAAAGATGGAATTTCCCGGTATAGTGAAAATTTTCCGCCCAAATCATAATCGCGGGTAGTTTTGGGAAGCACCTCAAAAATAACCGAGGGGTTTATAATATTCCAATTGTCGTCATTCAATGTTTGTATTTCGCCGCATACAATTGAAATATCCGGGTAGGTAAAAAAACTGTTTACCGGGATATGTATTCGCTGGTCACTCTTAAAAGGTCTGCATGATTTGCCTTTTAATTTTTGAGTTAATATACCAGTTAAATTAGTTGCAATTATATTGTGCGGAACCTTTGAACCGGACATAGCAAAGATTTCACCCTGGTAATATTCATGTTTTACCTCAGCGTTTTGTTCCATCTCCAGGTACTCTTCTATGGTATAATTTTTCCGGTTGTATGCCAAAGCGGGTTCCTGTAGTTCCATAAAGTAAATTTACATCAATTATTTTCTGCTGGTATGTAATTTATCCAGCCTCCTTTTTGCCTTATTAAATATGTTCCTCCCTTTATCAACCCCGCTCCTGCGTTTCTTTTGCTCTCCGGCAGGCAGGTGAATTAAATCCTGGCATTCCCTGCTGCAAGTGCCTTCATATTTTTCTTTGCATTCTTCGCACTGGATAAAGAGCAGGTGACAGGCATCGTTGGCGCAGTTCACATGCGTATCGGCCGGTTTGCCGCATTGGTGGCATTGCGAAATGATTTCCTCCGTTACCCTCTCTCCCAGCCGCTGGTCAAACACAAAATTTTTTCCATGAAATTTCAGCGGCAGGCTTTTATCTTTTGCCTGGTTCACATAATGAATGATGCCGCCCTCAAGGTGAAAAACATTTTTAAAACCCCGGTGCTTCATGTAAGCCGATGCTTTCTCGCAGCGGATGCCGCCTGTGCAGTACATAATGATGTTTTTTTCTTCATGGCCCTTCATCATCTCCACCGCCATGGGCAGTTGCTCGCGGAATGTATCGCTGGGTATTTCAATGGCGTTTTCAAAATGGCCCACTTCGTAC
Source organism: uncultured Chitinophaga sp. (assembly GCA_964508655.1). Taxonomy (GTDB): domain Bacteria; phylum Bacteroidota; class Bacteroidia; order Chitinophagales; family Chitinophagaceae; genus VBAS01. The sequence continues at coordinate 32,220 of CAZDUO010000008.1, read as the reverse complement.
TCGTAATGATTGCGCATGTCAATCACAATGGTGGCCGGGTCATTAGTCAGCAGGTTGTACTGTTCCGCATTAACATACCAGCCCTTGTTGGCCATGTCAAATGTGGGGTCAACAATGCCATCGGCCACAATTTTCTTTCGCACTTTTATATCCAGCACATAAAAACTTTTACCATCGTCATCCACGGCCAAATTCAGCCGCAACCCATCGAGCGGCTCAATGGAGTAGAGATGAGATTTGAACGCTTCAAAATTTGCCGAAGGCACACTGATTTGTGCATTGATGCCTTCATGCGCAACGTAAATGCGGCCCAGGACACCCATGGGTTTCAGGCGTCGGTACAATTCATTTCTGAATAGCTGCGGCCCGTCAATTTTAAAATAACAGTAAAACGAAATGGTAGTTCGTGGTGTAGGGTCGTTTTTAATGCGTTCTTTCAGCTCCCGGCGGGAGATGCGGTTGTGAAGTGCTGCCATGCTGTTTGAATTTTAATTCCGGCTTACAGAACCCCAATTGCAGGTTGGGCAAAATTCTAAAGCAGTGCAAAGATAAACACGGCGGCAGTAAATAAAAACCCGGTGTTGCAGAATTGCCCATGGAAAATTCAGGTTAAGTTATGTCTAATTACAAATCCACTAAAACATAGCGAAACACTGAAATGATACCAGGTTGTTCTAAGAAAAATTTTTATCTGTTTCCAATATCCCTTACCAGGCCGATGCGGAAATTGTTATCAAATTTCTTTCCGTCTTTGTACGACCAGTAATAATCAAACCGGAAATTGATACCGGGAAATTTCAGCAGGTTTTCCAGCCCCACAAAAAACTCCAGGTAATCGGTGCGATTGAAGTGAAACATATTGGCGCCGCTTACCAGGTACCAGTTCAGCCGGCGGAAGCCGGGGATTTTATTGGTAAGAAATCCATTGAAGTGATGCTCCACATGAGCCAGGGCATAATATTTAGACGTATTGCTGAATTGATAAATCGGGAGTATCTGGAAACTGTTCAGGTAAGGTGTGGCCAGCCGCGAAATATTTCCGTTGAAATGCTGGAAATCGGGCACCTGCACTTTCTGGTTACCGATGAAACCACCCATGCCGATGCGATAGTTAAATAAGCCAAGCAATTTCAAACTCACAATATCGGTGAGAGAAAAGCGCCATTTGCTGTAGTCCACATCGCTGCCGGTAAACTCATCGAAAGAGCGGGTATAACCAAGCGTCATTGTAGGCCATTTGGTGCCAATATTTATTTTCTGGCCGGGCAGTTCAATATACCTTGCGCCCGGTTGCCAGGTAATACCAAAATTCAGAATGAAGGCCTGGTGACGCTGAATGTTATCATTCATCAGTTCGGTGGGATAATTGGGCGTGTAGTCTCTTACTTTTCTTCCGGCAAATGAAAAGTCAGTAGTGTTTTCAAGCGGCCTCCTGTTTTGAAATTCAAACCCGGCGCTCCAGGTAAATCCTTCGCCGATACCTTTTGAAAAAGAACCCTGCAGGTACCATGCTTCGTATAGTTTCAGCAGATTTCTTCGTCCCAGCAGCGAAGCGATGGTGTTGCTGCGGACACTGATAGGGCTGCTGTTGTTGAACTGGAAAACACGTTTTCCGCCGGAAAGCTCAAGTGACGATACATATTTTTTCCCGAATACATAAGAAGCATTTACCCATGCATTGAAATGCTTATTGCTGAAACCATAACGCAGCGCAGGCGAAATGTTCAGCCTTCTTCTGCCCACAGTAGTATCTAATCTTTTAGTGTATGTGCCGCCCATGTTTATCACCAGCCCTTCTACGATATTAAAACTGAGCTGCTCGGTCAGCGATCGGAAACTATACGTTTCTCTCTTCTTTTCCCGGCTGAATGATTCGCCAAAGAGCAGCACGCCTGCCACTGTCAGTTTATTTCGTTTCCGGTCCACCGAATCAAGATAAGTGGGATTCTTGCTCACCTGCTCCAGGCTGTCTTTTTTCCTGTAATCCCTTATTTCTTCATCCAGCAGCTTCATGGGCCGGGCATCATCCCAAAAACTTTCAGTTTTACGGTTGGCGCTGTCGGTATATTTCAAAACCGTATTATCAAAATACTTTTTCCTGAATGCAGGCTGCGGATCAAATTTTGAATACACATTTACAAAACTTCCATAAGCGTCTATGCCGAAAATTTTTATGGCCGGGTAAATCACCTGGTTGTGGATGACCCACAGGCTGTCGCTGTATGGAACATAGATTTGCTCCAGCCGCAGCGTATCAAGAAACTCCATTTGTGATTCCCTGAGCAGTTCCAGCTTTACCGAATGAATGCGCCAGTCATTGTCGGTAATATTGATATGACCTGAGAACAACGGCTCAAATTTTCTTTTTGGAGTTACTTTGATGTTGTGTATCTGCCGGCCGTCTTCAAAAAAAGCGCCTTCATATTTATACTTGTAAAAACTGAGTGCATTATCCGAAATGGGTGAAATAAACCCCCGCGGGTTCAGGTTGTTGCCGATGCGGATATTATTATCATAGAGCGAATAAAACTGTGGGGCGGCCAGCCCGTAGCTGTCGCTGTTGCCGCTCACCCTTGAAGAATGCACTTCTACTTTCCTCTTATCCGGCTTTTGCAGTGAGTAGGTGGAAATGGTTTCCGATAAATAAATAATCCGGTTCTTCGTGGTATCGCCGTCTTCAAAATCCACTTTTTGTCCCATAATTTTTTTGGGGTAATCACGCAGGCGCAGCTGCCCTTTGGTATACACTTCGCAGGTAAATTCTTTCAGTTGCTCCTGGTAAATGGGCCGCATGCGGATGGCATTGCGGATAATTTCATTGGCAGGATTCTGCCCGGAGCGGACTATCACCTCCTGCATGGTAAAGTCAACAAGGCTGAGTTGGAAGTCAAGCGTGATGTCCGCATCGGTCACAGTGATGTTTCTCACATCTCGTTTATAACCTACGTGCTGGGCAATGAGTGTGTAGCTGCCGGGTGATAGATTAAGGAAATAATTTCCTTCGCTGTTGCAGGCAGTGCCGCCGGTTCTGCCTTTGATAAGTATGGATGCATTGGGCAGGGCATTTCCCTTATCGTCCCTGACCACACCCGATATTCTTTGCGAAAACGCCCAAGCGGGTGTCATGAAAAACAGCAGGTAAAAGAAATATATTTTCATAGTCCCGTTGTAAAAACGAATAGTTCCCGGTTTTTAGTTTGCAAGATTATGTGAACAGCTATTGTCATGATGATTTCAATTTTGAAGTTCTCAGGTAGCTGCCACTCGTGGCGGCAAAACCGGCCACCAGTCCACCTGCAATGCCTGTCACTATAATTAATAAAAACGATGAGCCGCCAAGCGGCAAAAGCCCGGCAATTTTTGATGAAAGAATTCCTTCATTCTTTACGTCAATCCAGAAGGCCAGCACACCCCACAGAATAAATAGACCAAGGAAGCCTGAAAAAAAAGCTTTAGCCCCTTTCTGATGAACGAGCACGGCCACTAAAAACGAAACGACGGCAAAAAACCACCAGAACGGAACATAAATTCCGGCAACAAAACTTAGGAGAGCAGTTAAAACTGTGGCGGTAAAAAATTTCATAACATTAATTTACTGGCAGGCTCAGGATATTATTTGTAATTCTTATGATAAGACAATCAGTCATATTTTTATTTCGTCATTATTCAAAAGTCATTTTCCACTTCACTCCTGCGTCTGCTTTATCCCCATTGTGCATAAACCAAAGATTGTAATATTTTCCGGCGGCCCAATGGTCCACAAATGAATCGTAGTACCGGCTGCCGGGGTTTCCGCTCTGCCCGCCGGGATACACAGCGTAGGCTTCTATTTTATCCGTCATATGAACAATCATTCTCCAACTGGGGCCGTGGCTGTGCTGTGTGGCATTTACAATGTGTTTTCCCCCGCCAATCGGCAGGCCGGTTCTTGCAAAGGGCATTACGGCATTGCGCATCAAATGGTAAATAGTTGTGTTTTTGAATTTACCCCACTCCAGCTTGTTTTCTTTTTCCATTTTTACCAGTTCCGGTACTGCCCGCTGCAAAGCCACAGTTACTGCATCGGCAATGGTTTCTTTTTGCGGCGTGGAAATATTGTCAACATATTTAAAGGCACTGTCGCGGAGCAGGGCTTCCACCAGTGTTCTCTCCGACGGCAAAATGCCGGGGACATTGGCAAATTCATCATTCCAAATAAAAGCTTCAAGGCTGTCGAACCAGGTTTGATAAACCGTTGCACCTTTTTCATTAAAATCATTTATCAGATTCCAGTTTGTTACCAGTTCCAGCATTTTCTTTTCATCTTCACCCAGGCGGCTTTCCTCAATGTATTTTATAAGCAGGGGCCGCAGCATGGAAGCCGGGGCATTGAAGTTTTCCCGCTGAAGGTTCATCATGTCCTCCACTGTCACACCCTGCATTTCGCTGAGTTTTTTATTGATGGTGTAGCCGCGGTACAGATCGTAAGTGCCGGGAATAAAATACGGGTAAGCGCTGTCGGCCGGCCGCTGGTTGGCGCTGCTTACAAATCCTCTTTCAGGGTTTATTGCATGCGGATTTTCGTCTCTTGGAATAAAGCCCTGCCACATATAGCTGCTGTCGAAGCCGGGCATGATATATATACCCTGCCGCTCCCACAAGGCTGGCAAACGGCCCTGCTGCCAGATGGCAATATCACCTTTTGCCGAAGCAAAAATCATATTCTGCGCCGGGCAGGTGAAGTGCTGGATGGCATGATAATAGTCCTCATAGTTTTTTGCCCGGTCCAGATAGTACCACATCAGCAGCTCGTTGGAAGCATCATGCGCCGCCCATCGTACAGCAAGATTTTTTTCTTTTAAAGAATTGGTATCAGCCGGAAAACTTTTATCATACATCACCGGGCCAAAAACGGTGTAAGCAATCGTGTCATAAATGGGGGCTTTACCCCTCACCTTAATTGTATCAATTTTTATGCGGCTGTCCTTCCACGCACTGTCAAACCAGTACTGCTTTTTACTGTCGTCTTTGAACCGGATTTCATAATAATCCCGCACATCACGCTGCGAATTGGTAAAGCCGAAGGCAATGCTGTCGTTAAAGCCAATGACAATGCCGGGAATGCCGGGAAAACTTACGCCGTAAGCATTCATGGTGGGGGTGCTCATCTGCATTTCGTACCAGATAGAAGGCAGCGATAATTCAAGATGAGGATCGTTGCAAAGGATGGGGGCACCGCTATGCGTTTTACGGCCTGCCACAGCCCAGTTATTGCTTCCGTTGTCAGCATTGGGCCTGTACAAATCAGCATAGTGAACCGTATCTTTTTTTTCCAGGTAAACCGAATCTGCTGTTGCCGGTTTTACAGGCACTATCGATGGCGTGGGGAAAACAGTTCCTCCCGGCACAATGGGGCTCAACGAATCGGGTATTTGGGGAAAAAGAACCTTCAATTCTTCATCGCTGAAAAAACTGCGTGCATTGCTGAGGGGCAGGTCATCAACTGAACCGGCCAGCGTTTCGGTCATTTGTTTTATAAACAAAGCTGTTTTCAAATTAGTCCACGGTTCGGGTTTGTAAGCGAGAAGCTTGTATTCTATCGGCAGCTGGCTTTCTTTTAAAGTACTGATATAGGCATTTACCCCGGCCGTATAATTATCTACGGCCGATTTTGTCAATGGATTTGCTTCCACTTCTTTCAGCAAATTTTCAGCGGCATACAGCATTCCCAGCCTTCGCTTGGCCCGGTCGTAATTAATTGCCCTCTCCCCGATAATTTCACTTACCCTGCCAGCTGCAGCGTGGGTTTGAAACTCCATTTGCCAGAGCCTGAATTTTGCATGCAGCCACCCCTGTACAAAGCAGGCATCACCATCATCACCGGCAAATACATGGGGCACCAGCCTGTGGTCAATAAACACTTCGGCTTTTCCTTTCAGGCCATCGAGTTTTATTTCTGCATTAAAATCCTGGTCGGCAGGTTCGGCGTTTTGCCAAACACCAAATTGAGGGCTCAGGAACTTGCCCATCGGGGGAATGCTGCCCCATTTTTTATCCAGAACAAAAATCAACCCGCCGGTAATGATTGCCGAAACAAGGAAGGGTGCAATTCTCATGGTTGTTTTAAATATTCCGGGAAAGTAATAAAAAACAGGCAATTCAATAAAGTTGATAAGAATCATTACAACCGGAAAGAAATATCAGTAATTTTAAGAAGCCAACCGTTTTACTTCAGTTCTTTATTTACTCACCTCAACTGTTTATTATGAAACATCAATTCTTTCCGGTAATAGTGATTGCAGGGGTTTTGATGCTTTCCTGCAATCAAAAAGAATCTGCCGGCATGGCCGATACAAACACTACCTCAGCTTCAGCACCACTGATCATACCCGAATCACCCGACACTTTACTGGCCAACGGCCGGCGAAATATTTTTCTTGTAAGTCGCCGGGAACTGCCCGGGTTGTTTGTGGAAAGGGCCATCTTTCCGTCAGGTTATAAATCAAACCCTCATACCCACCCGGGTGATTTGAATATTACGGTTATATCCGGGTCATTCAACCTGGCGTTTAGCAGCGACCCCGATTCTACTGCCGTGGCTAAAGTGTACGGGCCCGGAAGCTTTATAATCATACCGGCTCAACAACCGCACTTCGAGTGGTTCACCGAGCGAACCGTGATGGATATTACCGGCATAGGGCCACTGAAAACAGTGAATATTCCCATCGTGCATTCTTCTCATTAATGTATGCACACCATTCTTTTTATCTGCAACATCCAGTCCTGTATTTTATGGGATATGACAAGTTTATTTTTAACCTAAAACCAACTGCAAATGAAAACAGTTACACTTGTTGCCATTATTGCCATGGCGCTCGACACACTGGCGAGCCTGTACTGGCAATTAGTAGATTTCCGTGCTTTGGAATATAATGAATCACTTGCCCGGCTTATCAGGCCACTTTATCTTTTATCTAACATCGGTTTACTGGTGTTCTTTATTTACTTATACCAGAAACAATCAAAAAATTAAGCTTATGAGCAACGACATCAACGAAGCCCTGGGAATTTCTCCCAACCCGCAACAACCCGGCGGCAATGCAAAGCCGGATAAATATGATTACCTGAAAAAGCTCGCCGGCATCATCGCTATTATCGGATGGGTTACCGGCGGACTCATTTTAATTGCCGGCATCGGCCTGGCTTCAGCCGCATCCAGCCGGTATGGTGGTTCTGGCGGTATGTCAGCAGTTGTAATTCTGCTTTATATGTATGCAGCCTTATTAATTGTGATTGGTATGCTGGCCCAGGCCGGAATAATTAAAGTTTTAATAGACATTGAACAAAACACCAGGAAATAATTACTCCCGTGGTGAAATGAATTTTATTAATTTCATTTCAAAATAAGACCATGGGATTTATCATTTTTCTTGTTGTTCTCGGCATGCTTGTCACCTGGACCGTCATTCTTTTCAACCGGTTGGTGAGCTTGCGCAACAGGAGGGAAACGGCCTTTGCCGATATGGATGTGCAGCTTCGCCTGCGCCACGACCTGGTGCCGCAACTGGTGGAAACGGTGAAAGGATATGCAGGACATGAAAGAGAAACACTGACAAAAGTAACCGAAGCCCGGTCGGCTGCCGCTGCCGCCAAAACCATTGATGATAAAATTGAAGCCGAAAAAAAACTATCCGCTGCTCTGCAGGGCCTGCATGTGCAACTGGAAGCATATCCTGATTTGAAAGCCAATCAGAATTTTCTTCAGCTGCAGCAGAAGCTGGATGAAATTGAAAACCGCCTGGCTGCTACACGCAATTATTTTAACAGCGCCACAATGAAATATAACAATGCTGTGGAAACTTTTCCTTCAAACCTGCTTGCAATTAATTTTGGTTTTCGCCGGGCAGTGATGTTTGATTTGGGTGTGGCCAGTAGAGAGATGATGGAAGAACCGCCGAAAGTGAAATTTTAGAAACCGGATATCTGATGTCTGAAGTCTGAAGTCTGATGTCTGATGTCGGAGTTAGTCTTCTGACTACTGAATCCCGAATCCTGTGTTCTGTCCTCCGACCTCCGTCCTTACTTCTTCCCCTCCACCATCGGCACAAAAGAAAAATGGTCAAACACTTCTTCTTTAATAGCGTTGCTTTCCAGTTTGGTAATGCGGCGCATCTGCTGCACTTCGCCGGCGCCAAGCGGCAGCACCAGCATGCCGCCGGGCTTTAACTGCTCAATAAGCTTTGGCGGAATTTCAGGAGCGGCGGCCGTGATGAGTATTTTGTCAAATGGGGCAAAGGTGGGAAGGCCATCATACCCGTCGCCATAAAAAAATTTTATACCAGGATATCTTTTCAGGTAGTAAAATTCTTTGTTGCTGTCAAATAATTTTTTTTGCCGTTCGATGGTAAAAACCTGCACCCCCAGCTCGGCCAGCACACAGGCCTGGTAGCCGCTGCCGGTTCCTATCTCCAGCACTTTTTCAAATGGCTTAATCTGTAAAAGCTGCGTCTGGTAAGCCACAGTGTAAGGTTGCGATATAGTTTGTCCTTCGCCAATGGGAAAGGCACGGTCTTCGTAAGCCACATCATCAAATGCCGAGTCGAGAAAAAAATGCCGGGGAATTTTATTGATAGCGTCCAGTATTTTTTCATCCGTTATGCCCTTGCTGCGAATGCCATCCACCAGTTTTTTGCGCAGTCCTTTGTGGCGGTAAGTATCTTCTGTCGGTCGCATAATCGGGGTGCAATTTAGGGCGAAGAGTTTAAAAGAGAAAAGGAGAAAAAAAGGTGGAGGATGCTGAAGTCAGAAGCCGGAAGTCAGAAGTCGGAACTCTGCTCATTCCTTCATCCTTCTTCATTCCTTGTTCTATATTCTCTTCCCTTGCTCCTCGTTCAATATTCTTTCGTACTTTTCAAAAAAAATTGCTGCCTATGAATTATGTGCTCTCCGATGCGGAAGTAAATGCTTTTCGCCGGGACGGCTATGTTATCCGGGATAAATTTTTCAGTCACGAAGAGATTGATAAACTGTACGGGCTGGCTGTTGGTGATGTTGTGATGAAAGAAAATGCACTTGACCTGAACGACCAGAGCGGCCGCAAAACAAAGCTCACACTCTGGTTTACTCCCGGCAATGACATATACAGCCTGATGCTGCGCAGCGAAAGGATGGTAAAATCAGTTGCCCGGCTACTCGACAGTGAAAGCCCTGTTTGTCATTTTCATACCAAGCTGATGCAAAAAGAACCGCGGGTGGGCGGCGCCTGGGAATGGCACCAGGATTATGGCTACTGGTACAAAAACCAATTCCTGTTTCCCGACCAGCTGGTAAGTGTAATGATTGCGCTGACTGAAGCATCAAAAGAAAACGGTTGCCTGCAGGTAATCAAAGGCTCGCATAAACTGGGCAGGGTAAATCATGGTTTTGCCGGCGAGCAGGTGGGCGCCGATACGGTGATGGTAAACCATTGCCTGGAAACAATGGAACAAGTGTATGTGGAGCTGCAACCCGGTGATGCCCTGTTTTTTCATAGCAATCTGCTGCACCGCAGCGAAGCAAATTTGAGTGACAAACCACGCTGGTCGATTATTTCGTGCTACAATTCGCTTTCCAACCCCGCCTACAACGATGATTCGGTCTCGTGGCGGCAGCCGGTGCAGATGGTGCCTGATGATGCTTTGCTGAAATCGGAAACTACTGGCGCTTCAGCGGGTGGCGATTTTCTTAAAAAAGAAAAAGACCCGGCGCTGAAAGAAACCGGCTGGGAAAATGAAGTAAAAACAAACTAATAAATAAAACGACTATGAAACGTATCGCCATGCTTGGCTCCGGATTTATCGGCAGGTTTTATGCTGATTCGCTGCAGGGCTATCGCAGCAAAGACAAAATAGTCAGTGTGTACTCCCGCCGCGAAGAATCGGCAAAAAAATTTTCGAAAGATTACAATTGCGAACACTGGACAACAAATATGGAAGAGGCCATAGCGCATCCGGATGTGGATGTGGTTTGCATTTCGCTGCCCAACAACCTGCACGAGCCTGCTGTAATGCTTTGCTGCAAACACAAAAAAGCTGTCATCACTACCAAACCGCTTGGCCGCAACGGTGATGAAGCCAAACGGATGCTGGAAGCAGTGGAGACAGCCGGCATCTTCAATGGTTATCTTGAAGACCTTGTTTATACTCCCAAATTTTTAAAAGCCTATGAGAGTGTAAAGAAAGGAGCCTTGGGCAGAATATTGTGGGCCAAATCGAGGGAAACACATCCCGGCCCGCACAGCGACTGGTTCTGGGACATGGAACAGGCAGGAGGCGGATGTATTCTCGACCTCGGCTGTCATTGCGTGGAAATAACAAGAAGCTATATCGGGAAAGATATACGGCCAGTGGAAGTAATGTGCTGGGCCGACACACAGGTAAAACCGATTGAAGCGGAAGACCATGCCATCGGTTTGGTAAAATATGAGAACGGTGCCATTGGCCAGTTTGAAGTAAGCTGGACCTTCCGCGGCGGGCTCGATCTGCGTGATGAAGTAATGGGAACCGAAGGAACCATCTGGATAAACAGTTTTTTGCGAACAGGATTTGAAATTTTCACTACCGGCAAAGGAGCGGATTATGTGGCTGAAAAAGCAGAAAGCAACACGGGATGGCTCTTTCCTGTAGGCGATGAACTGAACGAGCTTGGCTATAACCATATGTTCATGGATATGTTCAATTCGATGGAGCAGGGTAAACATCCAAAGGAAAGTTTTTATGATGGCTACGTGGTGAACTGTATCCTGGATGCAGCTTATCGTTCTGCCAGTTCAAAGCAATGGGAACCGGTGAAACTCGATACCTGGAGAGGTAAAACCGGTGTGAAGAAGGAAAGTCATTTGACAGACTACGATGCAGAAAACTTTTTAGTGAAAGAAGAAGTAACGCACTACGGTGCTAAAAAAGTGATTTTGAAAAACAAAAAATCAGGGAAGATTACGGAGAAGGTGGTTGACTGACTAATAAGTTCAAAAGTTTCCAGGGGTTTAAATGGTTTAAAAAGTACAATGGTTAATTGTGCTTAAAACCTCTGAAACCTGTTAAACTCCTTAAATCTCTTAATCTTTTTAAACCAGCAAACCATGGAACAAACCGTTTCTTTTGCAGGAAGCATTCCCGCCAATTATGAACGTTATCTCGGTCCATTTTTATTTGAGCCTTATGCACTCGACCTTGTTGCACGGCTGCAGGATAATAAATACAATGACATACTGGAGATAGCCTGCGGCACCGGGCGGGTGACAGCTCACTTGGCAAAATCGCTAAAGCATGATTCCCTTACCGCCACCGACTTAAACCCGGACATGATTGAAACGGCCAGGAAGATAGTGACCGGTAATCACATTAAGTGGATGACAGCTGATGCACTTGAACTTCCTTTTGCCGACAACTCTTTTGATTTGATAGTAATCCAGTTTGGCGTGATGTTTTTTCCTGATAAGGAAAAAGGATTGAGTGAAGCTTACCGTGTATTGCGGCCAGGCGGTAAGCTGATTTATAATACATGGGATAAAGTAGAAAACAATCCTGCCATTCACGAAGGCCGGAAGATTATAGAAAGTTATTTTGAAGGCAACCCGCCGGTATTTTACAACATTCCGTTTTCAATGTTTGAAGAAAAAGAATTGAAAACTCTTACCGGCAGCGCCGGATTCAGTGATGTAAAAGTAACGCTGGTAAAAAAAGAAGGAATCAGTGCTTCCGCCGCTGACCTGGCTACCGGTATGGTGGAAGGTAATCCCATTTATCTTTCTATCTGTGAAAGAGATCCGGCGCTGGTAAAGCCGATTGAAGAACATGTACAACGGGTGCTGGCAGAAAAATTCGGGGACCAGCCATTGAAAAGTCCGTTGCAGGCGTGGGTAATTGAAGGGATAAAGTAAAAAGTAAAAAGTCATAAAAGTTGAAAATTTTCAGAGTTTCAATTCTCGTTTTGCTGCTGGCTGCCTGCACTTTGTCAGAAAAAAAATATTCTACCTGGGAGGTTTATCACGGCTGCAAAGAAAATATTCATTACTCTTCATTAACGCAAATTGATACCAGTAATGTAAGCCGGTTGCAGCCAGCCTGGATTTTCAATACCGGCGATGCAGACACGGCAAAGTTTTCGCAGATACAATGCAACCCCATCATCATTGATACGGTGATGTACGTCACCTCCCCCACCCTTCGGTTGTTTGCTTTGCATGCAGGCACGGGCAGAAAAATCTGGGAGTTTAATCCGGATTCAGTTTTCCGCAACAGGGAGTTTTATCATTTTATCCTGAACAATAACCGCGGCGTTACGTACTGGACGGATGGTAAAGCTGACAAGCGGATTTTCTTTGTAGCCGGTTCCTACCTGCATTGTATTAATGCCACTACCGGGCAACTGGTAAAAAACTTTGGCGACAGCGGCCTGGTTGACCTGCACAACGACCTCGGCCGTGAAGTGCAGGCTATGTTCATCACCGCTACATCCCCCGGCATTATTTACAAAGACCTTTATATTCTCGGTTCAAGAGTGGATGAAGCCGCCGCAGCAGCGCCGGGGCATATCCGGGCTTATGATGTGCGCACAGGCAGGCTGCGCTGGATATTTCACACAATTCCTCAGCCGGGCGAAGTGGGTTATGAAACATGGGATGATAAGGATGCATGGAAAAATATCGGCGGCGCCAATTGCTGGTCAGGGTTTAGCCTCGATGAAGAAAAAGGAATTTTGTTTGCACCTACCGGTTCTGCTTCCTATGATTTTTATGGCGGCAAAAGAACCGGTAATAATCTTTTTGCCAATTGTGTGATTGCCCTGGATGCGAACACCGGTAAAAGAATCTGGCATTTTCAAACCGTACACCACGACGTGTGGGACCGGGATGTGCCTACACCGCCAGCATTGGTTACAATAAAAAAAGACGGCAGGAACATGGAAGCAATTGCACAGCCCACCAAGTCGGGCTTTATTTTTTTATTTGAAAGAACAACGGGGAAACCAGTTTATCCAATTGAGGAAAGACCGGTACCGGTGGAAACCGGCTTAACCGGAGAAAAACTTTCCTCCACTCAGCCTTATCCCACATTTCCCAAACCATTTGTTCGGCAGCAGATGACGGAAAATGATTTAAACACTCTTGTTCCCGATTCATCTTACCAGGATATAAAAGCAAAACTGGCTTCTTATAAAACCGGGCACATGTTTAATCCGCCTTCAATGCAGGGGACGGTTATCTTTCCCGGCTTTGATGGCGGCGCCGAATGGGGCGGCCCTGCTTTTGACCCGGAAACAGGAATTCTTTATATAAACGCCAATGAAATGCCCTGGGTGCTTACTATGGTGGATGTAAAAGATAAACCGGTAAAAGCTGAAACCAATTTTGACGCCGGCCAACGCTTGTACAAGAAGGCCTGCATGACCTGCCACGGCGAGCAGATGCAGGGCAGCGGAAATAATCCGCCATTGGTTGAATCTGAAAAAAAATATTCCGGGGAGCAGTTTATTCAGCTTGTTACCACCGGCCGCAGAATGATGCCGGCCAACAATCAATTGAACGAAGCCGAGAAAAAAGCGATTGCTTCTTTTGTGCTCAATCTTACCAGCGAACAAAAGAAAAAATTTACCGGCCCGCCGGAAAAAGAAAATCCTTATCACAGGATGCCCTATACTTCTACAGGCTACAATAAATTTTTAACCAAAGAAGGTTATCCGGCATTGTCGCCCCCATGGGGCACTCTTAATGCAATAGATCTTAATACAGGTGAACTGGTCTGGAAAAATCCGCTGGGTGAATACCCGGAACTGAAAGCAAAAGGCATTCCGCCAACCGGCACTGAAAACTACGGCGGCCCGGTGGTGACAGCCGGCGGTCTGCTGTTCATTGCAGCCGCAAGAGATGGAAAGTTCAGGGCTTACAATAAACTTACCGGCAAAATTTTATGGGAATACGATTTGCCTGCACCCGCTTTTGCCACCCCTGCTGTTTATGAGTTAAACGGCAAACAATACATCGTGATAGCCTGCGGCGGTGGCAAGCTGAAAACAAAATCCGGCGATGCGTATGTGGCCTTTGCATTGCCGGAGAAGAAAAGATCCTGATGATACTATAGGGAGAATCCTGGAACGGTCATTATTTTTTTTCAGGAATAAAAATCCGACTTCTTTTTTCTTCTGAAAAAAATTACCAGCAAGGCATAAACAATCAATGCAACCACAAGGGAAAAGTAAAATGAAGTATCGGTAATGCCACGCCGGCTCCGCAGCAGCAACTGGTCAATGACATTAAAACACACAACAGACAGCAAGACGATCATAATCCGTGTGCGTTCAGACATAAAAAATTATTTTAGATTCATATCTGAAATAATACGCTCTGTTTGCTGTTCCAATTTACTGTTTATTGTATCAAAATCAGAAGAAGTTGACAGCTTTGTATGCACACTGAAGTAAAACTTAATCTTCGGTTCTGTGCCGCTGGGTCTGGCGCTTATCTTGCTTCCGTCGGCCAGTATAAACTGCAGTACATTCGATTTGGGAAGTTTTATCTCCCACTCCTCTCCCGTCATCAGGTTTTTACCTTTTCTTGTTTCATAGTCGAGCAGTTGCACCACATCGGAGCCGGCGATTGAATTGGGAGGGTTGTTGCGGTAGCCGGCCATCATTTCGGCAATTTGCTGCTGGCCGTCCATTCCTTTTTTGGTTATGGAGATCAGGTGTTCTTTATAAAAACCATACTGCACATACAGGTCAATCAGTTTTTCAAACAAACTCCGGCCTTTGTTTTTTTCATAAGCCGCCATTTCGCACAGCAGCGCCACAGCGCTGATAGCATCTTTATCCCTCACTTTGTCGCCAATCATCAGGCCATAGCTTTCCTCACCGCCTACTACATAATTTTCTTTTCCTTCTTTTTCCCGTATCAGTTCCGCAATCCATTTGAAGCCGGTGAGCACATTGTAACAATGGATATTATTCTGCCGGGCAATTTCATCAATCACATCAGTGGTCACAATTGTTTTCACCACCATATCATTGGTCCGGGCAAGGCCTTTGGCCTTTCTTGCCTCAATCATGTAGTTGAAAGCAAGCACGGCTGTCTGGTTGCCATTTACCAGCACCCAGTTGCCTTTATGATCTTTCACGCCTATTCCAACCCGGTCGCTGTCGGGGTCGGTGCCAAGCAGAATATCGGCATCCAGTTCTTTTGCTTTCTTCAGTCCAATGCTCATCGCTTCGCTTTCTTCAGGGTTGGGATAAACCACCGTGGGAAAATCACCGCTCACATTACTTTGCTCTTCCACGATGTGTATATTGGTAAAGCCGAACCGCTTCAGCACTTTGGGCACCAGGGTGATGCCGGTACCGTGTATCGGTGTATAAACAATCTTCAGGTCGTTCTGTTTCTCAATCACCTCCGGGTACACACTCAGGCTTTTCACCATTTCAATGTATGCTTCATCAATATCTTTTCCTATAATGCTGATGTTGGCTTCGCCGCCGCTCCATTTTACATCATCCACCGAAGCGATTTTCTCCACTTCCCTAATCACATTTTTATCATGCGGCGGCACCAGTTGCCCGCCGTCGTTCCAGTACGCTTTATAACCGTTGTACTCTTTCGGGTTGTGCGATGCAGTACACACCACGCCTCCCTGGCAACCGAGATGGCGAATGGCAAAAGAAAGTTCCGGCGTGGGGCGCAGGCTTTCAAACAAAAAAACTTTTATGCCGTTGGCGGCAAAAACATTCGCAGTGGTTTCAGCAAAAAAGCGGCTGTTGTTCCGGCAGTCATGTGCAATGGCCACACGAACCGGTCCGCCGGGATAAGTCTTCAACAGGTAATTGGCAAAGCCCTGCGTGGCCATGCCCACCGTGTATTTGTTCATGCGGTTGGTGCCCACACCCATGATGCCCCGCAGCCCGCCCGTGCCAAATTCGAGATTGCGGTAAAAAGCATCGGCCAGTTCCCTGGGGTTTTCTTCCTGTAATTTTTTCAACGCTGTCTTCGTTGCTTCGTCAAAATTCCCGGTCAGCCAGCTGGCTGCTTTTTGTTCTATCACTGCTTCCATGTATTGTCGGTTTTTGTGCCGGAAAGTTATTGATTTTTGTCTTTATTAACCGGTTCAACCAATGAGATGTATTTTTGTTTTATGAAGTCAGCTCCTGTGCAAAGCTCAGCGTCCCTTGCGACGCTCCGTTTGAGTGCAGTAATTCTGTTCAGCTTTTTTTGTCTCCTGCTCATACATTCTTCCGCTTATGCACAAGACTCTGCTGCCGCATTGCATCAGCAAAAACTCATACATAAAAAAAGAGTTCCCCTCATCACCGCAGTTAATGTAGCCGGCTACGGCACTTCGCTGGTTATTTTCAATAACACCTGGTATAAAAATTATCCCCGTACTTCCTTCCATACTTTCAACGACAGCAGGGAATGGCTGCAAATGGATAAAGCGGGCCATGCATGGGCAGCATACAACACGGGACGTGCCACCACCGCCATGTGGCAATGGGCCGGGCTCAATAACAGTAAAGCAACTCTTATCGGCGGATTGAGCGGTACGGTATATCTCTCCGTCATTGAAATACTCGACGGCTTTACCGAAAAATGGGGATGGAGCTGGGCCGATATGGGAGCCAATCTTTTTGGTTCGGGCCTGTTCATCGGCCAGCAACTTGTATGGGAAGAACAGCGCATCCAGTTCAAATTTTCATTTCATAAAAAAAATTATAGCGACCCGCAACTGAATGACCGCTCTGATGATTTGTTTGGGGGCAACTGGGCGGAGCGGATGCTGAAAGACTACAACGGCCAGACCTACTGGCTCAGCGCCAACCTGAAATCATTTTTTCCCGAAAGCAATTTGCCCGCCTGGCTGAATGTTGCTGCAGGCTATGGCGCCGAAGGCATGTTTGGCGGTTTTGAAAATATATGGGAAGATGGAGATCCCGGTTTTCCCGTAAACAGAACGGACATCAAGAGATACCGGCAATGGTATCTTGCTCCCGACATTGACTTCAGTAAAATCAAAACAAGCAGGAAAGCTGTGAAAGTGTTGCTTGATTTTTTAAACGCATTCAAATTTCCGGCACCGGCTATTGAATTATCAAAGGGCCGTCTTAAAGTAAATGCCATTCAATTTTAATAATCAAAAATCAGGAATCAATAATTATTTGTTACTGCAGGCAGGCGCCT
Organism: uncultured Chitinophaga sp.; assembly: GCA_964508655.1. GTDB lineage: Bacteria > Bacteroidota > Bacteroidia > Chitinophagales > Chitinophagaceae > VBAS01. Next base: position 15,038 of record CAZDUO010000008.1, on the reverse strand, counting down.
GAAATCTGCTCTCCTTCCACCTCCACGTAAATGTGTTCCTGCAATGTAGTGGCCACGGAAAGCCCCACATAATCCGAGTGGACAGGAAAGCCGGTATGCGTTCTTTCCACCAGCACCAGGGTTTGAATTTTTTTGGGATGAAAATCAAGAAAGGGCTTTAATGCATATAGCAGCGTACGGCCGCTGTTGCTCACATCATCTGTCACCACAATTACTTTATCATTGAAATCAATCTTTTTACTCAGCACAACCTCGCCGGGTTTCTTTTTATCAAGTTTGATGCTGATAAGCTCCGTTTTCAGCGAAGAAATTTCACTGAGTATTTTCTGAATTACCCTGGCCACCACGCTGCCGTTTTCGCTGATGCCGGCAAGTATGATTTCCTTTTCATCAAAATTATTTTCAAAGATTTCAAATGCCATGCGGCGCAGCTTTTTTCCGGCTACTTCTTTACTAAGGATATACTTTTTTTGAGGGGCCATAACAATTCAGCAATTTAACCATCAAACAATCGAACCATCAAACCATACAAAACCTTTAATTTAGCAAATGTAACAGATTACTCATGCAAATTCTTCAGCAGGTTTTATTTGTTATTCTGTCCGTTGTTGCCATCTGGCTTTTTACAAAAAAGGTGAAGGAGATTCGCCGGAATATTTTGCTGGGCCGGGATGAAGATTTCAGTGATAATAAAAAACAGCGCTGGCGCAATGTGCTGCTGCTGGCCTTCGGGCAAAAGAAAATGTTTCGCAACCCGCTGGTGGCCGTACTGCATTTTTTTGTATATGCCGGGTTTATCATTATCAATATTGAAGTGCTGGAGATAGTGCTGGATGGAATATTCGGTACGCACCGGTTGTTTGCTGAACCATTGAGTGGCTTTTATACTTTTCTCATCAATGCGTTTGAAGTGCTGGCTGTGCTGGTCATCATTGCCTGCGCTGTTTTTCTCATCCGCAGAAATGTTATAAAGCTGAAACGATTTATCAGTCACGACCTCGACGGCTGGCCCCGCAGCGATGCCAACTATATTCTCATCACCGAAATTCTGCTGATGACTTTTTTCCTTACTCTCAACAGCAGCGACAGGGCACTTCAGTTGCAAAACCATCCGCATTACTCCGACACCGGCGACTTTCTTATAAGCGGGTTACTTTCCTCATCGTTAAGCTCAGCCTCAACCTCAAACTTAATCGGCCTTGAACGCGGCGCATGGTGGTTACATATAGCCGGTATTTATGCATTTCTCAATTACCTGCCTTATTCAAAACACCTGCACATTGTGTTTGCATTTCCAAATGCATACTATGCCCGCCTGCAATCACCCGGCGAAATGAAAAATATGCCCGCAGTGCAGAAAGAAGTTTTATATGCTATGCAACCCGAACTGGCGCCTGCCGACGCTGCACCACCGGCAAACTTCGGCGCCAAAGATGTGTTTGATTTAAGCTGGCGAAACCTGCTTGACGCCTACAGCTGTACCGAATGCGGCCGTTGCACTGCCGCCTGCCCGGCCAATCAAACCGGCAAGCTGCTCTCGCCAAGAAAAATAATTATGGATACACGAGACAGGCTGGAAGAAGTGGGTAGAAACATCAACAGGAACGGTCAGTATATTGATGATGGCAGAAAACTACTGCATGACTACATCAGCGTGGAAGAATTGCGTGCCTGCACCACCTGCCATGCCTGCGTGGAGGAATGCCCGGTAAGCATTTCACCGCTTGAAATTATTCTCGAACTCCGCCGTTCGCTGGTGATGGAGGAAAGCAATGCCCCGCAGGAATGGAACGCCATGTTCAGCAACGTGGAAAATAATTTTGCCCCGTGGAAGTTTGCGCCGGATGATAGGGATAAGTGGGCGGAGGAAATGAAATAACCAATGATTATTAACTGAGTTCTTCGTAAAAAAATTTCACTAATTTCTTCTGTTTAAGCATTTCAGCATTTGGCTACGACCTGCCGCTGGGTGATGATAAAGAGTCTAAAGATGATCATGAGGGGCCACTTTTTATCCCACGCTTTGCAGTGGGCTACAGGTTTTGAATTGAAGCATATTCTTCCTGGTTGAGCCGGAAAATAATCCGGCCGGGGCATACGTTTTACTCTCATGAAAAAAGCCCTTCTGAAAAATCTATTCTTAACCTTAACCTTAACCTTAACCTTAACCTT
>CAZDUO010000008.1:0-12766 GCA_964508655.1 uncultured Chitinophaga sp. | reverse complement strand
AAGCCCTTCTGAAAAATCTATTCTTAACCTTAACCTTAACCTTAACCTTAACCTTTCCTTGCACAGCACAAAACACGTGGGAACTGGGCGGAGAATATATGCGACCGATGGGCAAAGGATATAAAAGCAATATCATAACCGGCCGGTATGAAAACTTCAGTAATAAAACCAGTTTCAGTCTTGGACTTACTTATCAATTTTCTCCTTCCGATGCGTATGGCGGATTTAATGGTTTCGGATTATTTGCTGGTTTCAGAAACAGTTTTGGCAGCAGTACAAAGGGCAGTAATCCCTTTATCGGGCTGCGTGTTTTATTTTCCTTCGAAAACTTTGAAGGCAAAACCAGCCTCAACAGTCTTTTCTTTACACCCATGGCCGAAGCGGGGTATCATTTTGTTTTTGGCAAACATTTATTCACTACGCCATCGGTAGCCGGCGGCTACACACTCAAGCTTACCAAAGAATACAATTCCAGAATGGATGATGAAGGCGGAAGGTTCATACCAGCCCTGGCGACGGGCTACAGATTTTAAATTAAAAAATAAAAAGTAAAAATTCAAAACGCACCGGGATTATCCCTTCATGATATACTTTTTTGACTATTGACTTTTGAATTTTTACTGTTAAACCAGTACCACATCGGCACACCGGTCAGCATCAGTATCAGGCCGATGCCGGCTTCTCTTGGCCGGGTGACAATTGTATTGATGAATAATCCGGCTGAAAATAATATCACAATGGCCGGCACAACAGGGTAGCCCCACACTTTGTATGGTCTCGGCGTATCGGGCATTTTTTTTCTTAATATAAAAACTCCAAGCGCTGTGGCCCCATAAAATACAAAGACGGCAAAGATGATCATATCCGTCAGTTGATCGAATGTGCCAGACATGACCAGGATACAGGCCCACACACATTGAAACAAAAGTGAATGGTGCGGCACGGCATGTTTGTTTAGCTCACTCACTTTTTTATAAAACAAACCCTCCTTTGCCATGGCATAATATATGCGGCAGCTGGTGATGATGGTGGCATGATTGCAGCCCAGTGTAGTTACCAGGATTAAAATAGCAATAAATATTTCACCGTTCCTGCCCCAGAAAACTTTCACCGCTTCCACTGCCGCTATCCGCGGGGTTTCAGATTTATGTATCTGCTCCAGTGTGTCTACAGGCAGTAATGACAGGTATGCCGTATTAACCAAAAGATAAATGGCAATTACTATAAAAACACCGATGGCTATTCCTCTCGGAATATTTTTATTGGCATTTTTTGCTTCGCCGCCGATGAAACCCACCGAGGCCCAGCCCTGGTAGGCCCAAAATGCCGCCAGCATAGAAGTAAATATGGCGCTGAAAGTAACCGTTTCCTGGTTAGTTGTTTTTAATGTAAAGGCCATGTTGAGGTTTGCTTCATTGCTGGTGAGCCCGAAAATAATGATGGTGAAAAGCCCGGTAAATACAAGCAGCAGGATGGCTGTGCCCAGCCAGGCGCCGGTTTTTAATCCTTTGCTGTTAATCCATGTAAGTAAAATGATGAGCAATATGGCTGTAAGTTTTACATTAAAATTTTTAAAGGGATAGAAAATCTCTTCCAAATTGACAGCCGACCATTTTTGCAACAGTGGCGGTAAATGCACAATGCTGTTTAATGATTCGGCAAAAACATAGGCCAGCGATGAAATGGCGGCAGTTTGAATGATGGCAAACGTGGACCAGCCAAACTGGAAAGCAAAAAACCGGTTATATATTTTTTTATAATACACATAATCGCCGCCGGTATCGGCCAGCAGCCCGGCCACTTCGGCATAGCTCAGCGCACCAAACAAACTGATAATGCCGCCAACAACCCAGGCAATAAGCACCCAGCCCGGCGAATGAAGCTCGGCTGCCATCGGTGCCACTTTTTTATACACACCGGAGCCGAGAATATTGGCAACGACAAAAACAATCACCAGTTGAAGACCCAGCGTACGGTGAAGTTGCTTTGTATCATTCATAAATGCATGAATTAACCTCAAAATACAGAAGTCCGTTCATACCGGTGTGCATAAAAATTATTGGCTCCTGCAAAAGCTCTCCCTTACAAAACACACTACCTTTATCCCGGAAAAATCTCCACCCATTTTTTAATCACCCTGTTTCCGCACCTCGGGCAGATTGTTGCAGCAACGGTTAATTGATTTTTCAGCGCTTTCCGTAAGGTAATTTTCTTCATCCGGCCTTTGAAAACCGTCGGAAAAATTATTTGATCATCTTAAAATTTTTTTTATGGAAGTATTAGTTCATCATGCCGAAAAAGTACAGCAGATGTATGATGCATTTAACCGGGGAGATATTTCTTTTATTCTTTCCCAGCTTCACAAAGATTGTATTTGGGAAGTGATGGGCCAGCCGGAAATTCCGTTTGCCGGTATTTATCACGGACCGGATGATGTAAAAGGCTTTTTTGAAAAACTAAATAACCTGGTTGAGTTTAAAGAAATGGTGCCGGAGCATATTCTTGAAGCAGGTAACAACCTGGTGGTAACCACTGGGCATTACAAAGGCATCATCCGCAAGAGCAAAAAACCCATCTCCTCCATTTTTGCCATGTTTGATGAATTCAATGATGAAGGAAAAATTGTCCATTTTCGCGATTGCTACGATACGCTTTCCGTTTCGAAGGCGTTTCGTAAGTAAAGTGTGAAGGAAGAAACGGCCTGCGGTGAAATTTTTACCCGGGCCGTTTTTTTATTTTTCATCGGCGCTGGGTCCGTACATGCCGGGTACCGGCACATCAAGCAGGCGCAGGTAAACCGACAGCTGGCCCCGGTGATGAATCATATGGCTAAGCGCCCAGCCGCGGATTGCAACTTTTTTTGGCAAATTGGACATCAGCTTCTCACCTACCCTCACTGTCCATTTGGTATTAAAATCATCATCACTCATTGTTGCTAAATCATTAATGGCTGTATCCAGTGTTTCCTGGAAAATTTTTAATAATTCATCCTGCGAAGCGGCCGTAACCGGTTTGAATGAGCGGGTGGCAAAATCAAAGTCGTGAATATGGATAATATCCGAAACCCAGTGCGGTACCTGCGCAATATGTGTGGCCAGCCTGCCAAGACTCATGGATTTTTCATGCGGCCTCCATTCCTTTTTTTCCAGCGGCACACGTTCCAGCATTTTCCTGGTCAGCGACGACTCATGTTTTAATTCTGCGATGAAAGCATCTTTTATTGCCATACGTATTTATTTAGTGTTTGGTTAATGTTTTTTCGGCTTCTTCCACCAGCTTCTCAATTTTTTCTTCCATGCCATGGGTCATTTCTTCGGGGTGCTCTATTTTATGCGCCACATCTTTTTTGGTTAAAATTTTCCACAACTGGATAATGGCCGTAATAGCAAATATGCCGCCGATAATCCAGTTGATGATATTATTATTGTTGTTCAGCTTATCGGCAACAAACTGCCCACCGAAAATAAAAACACAATTACCCACGAGGGTACCCAGCCCGATACCCACGATGTAAGAGTTGTATTGATTGTTTCTCGGCAGCAGAATTTTTTTTGTAAACAAAACCGTGCTCCATCCAAACCAGAAGGGAATCTGCACGGGATTCACGGCACTCATAATGATACCCAGCCAGAACCGGTGCAGTGTACTGCTCAGGATTATGTTTTCTTTTACCGAGGGAGTCAGTGCTGCATAAAAACTGGAAACCGACAGCGCCACCACTATCAGCAGGGTCACCCATTCCAGTATTTTAAAAATACGTTCCTGCATCCTTATCCAGTCCATCGCCACCAGCGAAAGGCGCACATAAAATATTTCCACCAGCAATGAACCAAATGAAAAATACAGCGCCGGCCTGATGCCATCGGTAACGGAAATTTGCATGGCTGCCACATTCAGTGTGCCCAGCGGCAGCGAACCTAAGAAGCTCACCAGCATGCCGACAAAAAAAATTTTGACCAACGGGTGCATTGGTCAAATGTACGAACTACCCTGTAAGAAGAAAGACTATCGAAAGACCGGAAAAGATTAATTCTATTTGGCAAAAACGGAAAGCTCCACCCGAAGATCATCGGAAAGGGAAAAACTTCTGCCTCCTACTCCAAAATCTCTCCGGTTCAGTTCAAACTCTCCTTCGAAAAGCCAGCCATCGTCTTTGGCTGTACAGGTAAATGGAAATTTAACTTCTTTGGTTACACCTTTGATGGTAAGGGTGCCAAACATGTAGAGATATTCGGGCTTATTAGTTTTGGTTACTTTGGTTGATTTAAAAACCAGGCGGGGGTAATTCTGCACATCAAAATATTCGGCTTTGCGCAGGTGGTTGTCTCTCGCTTCGATATCGGTATCCACTGTTTTTGCTTCCACGCTTACTTCAAAGCTGGCAGTGGCCAGGTTGTTGGGATCAAAAGTGATGGCGCCGCTGAGGCCCTCAAATGTGCCGCCCGTATTGATGCCAAAGTTCCTTATCACAAACCGCACTTTCGAACCCGCATCTATTGGGGTATAGCTTTGGCCGGCTGCACATAATGAAGAAAGAACTGCAAGGGTTAAAAAGAGTTTTTTAATCATACGGTTTTTATTTCCATAATAATGATGTAAAACGAAATTGGCGCTGAAACCGTTGCTTAAAGCCCTAATAATTTTTTGGTTTAACAATAACGTCATGTTCATTGTTCGCACAGGGTCAGTCATATTGTTCCAGCAACCGGAAATGCTTTCTTGATTGTTTCAGAAAATCCCTGCCTTTTTTGAACGACCAGTAAGGCGTGCCGTTTTCATGATTGTGTTTGCTTATTTCATACAGCGCTTTCCAGTGTTTCAGAATTTCGCGGTAAGCCTGCCAGATGCTGATGCCGGCATCGTAAATATGATTGGGTTCGGCGCCGCAGCCGTTGAATTCAAGTATCAGGAAATTCTTTCCCTCCCGCAGGTCGTCAAGCGAATTGCATTTGATATCATAGCGGCCGTAATAAAACTTATCGGTATAATGGCTCAGGTCATCAAAAACCTGCAGCAGTTTTTCATCCACCAGGTGATAAAGATTGATGAACCGGGCGCCGCGGTTGTGATTGCCCGCATACGAAAGATAAAAATGCTGGCCCCGTGGCAATACCCTGTCAAGCCGGTGTTCGTGCCGGTGCCTCATTTCTTCCAGCCGTAGCCGGGCACGGGGATGCTGCAATATCAGTTCCCATAGGGTTGATGTTCCATCGCCATACACTTCCAGCAGTTCTTTCTGAATAAAACCGCTGATGGTTCCTTTTTGCTGCCTGGGATGACGGTAATAAAAAACGCTGAGCTCCACAGGCATTTCCACCAGCGCCTGCACAATGTATTCCACCGGCATCCGTTCGTGGTATTTCCTGAGCTGTTCTTCGTTTTCAATTTTGCGGAAAAGAATTCCCTTCATACCCACATCGGGTTTTACAATAAAGGGATAGGTAAAACCATGCTCTTTTATCAGGCAAAGCACTTCATCAAACGGCAGGTCATGAAGTATATAAATTGTTTGCGGATAGGATGAAGGTGGCAGCTGCTCATACATTTCCTTTTTACTTTCTCCTTCAAAGCCGCCAAAAGTGATGGTAGGATTGGATGAGCTGAAAAACCAGAACGACCTGGCCCGCAGGCAATACCAGAACCAGGCAAACCCGATGGGAAAATAAAGCACATAAAAGGGCCACAGCTCCCAGTTGAATAAGCGGTGAAAAAAATTGCGGATACTCATGTAACGGCGGCAAAAATAGAGCTTGATCTTCAGTAATGCATTTTCCGGCCTGCTAAATTCAATTTATTTTTATAGTACAATTTAACCGCCAATGAGAAAATCTGTTTGTTCATTTTGGCTGTTGCCATAGTGCTGATTTTTAATTGGCACTTTCAGGTATTTTTGAAGGGGAATAAATAGCATTCATTTCTTTTTGTCATAATTCTTAATAAAGCTATTTTAGCCGGAGTCAATCACAACTTATGAGAATATTTATCCTGCTGATTTCACTTTTTGTTTTTGTGAATGGAAGTGGCCGCCCGATCTTAATGAGCATTCCGGGCCCTGCCATGAAAACTCCGGTTTTAAAAATTACAGGTCATTTTCCCGTTTCAATACCGGAACTGGCAGCCATGAAATTAAAGGACCTGGAAAAACTTGCCGGCTGCCGGTTTACCCTGAAAGAAAAACTGGCATTTAAAATATACCAGGTAAAGCTTAAAAAGCAAATCCGCAATGCTGGTAAAACAGATACTCCAAAACGTTCTAAAATAGCTTTTATACTCAGCCTGCTGAGCCTGGCCACCGTAGTTCTTATACCCCTGTCGCTGGTGCTGGCGGTCATCAGCATCCTGCTTGCGGCAAAATCAATTAAACAAAACGAATATGACCGGAAGGCAAAAACAGCAATGGGATTATCCATACTGGCCATTGGAATTATTGTAGTAGGGTTGATGATTTATGGAATTTTTATTTCCGATGGGGCATTTAAAATTTTCATTATTAATTAAGCTATGAAGGTTCCGATACTGGCTGAACTTTTTGCGGAAGGGAAACAACCCGATGTGCTGTTCTGGGTGGGATGTGCAGGCAGTTTCGATCAGCGGGCACAAAAAATCACCAAAGCATTTGTAACAATTCTCAACAAGGTGGGCATCAGCTATGCCATCCTGGGTAAAGAAGAAATGTGCACAGGCGACCCGGTTCGCCGGGCAGGCAATGAGTTTCTTTTCCAGATGATGGCTTACCAGAATATACAGGTGCTGAATAATTATGGGATTAAAAAAATTGTCACGGCCTGCCCACATTGTTTTAATACGCTGAAAAATGAATACCCGGCGCTCGGCGGCAATTACGAAGTGATACATCATACCACTTTCCTGCAGCAGTTGATTGATGAGGGAAAGATAAAACTGAAAGAAAGCGGTGCTTTCAAAGGAAAAAAAATCACGTATCACGACAGCTGTTACCTGGGCCGGGCCAATAATATTTATGAAGCACCACGAAAAATACTGGAGAGGCTGGATGCAGAACTGGCAGAGATGAAACACTGCAGGAGCAAAGGACTATGCTGTGGCGCCGGCGGGGCGCAGATGTTCAAGGAAGAAGAAAAAGGCGTCACCCGTGTTAACTTTGAAAGAACCAATGAAGCCATCGGCACCGGGGCGGCGGTCATTGCTGCTGCCTGTCCTTTTTGCAATACGATGATGACTGATGGTGTGAAAAATGCTGAGAAAGAAGATGCAGTGAAAGTGCTGGATGTGGCTGAACTGGTGGCACAGTCAATGCAATAAGGAAAAGTATAGTATGCATTTCAAAAATTTCCAATGGGGCAGGTTTGTTGTATGGATGATTCTGTTGTTTGTGCTCACATTTATTTTTGAAATCCTCTGGGACCTGGCAGCCGGCCATGTGATTTCAAAAAATTTTACAGCACAGGAACTTGTCCGCAGGTTTGCAGCTGCGGCCGTAATCGCTTTTTTATTTTCTTTATTCAAATGGGAAAAGAAGGGGAAAAAACAGGAAGAAACGCCAGAGTAAAAAATAACTTCTCGCTTTCAGTTACCCGTAACAAACCCCCCGAATAATTTTCCCTTTAATTTCGCAGTATGAATATTGAATACCGACAGCTGCTGAATCCGGATTTCTCTCCTGAATCAAGAGTTTGGGTTTACCAGAGCAGCCGGCTGTTTACTTTAGATGAAGCGCTGGTAATAGAGGAATTGCTGAATAGCTTTACGGCCCACTGGATGTCGCATGGCATGCCGGTAAAAGCTGCTGCCTACTTGTTTTTTGGCCAGTTCATTATTTTGATGGCCGATGAAGGTGCTTCAGGCATCAGCGGGTGCAGCACTGACAGCTCAGTCCGGTTGATAAAAGAAATTGAACAGCGTTTCAGCGTGAATATGTTTGACAGAATCACGCTGGCTTTTTTTGTAAACGATAAAACCGGCAGCTACCGGGTGCAATTGCTGCCCTTATCACAGCTTCAGTATGCAATTGACAACGGTTTTATCAGTTCTGATACTTTGTACTTTAATAACCTGGTTCAGACAAAAGAAGAGCTGGAGAAGAAGTGGATTGTGCCGGTGAAAGAGAGCTGGCTGTTAAATATAATTTCATTGGCCAAATCTGTTTCGTAAATTAGAAGAAATAAAAGCGGAATAACCCGCCGGGTAGTCCGCCACAGGCGGATGCCCAACCAGGGCAGTTGATAGTAAGTTCTTACAAGCGGCAGTAGCTCAGTTGGTAGAGCATTAGCTTCCCAAGCTAAGGGTCGAGGGTTCGAATCCCTTTTGCCGCTCTGTTTTTACCCACTTTTTGTCTGTCGGGGGACGTAATTCATACGGCAGGTATCCCTGTTCAGCCGGGTTCATCCGTCTGATATTTTATTTTCACCTGCTTGAAATTTAATACCTGTCTAAAACTGCATTTCTTGACCAACGATATAAATTTTCATTATGACCCGGATTCTGCTGTGGCCGGTCGTTTTTTTCATCCTCCTGGTTGGCATACCTGCTCAATCACAAAAAATCTTTTTTGAACAACTCACCACTGCTGAAGGCCTTCCAAGTGATTATATAAACTGCATTTTCCAGGACAGCAAGGGGTTTTTGTGGGTGGGCACCGATAAAGGGGCCTGCCGCTATGACGGCAAAAATTTTTTATACTTTAATACTGACAACGGGTTAGTATCAAATTTTATCACCTGTTTCGACGAGGACCCCAAAGGCAATATATGGCTGGGCACTATGCAGGGAGTATATGTTTTCAACGGGCAGGCGGTTCACATTTTTTCATTGCCTGAAAAAAACATGCCATCTGTATTCCAGATATTTATTAATAATGACAGCAGCCTGTTTATTGTTACGCATGAAAGAGCACTGTATTATTTTGATAATAAAAAGGAACCACCGGTTGTTTATTATCAATGCTATTTCATCAAGCGGCTGAGCGATGACAGGTTTGTAGCTGGCATGAATAACGGTGTATACCTGCTGGAAAAGAAAAACCGGCAGCTTGCTTTCAAAGAAATACATTATTCAAAAGAAAAATACAGGGAATCACTCAACCGGTCTATTACCCAGTCACTTGTTTTTAAAAACGGCAACACAATTCTGAACTGTTCTGTCAGTGACGGGCAATTGCTGTTGCAGGATGAATTTGTTTTTCACCCGCCGGCATCCCTTCCGTCACAGTATGATATTAAAGCCATACTAACCGGCGACAAGGAACTTTTTCTTGGTACATTGAATGGATTGATATATTGGAGCAGGGAAAAAAGGCAGTTATTTTTTAATGCCGAAAACGGCCTGGGCACTAATTACATCAGGAGCCTTTACAAAGACCGGCAAAATAAAATTTATATCGGCACTTATGGCGCCGGAATAAAAATATGGCCTGCAGGTTACCTGTCGAAATATGAATTGATGGGAAAAGTGACCTCTATTTTTCCTTCAGGGGATGAAGTTTTTATAACTACCGGTAAAAAAGTTTACCGGTTCTTCCCTGCTAAAGCACAATTGGATGCCATCCGTCTTGCCAATACAGATGTACATTATACCTGCATATATACAGTTCCGGGAGGAGAAGTTTTTCTTGGCACCATGAATAAATTTTATGTGTTCAGTTCGATGGCCGGTTTTTCGCAAAAGAAAGAACCCGCTTATCCTGTACAGAATGTGTATGCAAATACAGGTACGTCTGGTTTTGCAGTAAAGGGAAACAAGGTTTTTATTTCTACATATGGCGAGGGCTTGTACAGCGGGTATCGAAACAGGAATTATACTGACACCCTCAATTTTCATTTGGTTAACAGCACGCCTTCCATTATTGAATTCCTGCTGCCCGTTAAAAATTACCTGGCTGCTCTTACTTACAGCAACGGTCTTACCCTGCACGACACAGCGGGTGGCAGCATAGGCATTTCACGGCAGGATGGGCTTTTATCCAACACGGTTTATACTGTGTTCCAGGAAAAGGAAAATGAATTATGGATCGGCACCCAGTCGGGTCTGAATTTATTTGATGGAAAACGCATCACTAAAACCTTTTCAACAGCAAATGGTCTTATCGGCTCAAAAGTACTTTGCATTTTCCGCGATGCTGCGGGCCGCCTGTGGGCTTTAAGCGATAAATTTATGCATTTGGTAAACCAGGACAGGCTGCGGGCTATCCGCTCCTGCCCTGTCTTATTTGAAGAAAACAATACCATTAACCGGGCAGCGTTCAGCAAAGAAACAAACATCCTGCTCATTGGTCTTACTGATGCGTTGTATGCAGTAGATATGAGCAGGGTGCATCCCGATAGTTTAGTGACAATACCTGCCTTGCTCTCTGTAAAAAAAGATACAGTACATATACTTCAAAACGGGAGCAGGCAAATTTCCATCAGGCATCCCGCATCCAACCTGCTTTTCCGTTTTAAAAACCCGCATTTTTCCATCACCGGGCGTCACGATATTTATTACAAGCTCAAAGGATTTGAAGATGAATGGAGACAGCTTGATAATTCAACCGGTGCCATGTACCAGCAATTGCCTGCCGGCGATTATGAATTGGCAGCAAAAACCGTCAATCCCGACGGGTATGCATCGCAGGAATATTTAATGCTGAGTATTGAAGTGCTTCCCCCTGTTTGGCAGCGAAGCTGGTTTATAGGAATAATGGCTGCGTTGCTGTTAGGAATTTTTTTCTACATCGGTCATATTATATCCAGGAAAAAATATAAAAGAAAACTGGCTACCCTGCAGGAAGAATACCGTATGCAACTGGAGCGGGAACGCATTGCCAGGGAACTGCATGACAATGTAGGTTCGAAGCTGACCTATCTCATCAACAGGATTGATGATGATTATCGTGAGCTTTCAGATAGAAGCGAAGCCGAAAAAATCAGTTTGGTGGCACGCAATGCCATGCGGGAACTCCGGGAAGCCATCTGGGCCCTGGACAAAAAAGAAGTGCTATGGGAAGACCTGGAAAATAAAGTACGGCAACTGGTCAATCTCTACCGGGGTAAAAATATGTTGGTAAATATGGACTGGAAGATGAACAGCCACAAGCATCAGCCCCTGAATTCACTGGAAGCACTGAATATTTACCGCATTATCCAGGAATCGCTGAACAATGCCGTAAAATACAGTGGTGCTGACCTGGTATCTGTGTCGGTAACTCAATTAAATGGTTTATTGCTTGTTGAAATTGCTGATAACGGGAAAGGATTTGATCCTGCACACACTGAAGCGGGATATGGACTAAAGAATATGAAAAAGCGGGCGGAAGAAATGAATGCAGGTTTGGAAATTATCAGCCGGCCCGAAAACGGCACTACGGTGCGGCTGCAGGTTTCATGAAATCAACCTTTTTCCTGATAAAAAAGGGCCGGCATTCCGGTTTAATTTTATATTTCTCCTGAAACCATGATTACGCTTGCTGTTACAGACGACAATGAACTGCTGCGCCGAAACATTATGGAGCGGCTGAGGGAAAATTTCCATTTCATTTTTGAAGCCGGTTCTGCCAAAGCTTTGCTGCGATTTTTGAAAGTAAATAAACAGGAACTGCACCCCCAGGTTATTTTAATGGATATTGAAATGGATGAAATGGACGGTATCGAGGCTGTAAGGCATGTGAAAGAAATTAACCCGGCTATAAAAGTTATTATGCTCACCGTGTTTGAAGATGATGAAAAAGTGCTGAACGCCATCAAAGCCGGCGCCGACGGGTACCTGGTAAAAGATGAAAAGAAAGAAAGGATCATTGAATGCATTCATGATGTAATGAGCGGAGGTTCCTATATGAGTCCATCTGTAGCCATCAAAACCATGCGCTACCTGCAGCAACATTATATTCCTAAAGAGACTGTACCCGGCAACCCCCTCAGCCCGCGGGAACAGGAAATTTTGCTGCTGGTGATTGATGGCAACAGCTATTCCGATATAGCCGCAAAACTTTTTATCAGCATGGCTACGGTAAAATCACATATTTACCATATTTATGAAAAGCTGCATGTAAGCAACAAAATGGAGGCTGCCAAAACCGCTACAAGCAAGGGATGGCTTTAACAGGTATAGGGAAAATACGTATTGTCGTATACTTATTTCGGCACTGCAGAATTCTTTTTCTGAAAAGCCTGCCAGTACATCAATAACGCCGTAGCAGCAGGCCCACATTTTTATTCCTTTGTTTTTTCAAATTCATACAAAAGGCTGATTGCCTTCGCTTGGGTTTTAAGTGAAATTTATGCTGCGTCCCGCTCCATCCTTACATCCCTTGAAACCGCGGTTGCCAAGGTTCTGATATTTATTTAATTCCAAATTTTCTGCTATGAGAAAGATTTGTTTCCTCCTGCTTTCTTTGTCTTTTTCTTTTATTATCACCCGCGGTCAATCTGCCGGCGATTACCGCAGCGCTGCCAGTGGTAACTGGAACACAGCAGCCACATGGGAACGGTTTGACGGAGCAAGCTGGGTTGCGGCAGCCACCCCGCCTTCATCTACTGATGGAGTTATTACAATCCGAAATACACATACCGTTACAGCCAATACAGCCATTACAGCCGACCAGGTGGTGGTAGAAAATGGAGGCATATTGAGTATTACGGGTAATACATTTACTGTGGCTAATGGTGCGGATGCAAATGATCTGACTGTGAACGGTACTATCAATTTTTCCGCAGGCACATTAGCAGGCACTGGCGCCGTCAGCATCAACGGCACGTTTGGCTGGACGGCCGGCAACCTGGATTGTGTAACCATCCTGTCGGCCACTGCTACCATG
>CAZDUO010000007.1:35795-72340 GCA_964508655.1 uncultured Chitinophaga sp. | reverse complement strand
CCAGTGTAAACTTCGGCTTACAGCATCTTCCTGGCCGCTGCCATTGCCGTCCATCACCCAAATTTATTCTATTACTGGTATATTTTTACCATGAAAATCATTGAAAAATTATACCAGTCACCCTTTTCGGATAACCGCTCGCATCAGCACAGCCTGCACCGTGTCCGTCGTCCTTTGCTGCAACAAAGTTTTTTTGCCTGCCGAAAGTTTTTCGTATAAATCTTTGTCGTAATGCCGTATGGTGAGCAGCGAAAGGCCACGGGTAAGCTGCACATCAAATTCCTCAGATGCTTCCACTGCCAGCTTTTCTATTTTATCGGCCCGGTCGTCCAACACACAAGTAATGCTGATGGCGCCGTTCTGCGTCAGGTTAGGTTTCAGCTTCAGCTTTTCAAACAGGTGAAACAAATCCTCCACCGGCCTTTCTTCCACAAACGAAAAATCTTTTGATACAAACTCCATCAGCACCTGATTTTCTTTCAGCACTATTATTGGCGGCAGCTTTTTTATGTTCCGGTTGCAAATGACTGTGCCGGGTAGCGTGGGTTCAAGGAAACATTTCACATACATCGGTATGCCTTTATTCTGCAGCGGCTTGATAGTTTTGGGATGAATCACCTGTGCGCCGTAATAAGCCATCTCAATCACTTCGCGGTAGTTCAGTTCGGGGATGCTTTGCGCATCGGGAAAAAATTTCGGGTCGGCATTCATCACCCCGGGCACATCTTTCCAGATGGTCAGGCTTTCGGCATCCAGCAAGTTGGAAAAAACGGCGGCAGAGTAATCGCTTCCTTCCCGCCCCAGCGTGGTGCTTTCATTTTCATCCGTAGCGCCAATGAAACCCTGTGTTAAGACGATATCATAACTATCAAACAATTTTACTATCAACCCATCCACTTTCTCTTTTGTCACCTGCCAGTCAATGGCCGCATCGCGGAAATTATCATCGGTTCTGAAAACATCCCGCACATCCACCCATTGGTTTTTTATGCCGGTTTCATCCAGGTAATGACTGATGATGGCGGTAGAGAGCAGCTCACCCGTACAAACCACCTGGTCGTAATAATAATCATATTCCCGCACGGGCTTATCGTGCAGCAGCCATTCGGCTTCGGTGAAAAAATTTTTCAGTTGTTCTTCGCAGGCCAGCGCATGGGTTACGAGCAATTGGTTGGTCATGCTGATGTGATGTTGTTTTATATTTTCAAAAAGCTGCAGCGCCTCCTCTTTTTTACCGGCAAAAAAGGCATCCACCACTTTTTCCAGCGCATTGGTGGTTTTGCCCATGGCCGATATCACTACCATGATTTTCTGATTGGGAAATTGCTTCAGAATATCACCGAGATTTTTAACCCTATACGTGCTGTTCACTGATGCACCGCCGAATTTGAAAACAAGCATACCGGTAATTTTGGAATTTTGATTTTAAATTTTGGAATTAGCGGGTAAACGTAAGCGACAAAGATAATGTATGGTATTTCCACCAGAAGGAGTTTTTATGGAGCATCCAAAGCTATTCGAATTCATTATGCAATTGCAGGACAGCCACGAAGTGTACGATAATGGCACGAACAACATAATGCCAGAAATATAAGAACACAATTTCATGCCCTTTGGGTCTGTTCGTGTCTTTAGTGTTCCAGGTATGTTCTGAAAGTTTATGCATGTAAAATCAAAATCCAAATTCTAAAATCCAAAATCCTACATTTGTCAAACCCTTAATCATCCTTATATGGTCATCAACCGGCAGGTACTTACACTCGATGAATTTACCATTCAGCAGTTGCGCAGTGTGCCCGGCGCCACGGGTGAACTCAGCAGTTTGCTCCGCGATATCGGGCTTGCTGCCAAGCGGGTAAATGTGGAAGTGAACAAGGCAGGCCTGGTTGACATTCTTGGCGATGCCGGCACGGTGAATGTGCAGGGTGAAGAAGTGAAAAAGCTGGATGTGTTTGCCAATCACCAGTTGACCGGTGCACTGAAGCATGGCATCAGTTGCGCCGGTATTGCCAGCGAAGAGCTGGATGATATTGTGGTGTTTGATGATGAGGTAAGCAACCAGTCGAAGTATGTGTGCATGTTTGACCCGCTGGATGGCAGCGCCAATATTGATGTGAATGTTTCCATCGGGACCATCTTTGCCGTTTTCCGCCGGGTAACGGAAAAAGGAAAACCCTGCAGCCTGGAAGATTTTTTACAGAAAGGAATCAACATGGTGGCAGCGGGTTATGTTATTTATGGTTCCAGCACCATGCTGGTATATGCAACAAGAAGAGGAGTGAATGGTTTTACATTGGACCCCTCAATTGGCGAGTTTACGCTCAGTCATCCCAATATCAAATGTCCTGGGCAGGGAAAAATATATTCGGTAAATCATGGTAATTTTTTCCAGTATGATGAAAAGGTGAGGAAGTACATCAATGTTTGCCAGAATAAAACAAATGCGGATGGCGGCCCCTACACGCAACGCTATATCGGCAGCATGGTGGCTGATGTGCACCGCAACCTGATTAAAGGAGGCATTTTTATGTATCCCGGCACAACGGATAAACCGAAAGGAAAGCTGCGGCTGCTGTATGAGTGTAATCCTTTTGCTTTTATTGTGGAAGTAGCCGGTGGCAAAGCCACTGACGGAAAAGAAAGAATCCTGGAAGTGCAGCCAACCAGCCTGCATCAGCGTACACCATTTTTTATTGGCAGTAAAAAGATGATGGAGGAATTGGAGAGTTATTTGGCGGATTGAAGGTTGAATAGTTTTATGGCTAAATGATAAAATGGTTAGATTGTTTGATGGGTTGACGGGTTTAGGGTAACACAGTAGTGACGGATGATAATTGAATAAATCGAATGTGGTTGTTTTTTGATATGAGGTAAATTTTCAGGGTAAATAAATTAGGATTTAATGCTTCAGCGCAATGTTCAATAGATCTGTTGAAATAATAGAATACAGCAATAAATACCATGCTGATTTCAGGCGATTGAACCTGGCATGGCTTGATAAATACAACCTGACAGAGAGCCACGATTTGCAGGTGCTGGATAATCCGCAGGGAACCATTCTTGACCGCGGTGGTTTCATCTGGCTGGCAAAGGCAGGTGACGAAATTATCGGAACGGCCGCCCTCGTGAACGAAGGGCATGGTATATTTGAACTGGCAAAAATGAGTGTGACGGAAAAATGGCAGGGCAGGGGAATAAGCAAACTGTTGCTGGAAACCTGTCTGAAGAAAACGAAAGAGATTAGCGCAAAAAAACTGACTTTATTTTCCAATTACCAGCTTACAAACGCTTTGCGGCTGTATGAAAAATACGGATTCAAAAATGTGGAAGTCAGAAATTCACCATTTGCAACCGCTGATGTGAAGATGGAACTTGAACTTTGATAAAAATGAACCAGGAAATTATTCGGGTAAAAAACCTTGTGAAGAAGTATGGCGATTTCACCGCGGTGAAAGGCATCAGCTTTGATGTATATGAAGGAGAAATTTTCGGATTGTTGGGCCCAAACGGCGCCGGCAAATCAACCACGCTGGAAATAATAGAAACGCTGCGCCAGAAAACAAGCGGTGAAGTTTGGGTAAATGGGTTTAACCTGGACAAAGAACCCGACGAAATAAAAAAAGTAATAGGGGTGCAGCTGCAAACCAGCGGCTATTATCCCAATCTGAACCTGGTTGAGCTCATCAATTTATTCAATGGGCTTTATAACCGCCATGTGAACCCGGAGACCTTGCTCGAAATGGTGAACCTGAAAGATAAAGCCAAAGCAAAAGTGAAAGAATTGAGCGGCGGGCAAAAACAAAGGTTTTCCGTAGCCACCACGCTCATCAACGAGCCGAAAATTGTTTTTCTTGACGAACCTACCACTGGTCTTGACCCGCAGGCAAGACGAAACCTGTGGCAACTGGTTAAAAATATCCGGGCAAAAGGAACTACCGTCATCATCACGACACATTATATGGACGAAGCAGAAGTACTTTGTGACCGGGTGGCCATAATTGACGAAGGAAAAATCATTGCCCTTGACACACCGGACAATTTAATTGACCGTCTTGTATCAACAGGTTTTGAAAGACCAAGGGAAGTAAAAAAAGCGAACCTCGAAGATGTGTTTATTAGTATGACCGGTCATGTGTTGCGGGAAGAATAAAATTTGAAAAAGCCGGGGAAGAAAAGACACCGCCATCCGGGAGTGATTTTTAAGAATTTTATGATCTGTATGACTCGTATGACCTGTATGACAACTTTAACTGACTAATTTTTTAACCTAATTTTTTTTAATATGCCTGCTATTGCTGTTGACCCACGTTACCCCATCGGCCAGTATGAGCCCAAACCATTTTCCATTGACCAGAAAGTGGAATGGATGGCAGATGTAAAGTTTTTGCCCATGCAACTGGAAAATGCCATACTTAACCTTGATGAGCACCAGCTTCAAACACCTTATCGTGAAGGAGGATGGACGGTGCACCAACTGGTACATCATGTAGCCGACAGTCATATCAATGCTTACTGCCGTTTTAAGCTTGCCATAACAGAAGATAACCCCACCATCAAACCCTACAATGAAAAACTATGGGCCGAGCTTTATGATGTGCAGAAACTGCCGGTGAATATTTCACTTACCCTGCTGCACGCACTGCATGCCCGCTGGTACGAACTGATGAAATACATTACCGACGACCAGTGGAATAACCGGACTATTTATCATCCCGAAAGTAAAAAAACCATGCGGCTCTGGTACCTGCTGGGCATGTATGCATGGCATGGCAAACATCATGTGGCGCATGTCGCTTCGCTTAGAGAGCGGATGGGTTGGTAAAATTTTAAGCGCTCAATGTTCAATATTCATTTTATTTTTTTGAAAAGTTTATCGCCCTTATTTTTTGAGCATTGAAAATTGAATATTTCTTCACTATGAAATGGAAGATTCTTTCCTCAGAATACCTCTTCGACGACCTTTGGTTTAAGGTTCGGAAAGACATTTGCCAAACACCGCAGGGCAAAATTGTCAACCCGTACTATGTGTACGAGTTTCCGGAATGGGCAACAGCCTTTGCATTAACGGAAGATAATAAAGTGATACTGGTGCGCCAGTACCGGCATGCAGTGGGAGAGGAGTGCCTTGAACTGCCCGGTGGCTGCGTGGATGATACTGATAAAAATGCCGAAGCGGCGATTGCAAGAGAACTGCTGGAAGAAACGGGCTACCTTTTTTCTTCTTACGAATACCTGGGAAAAATTTCCGCCAACCCATCCACCAACAACAACTGGATGCACATGTTCCTGGCGAAAGGCGGCAAAAAAGTGAGTGAGCAGGCACTTGACGGCAACGAGGAAATAGTAGTGGAGCTTTATACAACAGATGAAGTGAAACAACTGCTTAAAGAAAACAAAATTATCCAGGCCATGCACGTTACCAGCATTATGTATGCTTTTGTCAAACTTGGGATGATTAATTACTGATTAATGATTATTGCGGCTTTGACACATTCATTCAGACACAAATTTCCTGGCCGAAACATTTACTTCTCCGATAAGAAACACACTGCCACAAACAATTACCAGGTCATCTTTGTGCGCTTTTGATATTGCAGAATTCAGCGCTGCATTAACCTCGCGGTAAATTTCGCCTTTCAATCCTGCATCCAGGGCTTTCTGCATTAAAAATTCCGCAGGCAGGGCACGGGGAATCTGTGCCTGTGTAAAATAATAATGCGCCGGGCGGGGAAGCAGCCGCAGAATTTTATCAACCTCTTTGTCTTTCACCATGCCGAGAATGAGGTGCAACTCATGATGATCCGTCAGTTCAATCTGCTGAACAATGTGTCGCATGCCGTCTTCATTGTGCCCTACATCTAACACAATAGCCGGGTGTTCCCGTAAAATTTCCCAGCGGCCGTGAAGCCCGGTCAGCTTTTTCACTTTTCTCAATGCGTTCTGTATTTCGCTGACTGCAATTTTAAATCCTGCATCTTTTAACACTGAACAGGCTTCCAATACACTCAACAGATTTTTTACCTGGTAAATACCGGGCAAGTCGAGCAGATATTTTTTATGATCGGGTTTACCCGCTTCTGCTACTTCCACAATTAGCTCATGATTTTTCCATTCCCAGCCGGCTATGCTTCGTTTCAGAAAAGCAAAATGCAAAGGCGCTTTTTTTTCGCAGGCTGTTTTCTCAAACACGGCTTGCGTTTCGGGCAGTGTTTCGCCAATTACAACCGGCACGCCGGGTTTGATGATACCGGCTTTCTCTGTTGCAATTTTTTCCAGCGAATCACCCAGTATGTTCATGTGATCCCAGCCGATATTGGTGATGATGGAAAGTTCAGGAGTAATGATATTGGTGCTGTCGAGCCTGCCGCCGAGGCCCACTTCAACAATGGCGATGTCAACTTTTTGTTGGGCAAAATATTCAAAGGCCATCGCCACAGTGATTTCAAAAAAACTGGGCGTAATTTCTTCCATCAGCGGCTTTATTTTTTCAGTAAAGCTGACTACGAAATCTTTGTCCACCATTTCGCCGTTCACACGAATTCTTTCCCTGAAATCTTTCAGGTGCGGCGATGTGTAAAGCCCTGTTTTGTAGCCTGCTGTTTGCAGAATGGCGGCAAGCATGTGACTTACCGAGCCTTTGCCATTAGTGCCCGCAATGTGGATGCTTTTAAATTTTTTCTGGGGATTTTGAAGAAAATCACAAAGCGCAATAGTATTGGTAAGATCTTTTTTAAAAGCAGCCAGCCCGATATGGCTGTACATCGGCAATTTGGAAAAAAGATATGCGATGGTTTGCCCGTAAGTCATGATTGTGGAGTTCCCGGTTTATTCATAAAAAAGATTTTTATTATTCCAAATACGATCGCAACACCGCAAATAATTGAACCAACCATAATCAGGTCATCAGCCATCGGCCAATGCCGTATTTTAAACAAGGTTCCGGCAAAGCGAATCAGGAAACCAAGGAGGAATACGATTAATGGCCATCTTAAAAACCAGAGTGCCTGCATGTTTATTAATTAGCTGAGCAACGATTGATAAAGATTGTAATTCTCCTCATCAAAGCAAACAAAAAATACTTTTCCGATGTAAGAATATTTTTCCAGGAAATAAGATACTGTGTTTACGGCAACTTCCGCCGCTTCTTTTTTCGGATAACCATACACACCGGTGCTGATGTTGGGAAAAGCAATCGAGGTAAGTTTGTTGTCAGCAGCAAGCTGCAAACTGTTTTTATAGCAAGAAGCCAGTATTTCCGCTTCCTTGTTTTTTCCACCCTGCCAAACCGGGCCCACCGTGTGAATCACAAATTTTGCAGGCAGGTTTCCGGCTGTTGTAATCACCGCTTCGCCGGGCGGGCAGCCTCCTTGCCGGGCAACGATGTGTTTACATTCCTCCAGTATTGCCGGCCCGCCGGCACGATGAATGGCCCCGTCCACACCGCCGCCGCCCATCAGCGATGAATTGGCGGCGTTCACAATGGCGTCAACATTCTGTCTCGTGATGTCGCCTTTTACCAACTGTATTCTTGCCAGCACATCTTGCATTGCCGGCAAAAATACTACAACCTATCTCAAAAGTAATTTCAACACAGAGATTATGAGAAACTGAGCTACACAGAGTTGCTGTTTCAGAGATAAACTCTCAGTGTAATTCCTTAACTCTATGCTACTGTGTTGTGATTATTAACTTTTGAGATAGATTCTAATACGCTTTTTTGTTTTGAAGATTACAGAGTTTTATTTGGCAGAAAAACAAATTAACCCGCCCCTGAATGGTGTTGTATAAAAAAGCCACCCGGCTTTACGGATGGCCATATAAAATATTTTTTCAAAATCTATCCTCCTGTTCTAATATTAAACTCGTACACCACAACGGATTCTTCACCGGTTTTATTAAACCGGTTTCTCCGCAGCCAATCCCGGATGATTTCTTTTGCCTGGTTGTCGCTCATCAGCGAACCTTTCACCGTTCTTACCAGGGTGCCTACACCATCTCCCGATACTTTTATTTCAGCCTCTACTCTCCCGGAAATGTTTTCTCCTGCATCCAGTTTCCCGGAAGTGATTACAATCCTGTTTCCGCTTACTTTACGCGGGCCAGTGCCGGTGCCAGTACCCGTGCCATTGCCGCCACCCGTACCACCGCCAGAGCCACCTCCATAACCCGGGCCGTTTCCTACACCTGTGCCGGTACCGTTGCCGCCGGCAATATCATATTTGTCGGCTGTGCCACCACCCGTACCTGAGCCGGTTAAAGTTTTACCAACTACTGCTTTGGGCTTTTGTGGCGCCGGTGTAGTTATAGGTTTAGGAGTTGTTTTTACTACTGATGTATTGGGGTTCACCTTTGTTGCTTCAGGTTTTGGCTTTACAGGCTTTATTGCAGGTGCACTGGTTTCGTCTTTCTCATTTGTTTCAAAATCCTTTGTGTCATCCAATGTGCCGGGCTGGGGTGGAGAGTATGCTGTGCCTTTATTGCCGCTTGCTTTTACCGTGTTACCACCGCCGCCACCACCCCCAGCCCTGATGTCTTCAGGCTGCTCCATCTCAATTTCTATGTAGGCTTCCTGAGGGGGAAATTCAATCTTTGGCAATGGCCATTTTAAAAAAATAAAAGCAAGAATCATGGCTGCGGCCACACCGGCGGTAACCAGTGATGCCTGTTTGTTTTTTTCCCGTTCAAATGCGTGCAACATGATGGTATGGTAATTCATACAAATGTAACCAGGTGAGGTTTGGGGTTCAAGTAATTGTTTTTCACACCTGTTGATTAAACGTTGCAAAGCCCGTGCAACTTGCCCGAAGCAGGCAACAGGAAATGTTAATTTTTATCTGGCACTGATTAAATGAAGCAGGTATTGCTTTTAACCTGCATCACCGGTTTTAAAAAGGAGATTCATCAAACAATAAAATGCAAACCGTTTTTTCACTTACTGAATTATCCTGTACACATGCGAAGAAGCAGCGCCGGTTTTTAAAATAAGCTTCCGATTGTGGAATTCGTATTCTATTTCCTTACCTGAAAGTGCATTGAGATAGTTTCTTGCAAACTTTTTAATCTTACATTCGTTTTCTTCTGAGCTGATTTTACCGAAAAGAATTTTATTTCCCTTCGCTTCGAATGTACCCTTCATGCTATTGCAACCTGAGTGTCCTGAGAGAGTCTTTTTCTCCATATTTAATTCCATGTAAGGTGTGCCAAACGGGAAATCATTTGTAACAATCACTTTGCCATCGAGGCTGTCCAGCGCCCAGAAATGATGCAAGGTGTCAGCCGGCATTGGTTGCATAGCCGGCACAGAAATACTGTCAGGATTTGCCGTGCTGCTGTTTTCAGTTTGCGTGGCTGTGGCCTGCGTTTCGTCGGTAGAGGCAGAATTGCAGGCTGCCATATACAGGCAACAGAGTATTATAAAACTTTTATTCATACAATACTATTTTGGATTTAATAAGCTCAATAATTATGCATGCCCGGAATTTAAATACCTGTCAGAAACTGGCTCCGGATATAATCCACCACACTTACCAGGTTTTTGGTTTCCTCAAATACTTTCAGTTGCCGGTCGGCGCCGGTGCCCTGCTCCAGTATTTTATGAATATAGGCAAGCCGGTGGCGGCTACCCAGGTGATCCAGCACCGGGTCAACAAAATCTATAAGCTCATACAGCAATGCACGGGTATTCACTTCTTCTTCCTTGCCAAAATCAATCAGCCGGCCGTCAATACCATAGCGGCTGGCCCGCCATTTATTTTCATTGATAAGTGCACGGGAATACTGGATAAAGTTCAGGTTCTTGCTGCGCAACTGGTAAATGCGGGCACATACAGCCTGGAACAGCGAGGCCAGCGTTATCGTGTCATCTACCGTAAGAGGGATATCACAAATACGGAACTCCACCGTATTAAAAAACGGGTGCACCCGCAGATCCCACCAGATTTTTTTGGCATTGTCAATACAGTTGGTTTTTACCAGCAGCTTCACAAAGTTTTCATAGGCTTCAATGCTTTCAAATGCTTCCGGTATGCCTGTGCGGGGAAATTTATCAAACACTTTTGTGCGAAATGATTTATAACCGGTAAGCCGGCCTTCCCAGAACGGCGAGTTGGTGCTGAGTGCATAAATATGCGGCAGAAAATACCGGGTGCTGTTGGCGATATGGTTGGCCATTTCGCGGCTTTCCATACCTACATGCACATGCAGGCCGAAGATGAGATTGCTGCGGGCGGCTTCCTGCAGTTCATTTACCAGTTCGTTGTACCGGGCATGGTCGGTTATCAGTTGGCTTTCCCAATGGCTGAAAGGGTGCGTACCGGCGGCACCCATGGCAAAGCCAAGATTGCCGGCAATTTCTGCAATCGTTTTGCGCAGTGTTGCTACATCCTGCCATGCTTCATCAATATCGGCACAAATGTCGGTACCCACTTCCACCACGGCCTGGTGCATTTCAGCTTTTACTTTATCTTTTATTACTTTCTGTCCTTCGTGCACTATTTTTTGCTCATGGCTTTTCAGTTCTCTTGTTTCGGGATCCAGCACCATGTATTCTTCTTCCACACCGAGGGTAAAAGTTTTATAATTGAGTGTGGCCATAGTAAGATTTTGATTTCAGTCCGGGTAATTACCGGGTTCAGATTTTGGATTTTTCAGCCATTCATTTTTTCTAATTAAAACTTAAATCTAAAATCATAATTCTGAAATTAAGTAAGCGGTTGCTTATTTGAACTTCTCGCCACATATTCACCCCAGGTAAGATTATCCTGCCCGTCTTTATGCTCCAGTGCTCTTTCGATGGCATAGTTGGCCGCGGTTTCCACCACCCAGGCAAAATTGTCTTCTCCCACGCTGGTACGTTCTGCATCGGGGGCGGGATTGCAGAAATCAATGGCATAAGGTATCCCGTTGCGAACAGCCAGTTCCACTGTGTTGAAATCATAACCGAGGCACGTGCAGATGCGAAGAACAATTTCTTCCATCTGCTTCAGTCTTTCCTGTGAAGGTGTGAAGTCGGCTACATAACGCAGGTGATGCGGGTTTCGGGGCTCGTAAGGCATGATGTGCACATATTTTCTGCCGATGCAGTAACAGCGGTAGTATTCTTCAAAAACGATTTCTTCCTGCAGCAGCATTACCAGCTGGCCGGTTTCACTGTGCTTTTCAAAAAACTCATCCTGGTTTCTTATTTTATACACATGTTTCCATCCGCCGCCGGCGAAAGGTTTCATGTAAGCAGGAAATCCCACATATTTAAAAATCGTTTCCCAATCAAGCGGGTAGGCCAGGTTGCTGAACGAATCGCCGGCTGTGTCATCAGGAAGTTTGTACGATGGCAGAATGGATGTTTTGGGTATAGGCACCCCCACTTTTGTCATCAGGCAGTTGTTGAAATATTTGTCATCGGCGCTCCACCAGAAAGGATTATTGATCACTGCTGTGCCCGTCAGCGCTTCGTTTTTCAGCCAGGTGCGGTAAAAAGGCACATCCTGCGAAATCCGGTCAATGATGACAGCATAACCGGTTGGTTCCCCTTGCAAGGATTTATCAATCCGCACCGGCTCGGCTATGATGCCTGGCACGTTCTTGCTGTTTACCCTCTCAACAAAGGCGGAAGGAAAGCTTCTTTCCTTGCCGTGCAGTATCCCGATTTTTTTCATACAGGTAAAGTTTGAGTTAGAAAAATGGTGTATACAAGTGACCACAGTGTAATCAAATGTATTTTTTACCGGGATAATAAACAAATAAGAGAGTAACAGATTTAAAAGATTTATCTAAGCATCTTTTTTATTTAATTCTTAGTTTTGCCGCTTATGCAGATTCGGGAAGTACCCCATGTAAAAATGGAAGAAATCACTATCCCATCACAGTATCTCGAAAGGGGAGTAAGAATAGACTTTTATATTCCGGCCGGCAAGGGCACACAGGAGGGCATGAATCTTTTGCTGATTAACGATGGCCAGGACCTTCCTAAATTTCATTTTCATCATATGCTGAATGACCTGCAGGGCAGCAGACAGATAGCGCCATTGTTTTGTGCCGGTATTCATTGCGGCGCCGAACGGAAAATGGAATATGGTACTGCAGCTATGAAAGATTACAAAGGCCGGGGAGCAAAAGCATCGTTCTATAAGCAATTTGTGATGGATGAATTGTTATCATTCATAAAAGAAAATTATCCCTTTCCCTTCAAAGAAACAGCCTATGCCGGATTTTCGCTTGGCGGGTTAGCTGCCATAGATACGGTGTGGCATCACCCGGAAATATTTTCCAAAGCCGGCGTGTTTTCCGGTTCATTATGGTGGCGGCTTAAGGATTTGAATAAGGGTTATAATGAAGCCACCGACCGTATCATTCATAAGCTGGTAAGAGAATCGGTGTACAAGCCCGGGTTGAAATTTTATTTCACCACCGGCTCGCTTGACGAAAAGGTGGACAGGAATAAAAACGGTATAATTGATTCAATTGACGATACGCTTGGCCTGATTGAGGAACTTGAAAAGAAAGGATACACAAGCGGGAAGGATATCCAATACGTTAATTTTGAAAACGGCCGCCATGATGTGCATACCTGGGGCAAGGCGATGCCGGAATTTTTGAAATGGGGGTGGGGCAGCAGTCAATAGTCGTGAGTCAAAAGGTGACAGTTGGTAATTATCGATGATTTTAATGATCATTGACAGATGCCTGCATACGCAGGCAGGAATGGGTAGAAAAAAAGTTATTGCAAATAAAAATCCCCTGTTTTATCAGGGGATTTTTATTTGTCCTTAGCTTCTCAGAATATAATTCTGGCTCCCAGCTGGCTTATCCATCTTGCACTTAAGCCGGGCGCATTGCTGGTGCTCAGGTTCCAGGGTTTACCCGTTTGCGGGTTGAAACGGAATTGCGGGGTGAGGTTGGTTGCACTTACAAAGCCGGCAAACTGGATGAGAGAATAGTTATCATTTGTCAGGAAATAAGTCTGTCCCCAGCGTTTGCTCAGCATATTCGTGAAATTGTACACATCGTAACTTACCTGGATGGTATAGGTTTTATTTCCCAGTTTCAGATTAAAATCCTGTTGCACTTTCAGGTCAAGCAATGATTGCCAGGGGAGGCGGTCGCCATTTCTTTCGGCAAAGCGGCCGCGGCTTTTATTCAGGTATTTCGAGCCACGGATATAATTCTCCAGCATGGTTCTTTGTTCAGCCTGGGTATAAGTAACCCCGCTTATAGTATTGCTCAGGAAAATCATAGTTTGTACTTCAGAAGCCGTGGGGATGTAAATGAGGTCATTTGTTTCACCTCGTGCCCGGTCGCCTACAAGGCTGGCGCTATACACGTAGCTGAAAGGCTGACCCTGTTGCGAATTCAGCACCAGCGTGATGGTAGTGCCAAGCTTGTTTTTGGCATAAGAGAATTTCTTGGATAGGTATCCGTAAAAGCGATGGCCGATATCAAAATCAGAAGTAGAGCGGCCCAGGAAATTGCGGCCGTTCACTGTTTCCATAAAACGCCATTGCGAGTTGTTTTGCGAGCTGGTGCCTTCGTTCAGCACCACCGAATTGCCATAAGTATAACTCAGGGTAGCTGCAAATCCTTTACGGAATTTTTTATCAATGATGGCAGTGAAGTTGTAAGCAAATCCGCCCTGTTTCCTGTTGGGATTATTGTAAAGCAGGAAAATTTCGCCGCCGGCATAGGGATTAACTCCGCCTGCCCTCATGGGAATGCGATTTGGCGTGCCGCTGAAAGTATAAACCGTTCTGGCGCCGGGTCCTACTGACATCAAGGATGGCGGTATGATATTGATGTTCTGGTAATAAATTTCATTAATCACCTTGGAATACATTCCTTCTATGGTAAAATTCCAGCCTTTGCCCAGGTTTTTATCTACACCTACTGAAGTGCGAAGTACACGGGGGAGCTTAAATTCTTCAGAAATCAGGTCTACCTGGCCCTTTGCATTAGCAAGGCTGATTCCGAAATCGGTCGGCCCATATTGATTAAACGGATCGGCACGGAACGTTATATTGGGGTTATTCACACCTACTGAGCCGAGATTGTTCCCCGTATTATTGTAAACACCGCCCGGCCATACCAGCGGCATACGCCCGGTGAAGAAACCCGCACCGCCACGGATGATCAGGTTTTCATCTGTTAGTTTATAAACAAAACCGACCCGTGGTGAAATTGACCAGCTCACTTCTGCCATCTGGCCTGACCGGGCGCCACGCATATTATAATATGCCGAGATGGCTGCGATGGCTGTGTCATTAAAGAATGGATCTACTCTCGGGTCGTCAGGAAAGACTGTTTTATCTGCCCTGATGCCCCAGTTGACAGTCAGTTTATCGGTGGCTTTTATTTCATCATTAATAAAAAATGCAAGATTCCAGTATTTAAATTTTGCGGCAGATGGCGAATTTTTTTCATCCGTTTTGGTTTCCAGTAATGAGAAGGTGCGGTCGTAACGGGTAGGCCTTGCATTCGTAATAAAGTCGTTCAGCGATGCGTAAGTATAGTTGCCAAACAAATCACGGATGAACAGGTTGTTTACTTTGCTGTAAAGAATATCGGCGCCAATGGTAAATAAATTATTTCCGATATAAAATTTATACGCATCGTAAAAAGTAAGATTTTTTTGCAACAGGTAATTACCTGTTGAAAAGTTTTCGGTGCCGATAATATAACCATTGGTACCCCCCGTACCGTCGTTAATTGTTACACGGGGAAAGCGGTCGCCAATGGGGTCCCGGTTGTCTTCCACATCCGTAAAAGTAATCAGCAACCGGTTGGAAGAATTTCTTTTCATACTGCTGCGCCATTCAGCCGTGTAGGTATTGGTGGAGTTGGGGAAAATATATCCGTTGTTAAAGAAATTAATCCGGGTGCTGCTTCCCCCGCTGGTATTAAAGCGTTTGCCGTCGTTTAACCTGTAACTTAACGAAATGCGGTTATTGGTGTTCATATTCCAGTCAAGCTTGGCGGTAATACGGTTGGCTTCCACTTTTTCCGGCACATCGAGGAATGAACCCGGGTCGTAATTAAAGGATGTCTTCAGAAAATTAATAAGCTTGTTTACTGAATCAGCTGTAGCAAAGCCGCGATAATTGGCAAAACTGAACAGTTGAGGTCTTTCATTTCTTTCCAGTTCAGCCAAAATAAAAAAGAAAAGTTTGTTTTTTACAATTGGGCCTCCCACACGGAAGCCGGCGATTTTATTTTTCAAATCCGGCAGTTTGGTGCGGAGGTTATCCGGCACATTGCCAGGTGTTTTTCCTGCAAGACTTTCATTTCGGTAATAATACCAGGCCGAACCCTTCAACTCGTTGGTGCCACCGCGGGTTGTGGCATTAATGCCACCGCCGGTAAACCCGCCGATGGATGCATCGAAAGGCGAAATGACCACCTGGAACTGGTCAATAGCATCAATTGAAATCGGGTTAATGTTTGCCTGGCCGCCGTTGGTGCCAGAGGCTGCCAAACCAAACACATCATTATTGATTGCTCCGTCAATATAGAAGGCATTGTACCGGTTATTCTGGCCGGCAATGGAAACACCGCCATCGCCGGTTATTTTGGCCTGAGGAGTATAACGCAGGTAATCGTTCAGGCTCCGTGATACCGTGGGAATATTGGTTACCTTATCCTGGCTGATGCCAGTTTCAGTTCCACCCTTACCCTGGGTGGAAGCCCGGCGGGTAGTCACCACCAGTTCGGTAAGGGTTCCTGTTTTATCAACAAGGGCAAAATCATAGCGGCTTTTTTCCCCCAAAACCAGGTACACATCTTCTCTTTTTTCATCCTGGAAGCCAACAAAAGTGGCTACTATAAGATAAGGACCTCCTGGCGTCATGTTGCTGATATCGTAGCGGCCACCGGCACGGGCCACCACACGATAAACAGTACCTGTGGGAATATGCGTAGCGGTTATAGTGGCGCCAACCAGCGCATCGCCGGTGCTGCCTTTTACCGAGCCGCCAATGCCGCTTGCGGTTTCCTGTGCAGCAGTAATGAATGGAACAGCAAGCAGTAATGCGATTGCCTGAATTGTTCTCTTAAGCATATGTTTTAGTTTATTGGTTGCAAAGAAAGGGAAATATCACCGCTTAAATATAGCCAAATATTCACAAATTTCGGCCCGGTGTATTATTTAATTAAGAACGCACAGTTCCCCCGAAAACGCTGCTTTGTTCTGCAAAATATTCTCCACCTTCTTTACACTTTATAGTTTGTAAATTTGTCAAAATTCATCCGGTATGTTTGATAAAATTGAAAAGGCAATTGAAGAAATCAGGGCCGGCAAGCTGGTGGTGGTGGTTGACGATGAAGATCGTGAAAATGAAGGCGATTTTATTGTGGCTGCCCGGCATGCCAGTCCGGAGGTAATTAACTT
The DNA here is from genome assembly GCA_964508655.1 of uncultured Chitinophaga sp. Taxonomy (GTDB): domain Bacteria; phylum Bacteroidota; class Bacteroidia; order Chitinophagales; family Chitinophagaceae; genus VBAS01. The sequence goes on along the minus strand of CAZDUO010000007.1, from coordinate 55,965 downwards.
TATGAGCAAGCACGGCCGGGGACTTATTTGTGTGGCCCTGGTCGAAGACCGATGTGATGAACTGGGTCTTGAACTGATGGTAAACAATAATACTGCCTTGCATGAAACGGCTTTTACCGTTTCTGTTGATTTACTCGGGCATGGTTGCACTACCGGCATTTCAGCACACGACCGCTCTAAAACTATCCAGGCGCTGATAAATCCTTTTACAAAAACTTCAGACCTTGGCAAACCCGGTCACGTTTTTCCGCTGCGTGCCAAAAAAGGAGGAGTGCTGCGCCGGGCCGGACACACTGAGGCAGCCATTGACCTTACCCGCCTTGCCGGTTTCGACCCGCCGTACGGAGGCGTGCTGGTGGAAATAATGAATGACGATGGCACTATGGCACGGCTGCCTGAGTTGATTGAAGTGGCAAGGAAATTCGATTTCAAAATCATTTCAATCAAAGACCTGATTGAATACCGTATAAAAAGAGATTCGCTGATTGAAGAAGTAGTAAGGGTAGATATGCCCACACGGTACGGCCATTTCACCCTCATCGCTTTTAAAGAAAAATATTCCAGCAATGAACACCTTGCCCTGGTAAAGGGCAGTTGGGAAAAAGATGAACCGGTGATGGTGCGGGTGCATTCATCCTGCTTTACAGGCGATATTCTTGGCTCGTTGCGTTGCGATTGCGGCGAACAACTGCACACGGCAATGAAGATGGTAGAAATAGAAGGTAAAGGCGCCATACTGTACATGAACCAGGAGGGCAGGGGCATCGGGTTATTGAATAAACTAAAAGCCTACCGCCTGCAGGAGCAGGGGCTCGATACCGTGGAAGCCAACCTGCACCTCGGCTTCCAGATGGATCAACGGGATTATGGCATCGGGGCGCAAATATTGCGGCATCTCGGAATTTCAAAGCTCAAACTCATCAGCAACAATCCCAAAAAGCGGGTAGGACTTATTGGCTATGGACTGGAAATAGTAGAAAACATTCCCATTGAAATTTCTCCCAACCCGCACAACGAAAAATACCTGCAGACAAAGCGGGATAAACTGGGGCATGAAATTATGGATGATGATGAATGACAGGGAATAAATTCCAAATCCCAAATCCCAGATTCCAAATTCTCGATTCCGAAAAGGGTTTTTTGGAATTTGATTATTGTGTTTTGGAATTTCTCCTTAATTGCCATCTTTCTTTTCTACGGCTGCAGGCGCCTGTAGTTTTTTCTTCCGGGTAAAAAGATCCCTGAGCCGGTTGCCTTCCTTGCGATAAGCAAGACTTCCACCATAGCGCCTGGATTTGATGCCGCCGCCGGTAGATGCGGTATTGGTGAGAAAGTCAATATTTTCCTTGTAAAAAATTGTTGCCCGTACCGTACCGCTTTTGTTTATCAGGAACTCGGTGGTTACATTTTTCAGCAAGTCGGTTTTCAGTTGCGAAGAACTTTGAATAGGCACATCGGCTGTGCCTTCAAATGTAATGATTGCCCGGTTTTTCAGTATGGATTTTGCAATCACCAGGTTAAAGTCAGTCCGTTCGTAACCTGAAATGCCCCCACTTTCGCCAAACAGATTAGGATCGTACAGTGAACCGGAAAAATTAATATTCAATCCTTCGATATTCAGTTTCTTCGTGAGGAAATTGTTCAGTAACCGATTGATTTCTCCGCTAAGAAATCCTGAAATGGAATTAACCACCAGGTCAACGCCCGATGAGAAATCCAGTGATGAACCTACCTCGGTAGGTGCAAAACTGTTGAACACAACAAGAAAAGCCACATGCTTGTTCAGCTCGTTTTCATTTTGCTGCAGCTGGTCAACCACAAACGAAACTGTTACATCTTTTTTGGGAGGACTTTCCGCCGGAAAATCGAGAGCAAACTTAATGTCGGGTTTGAACAGGTCGCCGGTAAGGTGTGCTATCACATATACATAATCCCGGATACCCGCAGCACTGGACGGGCCGGAAGGGTTGTAGCTTAGCAAGGGCGAAAAATCAACCTTCTTTGTAGTGGTATAAACCGCATCAATTTTCACAGTAGGATGATACGGATCGCCTGTCCACTCGATATAGTTATCGGCGTCTTTTTTCAACTCAAAGGGTTTTTTGAAAAAAGACTGGAAGGTGAATTTGTAATTTCCTTCATTGATATTATAACGTCCCCTGATGCTGAGCGGCTCCGAAGTGCCCGAATTAATATGCAGGTTGCCTTCACCACGGCCGCGTATTTCATCATTTGTCAGTTCATCCAGAATCACTTTCACGTTCACCATGGGGTTGGCGCTCAATTCCACATCATAGGTCAGGTTGGTTTGCCCGCTGCGGATAACAGTATCACTTATCTCTCTTCCGTATTTTCTTTCAATCAGAAAATCAGCCAGGCCACCGCTTTCACGGCTGGTACTGTTGGGTATGGTGATATAGGAGCTGTCTGTTTCTGATGCTTTTCCGGTTATCCTCATCCGCATATTGGCTTGCGGTCCTGTCAGTGAAAATGTGCCGGTGCCCCTGGCATAGCCATAAAAAGCGCTGTTGTCTTTTGCTGTTGTGTTCAGCAGCAGCATAGGGTTATTATCCACCCTTGCAAGGATATCAAACTGCATGTTTTTCCATGAATCGTGTTTGATTATTCCCCGGCTGAGTGTCGCTGTGTTATTTGTTACAGTATCCACCAGCTTTAATGTACCGAGGTCCAGCGCATCTTCCCTGAAATTTATTTCCGAATCATTTATTTTATAAAAACACTGGGTAAAAATTACTTTCAACCCGGCGTCATGAAGCCTGGCCTTGCCCACATATTTTCTTTTATCCCCCTGGCCGATGATTTTTAACTGGCCGGTAGCATAACCCCTCAGATCGGTAAACAACGTACCGATAAACCGCTTTACAATATCAACCGGGTAATTTTCAGGTGTGATTGTAATTATATCTTCCCCGTTTGAAGCAAGATTTTTCAGGAATAGCGCCAGGTCAAATTCAATTTTCTCATCAGGGTCCAGGTTTTTCCCGCTGGCCGTCAGTTTCCCGGTTTTATTTTCATAAAATACATGAGCTTTAACCTGGCCAAGGGAATCTCCATCGAGCCGTAACTGATCAGTTTGTATGTCTGAAACCACATTGAAGGTCTTTACAGGGTCTTCAATGGTGATATTGCCGTCCAGCAGGCCCTCTATTTTGTTTGAACGTACCAGGAGTGTCGTCACATCACCGATATTGAAGTTCTTCAGGTCAATTTTCAAATCATTCCAGTTGCCGATATCGGAAGGCAGGGTTTTTATTACTACTTCCTGGTTGCTTTCTTTCAGCACTATCTCGCTGTGCGAAATTGTACTGGACCGCAATTCCAGTTCCCCGTCTTTTTCTATGGACCAGCGTTTGCCGTTCAGTACAAACTGCGACGTATCGAAGCGAACGGCCAGCCCGTCGTTAAAAGTGGTGACCAGGGCGCTGATGGAGCCGCCCTGTATATTTTTATTACTGCTTTCCGTGACTAAACTGATTTTTGTCGAATCATTTTTTGCCAGCAGCTCCACTTTGGCAAAAGGAAAGCTGATACTGTCGTTTACTTTCAGATAATCCACCGTAGCGGTGAGCCCAAGATTTTCCAATGTCCCTTTGCCGGTTACATTCACATTTTGAAATTCGTAGCCTTTCAGCAAAACAGAGGGAACATACGTATTCAACTCCACTACGTTTTCAACCGTATTCAGCCTTCCGCTGATTTCGCTGTTGTTAAACCCGTCAATGGTGCTGTCGAAAAGCCGGATATAATCGGAAATATAATTGGTACGGAAAGAAAAGCTGAAGGCCTGGTCGCGGATTTTCCGCACAGGCGGCCTGATGTATGAAGGGTAATATTTGTTCAGGAAAAGACGATAAGCATCCGGCAGGTTTTCAACAGAAAAATTTCCGACAATACTGCCTTCCAGTTCCTTTGAATTGATGGTGAAATGTTTTGTCCCATCAATATACCGGGAGTAAACTACCAGCGAATCAAGCGGCAGCGATTTGCCGTCTTTTGAAATTTCAGCGCTGCTGATGCGGGCTGTGCCGATAAAGTTGTCAATGCTGCTGCTGGAAAAATCAAAATCAAGCTTGCCTTTGAATGAATAATTTTCATCCAGTATGTGCAGCGGCGCCAGGTTGATGCCGCCCACGTCGGCAAGGAAATTAAATTTAGGTACATCACTCCTGAAATCAATAATGCCGTCCATGGATGCAATGGCATTGGAATCATTGATTGAAAAATTACCGGTAAATACCCTCCTGTTCAGGTTGCCTTTGGTTTTAATATTCTCGTATTGATAATTTTTGAAGGTAAACCGGTTTACTGTCGCATCCACATCGGCAATAATGCTGTTCCATTTTACTCCACTTCCTTTTACCTGTCCCGAAAATGAAATAGCCCCGATTTCCGGGTTATTGATAAACTGCCCGAGTTGGAAATCCTGCGATGCGATATTGCCGGAATACAGCGGTTCTTTTCCATCCGGCAGTTTCATGTTCAGGTCGCTGGTCAATGTGCCCAGGTTGGTGCGGATGGTGCCGTAGGTAACAAAGTCTTTTAAGAAGCCGGTGAAACTGCCGTCAAAATCGAGGTAAGAAATATTCTGCAACTGTACGGCGGTAGTTTTCCTGATGACCGGGAAAAAAGTAGCTGCATCAACATAGTTTGTGCGGAATTTGTTTGCTTTAAAATCAATAAATGTTTTGTTGATATCAGGTAACCCGGTCAGGCTGATATCGCCATTGAGAAAAGTGTTGTTGCCGGCCTCAATCGTCATTTCATTGGCAAATAAATCGTCCACCGTTCCGCGGGCCGGGCCGTTTACTTTGATTTTCTTTTTCCATTGGCCGGCCGCCGGGGCAAAAAAGGCAATATCATCGCTGTCCACTTCCGCATCTGTAAACCGGGCCTGCATTCTCACTTTATGAATGAAATCATCCATATCGCTTATGTCTGAATAGCTCATCCTGAAATAATCACGGATGATGCTGTTGTTGGTAATGATTTCCATTTTATCAAAGGCCATCTCTTGTGGTGTAAACTTCACTTCGGCCTTCATGGATTTTACTTCAAAACCGCTGCGCTCTTTTGTTTTCAGCTTCAGCGAAGCGGAAATGCTGTCCCTGATAAAATTTACATCGGTAAAAACGCCATCAATAGTAGAAAAATCAATAAACCTGCCGTCGAAATAATCGTGATAGGCTGTGATGGATTGTTTTTCATTTATAAAATTGCCATTATTAATTTCTATCCTGTCAGCATGCACAAGCCAGCCGGCGGCGTTCCACTTCAGCGTGGTGTCCGTAGTTTCCTCTTCGCCGTTTTCTTCGTCACCGGTTAGTTTTTTCTTTTTTGGCTTCAGGCCCGGGTAGTTTTTTAAATGAAATAAAGGACGGGTAAAACGGAGAGAGTTAATTTCAATATTGCGTGTGGCAAAATTTATTTCATCGGCATCGAGGCTCATGGTTTCCAGTTGCAGCATTTTGTCTTCGCCCCGCCATTTATCCTGCTGCAGCAGTGTGATGTTTTTTAAATCAATTTTTTTCAGATTCAGCTCTACGGTTTCTTTTTTACCGCCGTTGCTGCCGCCGCCGCCAGCAAAATAATCAACCAGGAACTGGTAATTCCAAACAGAATCGGAACGGTTCAATTTAATGGTTGCGTCCTCAAGCCCGGCATAATGCAGCTCAATTTTATCTTTTAAAAAAAACCAGTCGGTAATACGAACTCTTATTTTTCCTGCATACAGCAAGGTGTCTTTTTGCTGGTCTTCCACAAGCACATCTGCAAGATTCATTTTATTGAACAGGGAAAAGCTGACATGTTTTATTTTGATTTTAGCCTGCAGGTTTTTCGACAGCCTGGAAGTGACACGGCGAAGAATAATATTCTGCCCCCAGTCAGTATTGATGAAAACGATGGCTGCTATGAGGAGAAAAAGCAGGGAGAGCAAAAACCACTTCAATATTTTCCTGAAAGTCTTCAGACGCAGCGCTTTAATTTGTAAAAATAGACAATCGTACCCTTAGGGCAAATTAAGTACCAAAAGGTAATAAGCCTGCGCTCAATTGTTGATTGGTATTTGTTAAACCCAGATTTTGCAGTTCAACTGCAAAATCTGCCCGAGGGGCCGACGATCCCGACTATATACGTCGGGATGTCGGGGTTAACCCTGACAAAAATCCTTTGGATTTTTTGTCAGCCGGGGGCAAATTTTTCTATTGAAAAATTTGGGTTAAATGTGAATGCTATTCTTTATTCTTTGTATCCAGCACCAGTTTGTTTTTTGAAAAATACCAGCCTATGCAAACACCGGCAGCCCGGTTGCCAATGGACGGGCCTCCGTCAAAATTGTTCATGGTGGTGAGACTGTAGTTGTAATGACCATAAAAATAAAGTCCGTTGGATGCTTCATAGCCAAACTGTAGTATGGCCGAGGCGAGATAATGTCCGTAATCGGCAAAGCTGAATTTCATGTTTCTGCTTACCGGGCCGTTGCTGTTGCTGTTGAATTTTTCCGTACCCGCCAGTGCAAAGTCTAGCGATGGGCCGAAGCGGAGAAAGAAATGACCGGGCTGCAGGTTGAAATCATGCTGCAGTAAAAAACCAAGCTCAACAGTATGAAAACGGGTATTGTTGTCGATAGCTGCCGAATCGGGCGGAAAGGAGGGAGCATCGAATTTTACTTTATATCCCCTGAGATTGTACATAACGGATGGAGCAAAGCTCAGCCGGTTTTCAAAAGGCACTTTCAGTTGTGCACCTAAATTGACACCATATTTTAAAACGCTTTCCTGCCTTTTGCCGTTGATGATGTAACGTACGTCTGTTACCTGCGGGCCGCCAAACACACCGAACTGCACCTGGCAGTTTACAGCTGCTGTAATCAATAGGGTACATGCAATAGTAAAAAATTTCATTGTTCAGTTTTTGCTGAATAAAGATTAAAAGAGGTTTTTTCAGGGAGGATTTTGCCGGGGTATTGCCGGCGTACTGGATGAAATATCCGGTAAAAGTAAAAATTAAATCCGGCCGGTCAAACAGGCCGGATGAAAAAACAGGAAATGAAACTTAAATCCGTGAATAACAAAGGTGGTGAACCGGTGTTTAATATTTTTTGGCAGGATCTTTCACCTGGCTTCCCGTATTGTATTGCAGCGAATGGCTTTTGGGTATGGAGAGGTTTTTCCATTCTTTATCCTTAATCATTTTGGCAATAAAAATTATCTGCCCAATATGATAAGGGTAATGCGCCAGCTGCCGGTTAATGGCATCCACTACTGTGAGCGGCTCTTTGCGGATATAAACCGTTTTTTCAAGATCGCTTTCCGTTAATAACTCAAGCGTTGCAAGGCAACACGACCAGCCTTTGTTCCAAAAATCTATTACCTGTTGTTTTGAATAATTGTGCACTTCAAACTCATCGTCGCGGTGGCGCCAATCCTTTTCGCCGTCTTCGGTCAAAAAATTGGTGAAGCGGCTCAGCATATTGCCGGCTATGTGCTGCACAATGATGGCAATGCTGTTTGATTCGGATGAGGGCTGGTAATGAAAATCTTTTTCCTCCAGTTGCTCAAAGGTTTTTTCACCCAATTCTTTGTAATACTTCAGCCGGCGGATGACTGTATCAAGATATTCTTTGCCGGGGTTATTCATAATATAATTATTGAATATTTATTTGCTTCGGACGGCATGTGTTCAGGAATCAATAATTAAAAATCCCATGTATTCTGCATTTTCTTTTTTAATGACTCAGCTGCAAACATAGTAACTCCGACCTAAGTTCCCCCTTTAGGGGGACAGGGGGTCACCATCCTTCCGCTGCATCATCGCCCCGGTTATCAGCTACGGCTTCAAATTTTCCATTGGCCAAAACTTTAATCACTTCTGTTCTGCCAATAGATCCCCGTTCAACCATTTTATATCCCATTGCTTCCAGCGCTTTACGGGTGGCATCAGGAAATCCTTTTTCGATATCCACCCTGTCGGGTAGCCACTGGTGATGAAACTTTGGCTTCCACACGGCATCTTCGGTGCTCATGTTGAAATCAATGATGTTGATGATAGTTTGAAAAACCGATGTGGGAATGGTGGTGCCGCCTGGTGTGCCAACAACCAGGAAAGGCTGCCCGTCTTTTAAAACAAGCGTCGGTGTCATGGAGCTGAGCATCCGTTTGCCCGGCATGATGGCGTTGGCTTCTCCGCCCACGGCGCCATACATATTCGGCGCCCCGGGTTTAATGCTGAAATCATCCATTTCATCATTCAGCAGGAAACCGGCGCCACCAACCACCGTGCGGCTGCCATAAGAATTATTAAGCGTGGTAGTAACCGCCACAGCATTTCCTTCCCTGTCAATCACACCCAGGTGCGTGGTTTCTTCGCTTTCCATGGCGGGTATCACACCGGGCTTCACCTGCTCGCTGCTGCCTGCTTTGCCAGGAATAAAATCAGCCATTCTCGATTTCAGGTATTTTTCATTGGTGAGCTGCGTCACCGGCACTTTATAAAAATCTGCATCGCCCATATACTGTGCCCTGTCGGCAAAAGCCCGCCGCTCCACTTCCACCATCAACTGCACTGCACCAGGTGAATGAAATCCATAGGAACCGAGCGGTTTGTCTTCAATCATTTTCATCATCAGGTGCAGCAGCAGGCCACCGCTGCTGGGCATGGGCATGCCCACGATGCTGTATCCTTTGTAATTGAAAACATGCGGTTCTCTTTTTTGTGCTTTGTATGCTTTCAGGTCATCAAGGGTAATGATGCCATTGCCGCGTTTCATTTCCTCTGCGATCAGCCGGGCCGTTTCTCCTTCATAAAATCCTTTTGCGCCACGTTTTTTTATCCGCTTCAGTGTTGCGGCAAGATCTTTTTGAATAAGTGTGTCGCCGGCTTTCCATACAGTGTTTTTTACAAATGCCGGCATCATGGTATTGTATTTAATAAATTCATCTTTTAAAGCGTTAAACGCCCTTGCTTCTCTTTCAGAAATGACGAATCCTTTTTCAGCAAGATCAATGGCCGGCTGAATCAGCTTGTCAAACGAAAGTTTTGCATAAGCCATCGATTCAAAAAGACCGGCAACCGTACCGGGCACTCCCGCTGAGAGATGACCATTCTGACTTAATTCAAACTGCGGATTGCCTGTTGCATCGAGGTACATATCGCGGTGGGCTTTGCCGGGGGCTTTTTCGCGGTAATCAATTGCTACCAGCTTACCGTCTTTCAGTCTTGCCACTAAAAAACCGCCACCGCCGAGATTGCCGGCGGCAGGATACACTACCGCCAGTGCAAGTTGAGTCGCAATGGCTGCATCCACAGCATTACCGCCCATTTTCAAAACGGCTGCACCCACTTTGCTGGCCAGCGGGTGTGCTGAAACCACGGCCCCGTTTTCACAAACAATTTTTTTGTTTATCTCATACCTGTAAGCATCAACTATCGCCTGGCTTTTGCGTGATGTGTGGCAGGCGATGTGGATGAATGCCGGAAGGAGCAGGAGGAAAAAAAGTTTTTTCATTTTTTTATTTATGCCGACCGGCAAATTAATCACTTCCGGGCTTTGCCCCTAATATGGCTGTCTTTATTTTTGCTTTGAACCTGCTTGTTTTTTGCGGGGATGGAAATGAGGATGTGAAAAATCAAAAGTAAAAAGTCAAAAGTACACATGTTGGCGGGAGGCTATTATTTTGGCAAAACGAATTCGTCGTGTCCGGCTACAGAAAGGCAGTTCTGATTCAACACTGATTTATGCAACAAATGATATAGATTTATAACCGGAACCTGTCTTCTAAAAGTCAATAATCACAACACAGTGGCACAGAGTGTAAGAGTTACACAGAGAATTTACCTCTAAAACGACAGCTCTGTGTAACTCAGTTTCTCAAAATCTCTGTGTTAAAATTACTTTTGAGATAAGATATACTTAAAAGCCGGGTAAACCGTCAATTTTTTTTCAAAAAAGAAAATTTATGACAAAACAAAATGCAAGACTTACCGGTATTGTGCTCACCGTGGTGATATTGCTGCTCATACCATTTATTGCAATGCAGTTTACAGAGGAAGTAAACTGGACACTGACTGATTTTGTTGTGGCCGGTATCCTGTTGCTCGGCACCGGTCTATTGTGTGAGGTTGTAATGAGGATGGTAAAGAATATCCGCTACCGCATCATCATCATTGCCATTATCCTGGCAACGCTGTTCCTCGTCTGGGCAGAACTTGCCGTCGGCATTTTCGGAACACCGATTGCCGGAAGTTAGGCAGTAAAACACCGAAGGGTGAAGGCATGTACTAATGTGTACCTGGTGGTTATTTGGTGAGCAAAACACTGAACAGCGAGCTTCTGCTTTTCCCAAAGGGATAGATTTGCCACAAAAGAAAAAATGATGGAATGATATGATTCTTCTCTGAATTCCTATATACACAGGAACTGCCTGTTATGGGCAGGTCTTCGTTACCCCACTTTGATTTTTCCTTCTCTGATTTGGCGCATAAACTCTTTCTTTTGAGTCAGCGTCATTCCTTCCGCCATCTTTACCATCTTTTATTTTATAATTCTGAAAAAGGTAACACTGTCAAAGGTTTGTACTTCTTTAGTTTTCATTTTTTAAAAATTCTAACGGTGAACGAATGTCAATGAATGGGTAACCTAATCGCATGTTGATTGAGTTAAACATTTTTATTTTGTCAAAATTCACAATGTGTTTGAAGTTCCGGCTAATCAAACCATCCAACCGGTTTACTTATGTTAATCCAACTCTCATTCAGCCTCCCTTTCCCTCGCTTTTCCTAAATTGCCTGCTAAATCTTAAAACTCATGCTTAGGAAACTTTGGCTTGCCTGGTTTATTTTCTTTTTTGTTTCAGCGGATGCACAGTTAAAATCTCCCGACGAATTTTTGGGCTATAAAACCGGTACCCGTTATACGCCCCACTGGAAAATCGTAAACTATTTTCAACACCTTGCGGCCAATGCATCAGCCCATTTGAAACTGGAACAATATGGCCAAACCAACGAAGGCCGTCCGCTGCTGCTGGCCTTTATTTCATCAGCAGAAAATATAAGCAGGCTGGAACAGATACGGTTGAATAATATGCGGCTCGCCAACCTTGCCAGAGACCGGGTGGCACCCCTTGAAGAAGGAGCGCCGGCACTCGTGTGGCTGAGCTATAATGTGCATGGAAACGAAACCTCATCGTCAGAAGCGGCCATGATGACTGCGTGGGCATTGGTTGATCCGTCGAATGTCAAAACAAAAGAATGGCTGAAAAATACAGTGGTCATCATGGACCCCTGCATCAATCCTGACGGCAGGGACAGGTATGTGAACTGGTTTAATTCGGTTGTTGGCAAAAACATGAACCCTTCGTGGAATGCAAGGGAACACCGTGAGCCATGGCCCGGCGGCCGCACCAATCATTACAATTTTGACCTGAACCGCGACTGGGCCTGGCAAACACAGGCCGAAAGCCGGCAGCGGATAAAAATGTACAACCAGTGGATGCCCCATGTGCATGTGGATTATCACGAGCAGGGCTTTAACAATCCCTATTACTTCGCACCGGCAGCACAACCGTATCATGAGGTGATTACCCAATGGCAGCGTGATTTCCAGGTGACGCTGGGAAAAAGCCATGCAAAATATTTTGACGCCAACGGCTGGCTGTATTTTACCAAAGAAGTGTTTGACCTTTTTTATCCAAGCTATGGCGATACTTATCCTACTTACAACGGCGCCATCGGCATGACTTACGAACAGGCAGGGCATTCTTTTGCCGGCCTGGGAGTAATTACCGATGAAGGCGATACCCTGACCCTCCTTGACCGGGTGATGCATCACTATACCACAGGCATCAGCACCATTGAAACCAGCTCACTGAACGCTGCAAGACTGGTGAAGGAGTTCAGAAAGTTTTTCAATGATGCCGTCATTACGGGAACAGGAGAATACAAAACTTTCCTGGTAAAATACCGCGATGCCGACAGGGAAAGACTAAATGCGTTGACAGAATTGCTGGAGAAAAATGGAATACAGTATGAATATGCGGGGGGAAGCACACGGGGCACCTTTACCGGTTACAATTATTTTACTGGCAAAGATGAACTGTTTACCCTTGATGCCGGCGACCTGCTGGTGCAGTCGCAGCAGCCGCGGTCGGCCATGGTGAAGGTTTTGTTTGAGCCCAGGAGCAGGCTGGTTGATTCCAACACTTACGATATCACTGCATGGTCGCTGCCTTATGTGTATGGATTGAAAACATTTGCTTCAAAAACAAAACTGCAAGCTGCAGCGGGCACAGGGCCATTACAAGTTGCAAATAATGCCGGTGATGCATACGGCTATGTTATCCGATGGCAGGGACTGCAAAGCGTGAAGGCACTGGCGCAGTTGCTGCAAAAAGGAGTGAAGGTTCGTTTTTCAGAAACGCCATTTGAAGTAAGCGGCCAGCAGTTCGACAGGGGCTCGCTGATAATAATTAAGAAAGGAAATGAAAAATTCGGCAGCAGCCTGTCATCAATCGTCAATGAAGCGTGTAATACAAACAATGTAAAAGCCAATGTGATTACCACCGGTTTTGTTGATAGGGGATTTGATTTTGGCAGCAGCAAAGTGCATGCGATGAAGGCGCCCCGTGTGGCGCTGCTTACCGGCGAAGGTGTAAGTTCAAACAGCGCCGGAGAAATCTGGCATTTCTTCGAGCAGGTGATTGATTACCCGCTGACGCTGATCAATGCAAATGATTTCGGGCGGGTCAGCTGGAATGATTATGACGTTATCATCATGCCCTCGGGCAATTACCGATTTCTTACAGACAAACCTTCTGCCGACCAGCTGAAAGACTGGATAAATAAAGGCGGCAGGCTGCTGGCGCTGGAAGGCGCCGTGGCGCAGCTGGCAAGAACCGATTGGGCCATCAAAGCCAAAAAAGCCGATGACAGCAGCGATAAAAAAGATCCTTATGCAGCGCTGAATGTGTACGAAGAAAGAGAAAGAGATTTTCTTACCGGCAATATTCCCGGTTCCATTTTCAGAGTAGAGCTGGATAATACACATCCCCTGGCATTCGGCTATCCTGATTTTTATTACACCCTCAAGCAGGATGATGCCATGTATGAATTTATAAAGGACGGCGGCTGGAATGTGGGGGTGTTGAAAAAAGAAACACAGGTGTCGGGCTTTGTGGGTTCGGCAGTAAAAGATCAGATAAAAGACGGGCTGGTATTCGGGGTGCAGGATATGGGTTCGGGAAAAATCGTGTACCTGGCCGACAACCTGCTGTTCCGCAGTTTTTGGGAAAATGGCAAGCTGATGTTTTGCAATGCGGTGTTTTTGTTATAAACCTATAAGGTTTGCCGGGCAGCATTGCGGCGCTGCAAACCTTATTGGTTTTGACAGGTTGCCGGTTATATATTTTTACAAGGCTTTTAAATGTTATCGGTTATTTTAGCGCACTAATTTTATTTCATGAGAAAAACTTTCAATATTTTTCTTTATCTCATTTTCTCTTTTCAGCTTTTGGCTCAACCACCCCAGGCATGGTCTTCAGCCGAAATTTACCTGGGCATTAAAAAACTGAATGTGCTTGGCTCGGTGCTGTATGTGGCGGCTCATCCTGACGATGAGAACACCAGGCTAATTGCATATTTGTCCAAAGAAAAGCTTTACCGCGCCGGTTATCTTTCCATAACAAGAGGCGATGGCGGACAAAACCTGATTGGTGAGGAGCAGGGCATCGAGTTGGGACTGATAAGAACACAGGAACTGCTGGCCGCAAGAAGAATTGATGGCGGCGAACAGTTTTTCACCCGTGCATTTGATTTTGGATACTCAAAAAATCCCGAAGAAACTTTTACCAAGTGGGACAAAGAAAAAATATTGAGCGACGTGGTGTGGGTAATCCGAAAGTTTCAGCCCGATGTTATCATTACAAGATTTCCCACAACCGGCGAGGGGGGTCATGGGCATCATACCGCTTCAGCCATTTTGGCCAACGAAGCGTACAGCGCAGCAGCGGATCCCAATCGTTTTCCCGAACAATTAAAATATGTGGTGCCCTGGCAGGTAAAACGAGTGCTGTGGAATACGTTCAACTTTGGGGGTACTAATACACAGAGAGACGACCAATATAAGCTGGATGTGGGCGGCTACAATCCATTGCTGGGAAAAAGCTATGGAGAAATAGCTGCCGAAAGCCGCAGCCAGCACAAGAGCCAGGGCTTTGGCGTGCCCGCAGGAAGGGGCGAGGCACTGGAATATTTTACCGCCACCCAGGGCGATCAGCCGGTAAAAGACTTAATGGAAGAAATAGATGTGAGCTGGGAAAAAGTGAACGGCGGCTATGTGATTGAAAAAATGATAACCGGGCTGGCCGCTTCGTTTGATTTTCTTCATCCTGAAAAATCAGTAAAAGGACTGGTGGAAATTTATATAGCGCTGGAAGCATTGCCGGCCGGCTACTGGAGAAATCAAAAATTAAGTGAAGCAAAAGAACTGATTGCTCAATGCAGTGGTTTGTGGATGGATGTTTTTTCAGGAGAACAGTTTGCCGTGCAGTCAGATTCTGTCCGGTTCAATTTTCAGTTTAATAACCGGCTGGGTGTGAATGCAGCGCTGAAGAAAATTTCGGTGGATGGATTTGATACCGTTTTCAACCAGGTGCTGGCCCGTAACAGGAACCTGAATTTTGCCAAAACAATTTTTGTTCCTGCTTCAAAACCGCTGACACAGCCCTACTGGCTGGAGAATAAAATGCAGGAAGGATATTTCAACGTGAGTAACCAGCAGCTGATTGGCATGCCCGATGTGCAGCCGGCATACCTGGTAAACTTTACCCTGAATATCGAAGGAGTTGATTTCACTTTTTCAAGGCCGGCAAAGCATAAATTTACTGACCCGGTGAAAGGGGAGGTTTACTGGCCGCTGGTGGTGGCACCACCTGTCATCATCAGCCCCATGGAAGATGTGAAGGTTGTGTTGAATAAAAAGGAAAACTTTTCCGGCACTGTTTCACTAAAGGGAATGAAAAAAGATTTTTACGGAAAAATCGCTGCTGTTTCTGCCGCGGATAAAAAAAATCTTTCCGGTTTTACTTTCAGCAATACATTGCTGGCATTCAGTACAAAAAACCAGGTAACCGCAATAAATTATAACGGGCAGGGAAGCAGGTCATCGCTTAATGTATTGTTTACCGTAAACGACACCTTGGGAAAAACAATAACCGGCAGCGACAAACATGAAATCCGGTACGATCATATTCCAGCCATCAATTATTTTCATGATGCTGAGGTAGCTATGAAATATGTGGATGTAAAAACTTATGGCAAGAAAATCGGTTACATCGCTGGCGCCGGCGACAAAGTGCCGGAAGCGCTGGAGCAAATGGGATATAAGGTAACCCTGCTGAGCCAGAAGGAAATTTCAAAAAACCCGCTGGATAAATTTGATGCCATCATTGTCGGTGTCAGGGCCTACAACACGATTGAGTGGCTCGGAAATTACTACGACAAAATGATGAAGTACGTGGAAGATGGCGGCAACCTGATTGTGCAATACAACACCAATAATTTTCTTGGCGGTGTGCGGTCAAAAATCGGGCCCTATAATTTTGCCATTACCCGCAACCGGGTGACGGATGAAAATGCACCCGTCACTTTTTTGAAGCCGGAACACCCCGTTTTGAATTTTCCCAACAAAATTACCACCGAAGACTTCAAGGGCTGGGTACAGGAAAGAAGCATTTATGATGCGGCAGATTCAAGCGGAAAATTTGATAGAATTCTCGCCATGAATGACCCTGGCGAAAAACCCGACGACGGCAGCCTCATTATTTCAAAATATGGTAAAGGTTATTTTACATACACCGGGCTTGTATTTTTCCGCCAATTGCCGGCTGCTGTGCCCGGCGCTTACAGGCTGCTGGCAAACCTGGTTGCACTTAACAGGAAAAAAGCTTTCAGATGAACACAGGCGATGATACAAGAAGGGTGATGGCGGTAATAGTAACGGTGGTCATTGGGCTCTTTCTCGGCTTGCTTATTAAAAAAGTAACTCTCGGCCTGCTGATTGGGCTTGCACTGGGGCTTTTATTGTCGGGGCTGGTAAGAAAAAGGTAGTTTAAAGATAAGTTTTCAATGCACAATGCTCAATGTTCAATTCTCAATTTGAACAACTCTGATAATTGAACATTGGGTCTTGATAGTTGAACATTGACCATATTAATAATCAAACTAACAACATGGACGAAAGCAAAGAGAAAATACCTCTATTCAAATCCTGGACTCACTGGTATGTATTTGTTCTTGCCTTTCTTGCGCTGCTGATTATTCTTTTCAATCTTTTTACCAAAGCCTTTTCATGACCCAGCTTGATTGGATAATACTAATTGTTACACTTGCAGGCATCATAACCTATGGGCTGTACAAAAGCCGGGTCACGCATAATCTCGATGGCTACCTGCTGGCCAACCGGAGCATGCCCTGGGGGCTGGTGCTGCTGAGCATTATGGGCACACAGGCCAGCGCCATCACTTTTCTTTCGGCGCCGGGCCAGGCTTATACCGATGGCATGCGGTTCGTTCAGTATTATTTCGGATTGCCGATTGCCATGGTGGTCATCTGCATATTTTTTGTTCCCATATTCAGCAGGCTGAAAGTTTATACGGCATACGAATATCTTGAAAACAGGTTTGACAATAAAACAAGAGCACTCACTTCGTTTCTTTTTTTACTGCAGCGGGGGTTGTCAACAGGCATCAGCGTGTTTGCGCCTTCCATTATTCTTTCTTCCATCCTGGGATGGGATATTTATCTCACCAATATCCTGATGGGTGGACTGCTTATTATTTATACACTCAGCGGTGGCGCCAAAGCGGTGGCTTACACACAGCAGCTTCAGCTTATCATCATTTTTACAGGCATGTTCCTGGCCGGCTACATGGTAGTGAGGTTATTGCCTGACGGTTTTGGTTTTACTGAAGCGCTGCATGCCGGCGGCAGCATGGGCAAGCTGAATGTGATTACCACCGGTATCAGCAACGGGAAGTTTAACTGGAGCGATCAGTACAACCTGCTGAGCGGAATCATCGGCGGTTTTTTTCTTGCCCTTTCATATTTCGGCACCGATCAGAGCCAGGTGGGCCGCTATCTCACTGCAAAAAATTTAACGGAAAGCCGGCTTGGCCTGCTGATGAACGGGTTGGTAAAAGTGCCGATGCAGTTTCTCATCCTGCTGGTGGGAGTGCTGGTATTTTCATTTTACCAGTTTCACCGGGCGCCGGTATTTTTTAATGAATCACTTGCAGCAAGGGCGGCAAAAACGGAATATAGCAGCCAGCTTGCCCGGATTGATTCCAGTTACAAGAATACTATCGCCTCCATTCCGGGCTGGCGGCAGCAGATACAACATAGTAACCCTGGTAATGAAAATGAAATGGAAGACCTGGAAAAGAAAATAAAGCTGGCCAATGCAACTGCCGATTCATTGAAAAAGGAGTACAAAAAAATTCTTGCCAAAGCCATACCCGGCGCCGACACCAACGACACGAATTATATTTTTATCCGCTTTGTAGTGGATTACCTGCCCGAAGGCCTGGTCGGTTTGCTCATCGCCATTATTTTTCTTGCATCGTGGGGCAGCATCGCAGCGGCGCTGAACTCACTTGCATCCAGCACCATGGTTGACTTTCACCGGCGGTACTCAAAAAAGCAGATTGCACCCGAAAAGGAATTCTGGATTTCTCATTGGTACACGCTGGCATGGGGCATCTTCTGCATCATCGTTGCCATGTTTGCCTACAACATCGGCAACAGCCTGATTGAAGCGGTGAATGTGCTGGGCTCTTTGTTTTACGGCGTGATACTGGGTGTATTCCTGGTTGCTTTTTTTATGAAAAAAATCACCAGCGGGTCTATCGTTTTTATGGCAGCCCTGCTTGCTGAAATAATAGTGCTGACTGTTTTTATCCTGACAAAAATGAATTATTTCAAGCTGGGATTTCTGTGGCTGAACCCGATTGGGGCGTTTGGTGTGATTATTTTTTCCTCGCTGCTCCATCTGTTTTCTTTAAAAAAACAAAGCCCCGCAGTGTAGCAGGGCTAAAGCTTTTTTAAAAACAGATTATTTCAGTTCTTTCTGCAGTTTTTCGTTCAGCGCCACATAATCGTCATTCTTTTCTTTTTTAGCAATTTCCATTGATTTACTTGAGGCAGCAAGGGCTTCAGCTTTTTTGCCCATCATTTTCAGTGCACGGGCTTTTTGATAAAGCACCCAGAAGGCATCGGGGTTTTGGGCATAGGCTTTATCCAGCCAATCTACTGCCTTTGCCAGGTCTTTATTGTTTTCAATATAATAAAATGCAGCGGCGAAATAGGGGCGATTATCCCTGTCCATCGCATTTTTTATCTGTTCCATCACTTTGCCGTCCACATCGGCCGAAACATGAAAGTCAACATACACATTATCCCAAATCAGTCCCACGGAACATTCATTACTTTTAATATCGCCGATGCTTATCATAAATGTTTCAACAGAAAAGGGAAGGGTTTGTACCTGGCTTTTTACCCGCACTACATCCATTTCCTGTTTATAGTCTGCCGGGCTGGTAACATCGGTTTGTTTTGAAATAATGAGGGTCCACTCGCTTTCGCCGGGAATAGTGAGCAGGCCATATTTTCCTGCCGGTACTTTCACACTGCCAACCATTACTTCTTCACCAAACGTAATAGTAGTGGCTGCATTGGCGCCGGTACGCCATACTTTGCCATAAGGCACCAGGTCGCCAAATATTTTCCGGCCCTTTATTCCGGGACGGGAATAAGAAATTTCAATAGAGGATAATGCGAAGTCCTGTTTAATATTAGCCGTTGGGCTGGGAGCAGGAGTTCTGAGTTGTTGCGCATCTGTGGCAGTAAATACACAAAGTACAGCAGCGCTGAGCATAATTTTTTTCATCATGACATTTTTGTTTAGGAAGGCAAAGGTAGGGAAATCGGAAGTCGGAAGTCGGAAGTCGGAAGTAAGAAGTCGGAAATCGGAAGTGCCGACGATAAGTGTTGGCATGCCGATCGCAAGCGTCGGCATCGGAAGTCGGAAAAAGAAAGTTTAGTAAGATATGAATAAACTTCAAGCGAATCAGACATCAGTCCCTCCTTCGTCCCGAATAATCGGGACTACGGAGGACAAGCATCAGACATCAGTTTTTATCCACGCTGATAGAAACGGTAGTTTTTGAACGTTTGCCTTTTTTTTTCCATTTAGGTCCTTCTTTCAGCAGGCGCACAGCTTCTTCATCACACTTTTTGCACTCCGATGATTTGGTGACTTTAATGTTAACAGGCTGACCGTTTTTATCCACAGTAAAGCTGAGCTCCACTTCAGCGCTGCTATTTTTGGAAAGAATTTCTTCGGGTATATTGATGTTGTTGGCCACATAAGTATTGTAGTTGCTCCAGCCTACTTCGGGTTCTTCCAACTCGGCCGTTTCTTCACGGGCACGGCTGCTCACTACTTTGCGTGTATTGGCAAGTATTTCCGTACGGGATTTTTCATCCTCCTGCATCACAATGCTGTTGGGCACAGCAGAAGGAAACAAACGGTAGGTAAGAGAATTATACCCGAGTGATCTTATCTGCACATCCATCATACTGTCGCTTGATATAAGATTGAACTGGCCTTTGATATCCGTGTAGGTACCCACATTGTCGCGGGTATTCATCACATTGGCAAAAGGCACCGGGTTGTTTTGAGCATCCACTACACGGTAAATGTAAGAGTGATTAAGGTTTAAATAACCATCTGTTTTTTTATTTGTCCTTATGCCGAACTCTTGTTTTTTCACCTTTGAAACATCACCTGATACCAAACCCCGTCCGGTTTCTGAAATGGAATCCTGTTTTGTTTTTGCCGCTGGTACTAACTCTTTATCTTTTGTACTGATTGCATTGGATGAAACGACAGCCTCCTGTATTTTAATTTCTTTGTCATCATTTTTTAAACCGGCATCAGCCTCTGTTACCACAGCCTTATTCCTGGCAGAATCATTTTCCGCACCGGTACTTAAAACAGGAGTTCGATTTATTGCGTTTGCCTCAGACTTCACCGCCTCCAAATTGGCCGGGGGCTGTGAATCTTTTTTTTCTGCAACTGAAACTTTCAATTCGGGCA
>CAZDUO010000007.1:0-35785 GCA_964508655.1 uncultured Chitinophaga sp. | reverse complement strand
ACAGGCGCTGTATTTTTTTCGGTCAGGGCAAGTTCATTTTTTTCGGGTTTAAAAAATAATTGTTGCGCCAGCACACCCAGCCCGCCGATGATAATTATAGCAGCGGCTATCTTCAGCCAGGGGAACCTGCCGCGGGATAGCGGTATGGTATTTAATTCGCTGTGTAGCCTTTCGCTTAATTTTTCTTTCAGCGATTGAATATCCGCTTCCGTTGATTGAGAATTTTTATAACCCTCCATTGCCTCTGCAAGAAAGGCGTCTTCCATAGCAGCCTTTTCCATGGCGTGCATTTCAGCAGCGCTGAGGCGGCCTGCCCAATACTTTTCAATATCGGCGGCAGAATAATTTTTTATGTTCTTTTTCTCATCCATAATTCTCATTCATATGTCAATATTCCTTTTTTAAAGAAACTTAAACTCTACTCTCAGACTTCAGACTTCCGGCCTCCGGC
Source organism: uncultured Chitinophaga sp. (assembly GCA_964508655.1). Taxonomy (GTDB): domain Bacteria; phylum Bacteroidota; class Bacteroidia; order Chitinophagales; family Chitinophagaceae; genus VBAS01. The sequence goes on along the minus strand of CAZDUO010000007.1, from coordinate 35,334 downwards.
TTCAGTTTTCTCCATGCAAAGCTTCAGGTTTCGGCGGCCGTTCTGAATAAAACTGCGGACCTGGTTCCAGTCATAGCCGGTCAATGCCACAATCTCGTTGTAGCATTTGCCCTCAAAGTAAAAAAGTTGCAGCATGCGTTTTTGTTCATCCGAAAGGGTGGCAAGGCAGTGTTCCAGTTTTTCCAGGTTTTCTTCTTTTTCAAGCACACCATTCAGATGCACATTTTCTTCGTTTTGCATAAGAGTGGCGGGTATTTCCACGGTTTTCAGGTTGCGGGGTGTACGCAGCTGCATCAGGCAATGATTTTTTGCCACCTGGTGGAGCCAGGCCCTGAAATTTTCCACTTCATGTTTTTTCAGTTTTATCACCAGCTCTTCAAAAATCTGCATCACGGTATCTTTGGCGGCTTCAGGTTCTTTCAGGTATTTCAGGCATACGCCAAACACAAGGTCCATATAGCGCTGGTAAAGTTCGCCAAGCAGCTGCATGTTTCCGGTTTGTTTATAAGCAGTCACCAGCTCGGCGTCGGTTTGGTGGGGAGATGGTATGTTTTTTAAAAATGCCAATACTTAAAATTAGCAAGAAAAAGTTTGCAGCCGCTTATGTAATTGTGAAAACTGAAATATAGAATAACCGGAAAACTGACATAATTACAAGTTCTCCAATAACTTTACCGGGTATTGAATTCAATAAACAGACTGTTGGAGGTTTGTTTTTCAAGGGCCTTTTTTATTGTAAAAATTCCGGAGAGCAACCCGGAATTTTACTTCGGAAATGTTTGCGGGGCTTGCAATTCAAAAATTTGCTGCATAATTTTAATCTCCAATTAAATCCGAACCCTAAAACAATTCTTATGAAAACTATCTTCTACCTATGCAGTGCTGCAATTATTTCTTTGGCAGCGGTTTCATGTACAAAACAGCAGGTGCCGGCAAACAATGAACCGAATACAGTAGTGACCGATCCTGTTATCAGCTCAAAAATTTTTACAAAGACTAACGACCCGGCAGCTATCGAGTTTGGCACGGGGGCCGTGCTGAATACCGGTTCAAGAGTGGCTATCTACCTGCCTTACGTCATCAGCAACGAGGTTCTTCAATCGGCAACCCTTACACTTATGGATGCCAATACGGAAGAAACACTCGGCACCTTTAATTTTTTGCCGTCATCTGATCAGTCAGCTGCCACGCTGAACATCCCCGGCGAACTGTGGTATGTTCCGTTCATGTTTGCAGCAGTTGACCTGGATAATACCTATAGCGGCAGAACAATCACCATCATTACGCAAATGAGCGGACAGGTAGCCGTGTCCAATGATGTGTTGCCCAATGCCTTTACTGTTCAGTAAATCCTTTCTTTTTCATAATTCAAAAAGCCCCTGCACCGGCGGGGGTTTATTTTTTGGCTAAGAGGTTAAAGGAGGGAAGGAGAAAAAGAGAATATTGACGAAATTGAAGCAGTACAAGAATCCCGAAATGCCGATACGAAATCTTACTGGAATAAATAACCTGCAACCAGAATAAATATTATTTAAATGCCGGGTGAAACTGTTCGAGTGTTTTTCTTAAAAACTCCCGGTCGAGATGTGTATAGATTTGCGTGGTGCTGATGCTCTCGTGGCCGAGCATTTCCTGTACGGCCCGCAGGTCGGCGCCACCTTCTACCAGGTGTGTGGCAAAGCTGTGACGGAATGTATGGGGTGAAATTGTTTTTTTAATACCCGCTTTTTGCACCAGCTCTTTTATAATAAGAAAAACCATCACTCTTGTAAGCTTGCTACCCCGCCGGTTCAGGAAAACTATATCCTCATTGCCGGGCTTAACGGGTATGAAATTCCTGATTTTTTCCAAATAAATTTTTACATACTTAACAGCACTTCGACCAACAGGCACCAGCCGTTCTTTGTCGCCTTTGCCAATCACCCGGATAAAGCCGACATCAAAGTAAAGTTGTGAGATTTTCAGATTGACCAGTTCGCTGACACGAAGCCCACAACTGTAGAGCAGCTCCAGCATGGCTTTGTTTCTGCCGCCTTCGGGTTTGCTCAGGTCAATTTGTGCAATGAGGCTTTCAATTTCTTCAAAACTCAGTGTATCGGGCAGGGCTCTTTTCAGCTTCGGCGCTTCCAGCAGGGTAGTGGGATCGGCAGCGGATATTTTTTCCAGCAGGCAGTATTTATAAAATGATTTTATGCCCGAAATAATTCTTGCCTGCGAAGTATCGGACATACCCAGGCCGCCAATCCAATTGATAAACTGCTGCAAGTCGGCCAGTCGTATTTCAGCCGGTGTCTTTAATTCACCGCTGTGCTGAAGGTATTGGGTGAGTTTATCCAGGTCACGCAGGTAAGCTTCCACGGAATTATCAGCCAGTGATTTCTCCAGTTGCAGGTAGGCTTTGAATCCTTTTTTGTAAGACTCCCACATGTGTGAAGATGGTTTCAGAAGTTTAAATGGTTTAAGGGGTTTAAAAGGTTTGGCAGGTTGCCGATCTCAATTGATTTCTTAAACTTTTTAAACGTATTGAACCTCTTAAACTATTTAAATGCTTCCTTAAGCTCAATGCTTTTTTCAATCTCTTCCCATTTTTTATCCATCAGCACTCTTGCCCATATTCTGGTAGGGCTGATGTTAACCGAATCAATAAACTCATGCATGGCATCGTAATCCAGGCCGGTAAGCATTTTCCCAAAAGTCATCATAGCCTGTTTGCCGGTGGCCATTTCCTCCACAAAAATATTTCCGCGGTCGGTATAGGCCACCATACCTTCTGCTACTGCAAACTTGGGGTCGAATCGGTTTAAAGCGCTGCCACCTCTTACTATATTATCTTTTTTATTAAATGGGATTTTGGCCATATAGCCCCGCCCGTTGGTGCAGTCGTTGAAGAGCAGCCATACATAGCCGGTGTCTTTAAAAAAATAACTGATGTAATTTTTGTTGAGGCTGAATTTATGCCCGCCGAAATCATCGAAAGAAAGTTTGCGGTTGATGCCCATGCCGCTGTAGCTCCACATTACCGAATCGGGCAGGCAGTTGGCAGCGCTGATATAAACATACGGTTTCAGCGGGTGGTCTTCCTTGATGAATTTAAGAGTATCCTCCTGGCAGGTCGTGTCGCAAAACAGTTTTGCTGACGTGCCGGATTTATTGCCGCAGGAAAAAATAATAACACTGGTAAAAAACAGAAAAAGGTATTTCATTGCCGGGGTTTTAATCAGAACAAAAATAACAAGCTAACCCGGTTGACAAAGTTTTTCTTCTGGCTGCCATGCGGCAAATACCCCGGGTCAAAAAAATACATCTTCTGCCAGGAAATACTCAGGCTCCTGGTTGTCAAAAAAAGTTATAGCCAGGATGTCAAACTGGATTTTTGTGTATTGAGGATGGCGGTAAAGGAATTCTTCAGCCGCCCGTTTCAGAAAATTGAATTTCTTTTTTGTCACACTTTCTTCGGGATAGGCGCCGGGGAAATATTTTCTTGACTTCACTTCAATAATATGCAGCCAGCCGTTGCGGTCTGCTATTACATCAATTTCATCATGCCCGTACCGCCAGTTGCAATGCAGAATGTCATAACCGTTTTTTCGCAGCCAGCCCACGGCCAGCTCTTCACCTGCTTTTCCCAGCTCGTTATGCGATGCCATGCTTTAAATTTCTTTAAATTACATAACAAACATCTGAATTTTAAATCCACAGCCATGGAAATTTTGAATGGGGTTATAGTTCAATTCTATTACTTTTGTACCGAAACCAGTTGTATATGAAACTGAATAAATCCAACTTTATCATCCTGCTTTTCCTGGTCATTACTGCTTCGCTTTATCGTGTATGGGATGGCCGCCCCATGGGTTTTGCACCGCAAATTGCCATGGCGCTTTTTGCCGGTTCTGTGTGCCGCGACAAACGATTTGCCTTTTTATTCCCCGTGTTTTCCATGCTGATTTCTGACCTTATTTATCAATTCTTATATGTACAGGGGCTGACCCCGATAAAAGGATTTTATGGCGGCCAGTGGCAGAATTACCTGCTGATAGCCTCGGTTACCATCATTGGGTTTTTTATCAGTAAAAATAAAATCAGTCACATTATTGCCGGCTCACTGGGTGGTGCGGTTTATTATTTTATTATTTCCAATTTTCTGGTGTGGGCCGGTGGCGGTCTCGATATTAATAACCAGCCTTACGAAAAATCATTCAATGGTTTAATCACCTGCTTCACCGCTGCATTGCCTTTCTTTAAGTGGAGCCTGGTTTCAACCCTGCTGTTCAACGGGGTTTTCTTTGGAAGTTTTTACTACCTGGGAAAGAGTGTGCTGAAAAGAGAATTGCAGTCGGTGTAAACAAAATACCCCCGGCAAGCCCCGGTTTTTTTTATTCAAATAGATTTTCAGCCTTTGGATTAAAGCCCTCATCATCTGCCAGCAGTCCGCTGTCGGCAGCCTGGGTGGCCAGTTGATCGCAGCGGTTGTTGTACGGATTATCTGCGTGACCTTTTACCCACACAAACCGGATGAATTGTTTTTTAGAAAGATGATAATAGCGTAGCCAGAGGTCCTTGTTTTTCTTGCCTCCTTTGAAATTGGTGGCAATCCAGGTATTCAGCCAGCCTTTTTCCACTGCATTCACTACGTACTGGCTGTCGGAATAAATCACCACCCGCAGCCCGTCTTTTTTCAGCGCTTCAATGCCGGCGATGACAGCCATCAGCTCCATCCGGTTGTTGGTGGTGAGCTTGTAGCCCTGCGAAAGTTCTTTTCGGTGCTTACCGGCCATCAGGATAACGCCATAGCCACCCGGCCCGGGGTTGCCCCGAGATGAGCCATCCGTATAAATGGTCACATCGGGTTTGCTCAATGGTTATAATTTTCTGGGGTGGGAAATTTGATTGGCTTTTGCGGGGTGCCAAAAACATATTTCTTCACTTCCCGGCAATGCGGGTTGATGTACAGGTTGTCAATGGCAAGGTATTCACGCTGGTCGGCCGCTTTTTTCGAGGGGATTACTTTTTTCTGCAGCGCCATTTTCAGGTATTTATTACGCAGGTCGTCGTTCACCATGCTTTTTGAAAATATAATCCGGCTGCCTGTGGCTTTCTCCACGGCTTTGGCAATCATTTCAGCACAATACATTTTATCATCGGTGCTGAGATCAAAATTCATATCGAAGCGCAGGCCGCTTTGATAATATTCTTGTATTACCGTCCTGAGCTTTTCAATTTCTTCACCGGAAAAATCATAACGGTAAACCCCCATCACCACGTTGCTGGCGGGGGTAAGAAAACTGTCCAACGGATCACGGCGCATGATTTCATCGGGATTGATGTCGCCGGCCATATTGCTGTAAATATGCATGCGGCCCTCATGCATCAATGCAATGCCGCTGTGGGAATAAAGTTTTTCCTGCAGGCTGAAATCACGCAGCGATTCGCTGGTCATATCATTGCCGCAGCGCAGCACCAGGTCGCCTTCCCGGATGGAGTCAGCCAGTTCTTTTACCTGTTTCCATCGTTCGGGCAATTCAAGGGAAGACACTGGGTAAAGTATTTTATTTTCTTCCTCGCCGGAATCATTGCAAGCCGATAAAAAACAAACCGGGAGTACGAGCAGGAAGAATTTTTTCATAACGGTTGTAAAATTAAAAAATCCGGCGCTGAGAAATCAAGCCGGATTATTTAAGCAGTAAATTAAAATATTCATTTACTTATAAAATCAAAATCGTCAAGTCCTATTTCATCTGAATTGGAACCGCTCGGCCCGCCACCCTGCACATAGTAGCGGAAACCAATCCTGTGTCTTTGTGGCGTACTGCCATTGGGAAGGCCTGAAATCAGGATTTCAAATTTGGTCCATGTAGTGGGATATCCTGTGGGGTAGGGGCTCGGAGAAAGAGTGGGATTGATGTCGAGCAGCTTCATTGTAAAGTCGCCGGTGTTATTCTCATCTCTTCCCACATTGGTACCGTCATTATTGGGGTTCAGCCACACCTGCATGCGGTCAGGAAAACTCACCGTGCTTCTTGTGCGGGTCCAGAAAGAAATAACATCTCCGTTTTTCATGGCCAGCGGGGGCGTAAGCAGCCAGCAATTAATAAACGACAACCCTGCACCGCAGGTATAAGGCACAAAGGCCAGTTCATTGGCGCTTGCCTTGTAAGAGTGAGCAGGTATTTGAGAATAAAACGGTCCGCCTTTTACATTATCAGCTACATAAGAACCCTGCTGCCAGCTATCGCCGCCTAATGGGTTACTTATGTTTACAGCTTTCCAGCCCATATCTACCACCCGCTGCATAGAGTCAAACTCTTCGTGGTACGAAAGGCTGGCCGGTTGAACCGTGGCAACCGCAGTCACAGTTTCTTCTTTGCAGGAAGTAAAGAAAGCTGTGAAAGCTGATACAACCATGAAATAAAAAACTGGTATACGCTTAAATTTCATTTTTTAGTTTTTTATGGTTAGTACTTGTAAGTTAATCTAATGATCAGATTAATGGTTAACGCTGACATAAGCCACGCTGTCAATTCCGATGGATGATCCCCGGCCGTTGCTGCCGGCATCTTCTGTAAAATACCGGAAAGCGAATCTTCCTTTTGTAGGTCCGTTTAATCCTACCACCGTTGCTTCAAATCGTGTCCACACATGCGGGTAAGCTTGCCTGGCCTGCTGGTGCAGCGGGCTGGCGGGGTTGTTAAATGCGTTTTTTAAAAACTCGTAATAAAAAGGATTTATGTCAAGCAATGGAACAGTGAAATCACCGGGGTCGGTAGCTTCGCCACAATTCAGCGTGTTGTATTTATTCATCCGCACCTGCATCCTGTTTACAAAATCAGTGGAGTCGCCGCCAAATAAATATAACTGTGTGCGGGTGTAAAAAATAATCTTGTCACCGTTTTGCATAATCAGTTCGGGCGATACAGCCCAGTTGCTGATGACGCCGGCTGCCGAATTGGTGGAAAGATAATCGGCCCACAGGTAACCATTTCCCGTACCGGAATAAGAAAGAAAAGGAACTCCTGAATTGCCATCGGGGTTTTGCCAGCTGCGACGCCCGATTTCCACACTTCTGTTGATATAACGCCAGCCTTTGTTATAGGCATTCAAAGCGGTGTCAAATTCTTCTACAAACGATTGATCAGGCACCGGAGGTGGTTCCAAAAGATAGCGGTCATCTCGGCAAGATTGGACTAAGGTAAGGATTGAAATAATGGAGAGTAAAAATCCAAACCGGGTAGATTTTTTCATAAGCGTTCAGTTAGTGTTGATTATGGAGTGAAAGTAGTTAAATTTCTCTTTTTAAAAAAAGATATTTTTTATTTGATTTCCACAATATTAAACCTGGAAAACGCCGGTTTTTAATTCAGGACTTTCAGGATTATTGTTTGCCGCTGATATAGCTTCTGATATTACCATGCGTGTATGCAGCGGATCAATAATATCATCTACCCACAACCTGGCGGCAGCATAATAAGCTGAAGTTTGACTTTCGTACCTGCTGGTAATTTTTTCCAACAACTTTTGTTCTTCTTCAGGAGGTACCTGTTTCCCTTTGGCTTTCATTGCATTTACCTGTATTTGCAAAAGCGTTTTAGCAGCCTGGTCACCACCCATCACGGCAATCCGTGCTGTGGGCCAGGCATAAATAAACCTGGGCCCGTAAGCCTTTCCGCACATGGCATAGTTGCCGGCACCATACGAATTACCGATGATGATAGTAATTTTCGGCACTACTGAATTTGCAACAGCATTCACCATTTTTGCACCGTCTTTTATAATTCCTGCCTGCTCGCTGCGTGTGCCTACCATAAAACCGGTTACATCCTGCAAAAACACCAGCGGAATTTTTTTCTGATTACAATTGAGAATAAAACGGGCTGCTTTGTCAGCGCTGTCATTGTAAATAACACCGCCCAGTTGCATTTCGCTTCCACCGCCGTCTGACCGTCCCGGTCTGACGGATTTCCTTGCTTTAACCGCCAGCCGTTGATTTGCTACGATGCCTGTTGCCCAACCGTCAATTCGGCCATACCCGCAGATAATTGTTTTGCCATAATCTTCTTTGAACTGCTCGAAATCCGAATTATCCACCAGCCTTTTAATTATCTCCAGCATATCATAAGGCTTACCATCGTAGGGAATGAAGCCATATATTTCTTCCGGGTTTTTTTTGGGTAAAAAAGATTCTGTTCTGTCAAAACCTGCTTTATCATTTTTACCCAGCATGGATACCATTCTTTTTATGTGATCCATACATTCCTGCTCTGTTTTGAACTTGTAGTCGGCAATGCCGGAGATTTCCGTATGCGTCGCAGCGCCTCCTAACGTTTCGATATCCACCTCCTCACCAATGGCGGCTTTTACCAGGTAAGGCCCTGCCAAAAAGATGGAGCCATTGCCTTCCACCATCAGCGTTTCATCGCTCATGATGGGCAGGTAAGCGCCGCCGGCCACGCAGGGCCCCATCACCGCGGCAATCTGCGTTATACCCATGGCGCTCATCCGTGCATTGTTGTAAAAAATTCTGCCGAAGTGTTCTTTGTCCGGAAAAATTTCATCCTGCATGGGCAGAAACACACCGGCGCTGTCAACCAGGTAAATGATGGGTAAATGATTTTCCATGGCAATCTCCTGCATACGGAGATTTTTTTTGCCCGTGATGGGAAACCATGCTCCGGCTTTCACTGTCTGATCATTAGCCACTATTACACACTGCCTGCCGCTTATATAACCCACGCCGGCCACGGTGCCGCCGGCCGGGCATCCGCCTTCTTCTTTATACATTTCATGGCCGGCAAATGCGCCAATTTCAATAAAGGGTTTTTCTTTATCAACCAGGTAGCTGATTCTTTCCCTTGCGGTAAACTTGTTTTTTTCTTTTTGTTTTTCGATAGCTTTTTTACCACCGCCTTCATAAATTTTATGCAGGTGGCGGCGCATATCGCTCAGCAGCATTTTCATTGCATCTTCATTGCGGTTAAATGAGAGGTTCATGTGCAGACCCGGTTATTAGGCAAATATAATTTAGAATCGGTTGAGAGCTGCCGCTGAAGGCGCATTTCAAATTGTCGCATCCTCAATCTGCATCAGCCATCGGCCCCTATAGGAGAGTATCAGGTTGAAAGTTCGCTATTCCCCTTCAAAGGATTGGGGGCAAATGCGACAATTTGAAATACACCCGCCACTGATAAAAATCATTTCCCCTGCAAACAGGACTACTGATTACTCAACTGGCAAATGTGTAGCTTAGTAAATCCATGCTGACATCATTTGATATATGGCAGGCGCTGGCCGGTGTGGCTGTGTTTCTGCTGGGCATCCGTTTTCTGGAAGAATCGCTGCAGCAGCTTGCAGGAAGAAAATTCAAATTGTTTTTAAAAAAACAAACTTCCAACAAGTTAAAGGCAATCGGCGGCGGAGCAGTTGTGACCGGTGTGCTGCAAAGCAGCTCGCTGGTGAGCCTGATGGTGCTGGCATTTGTGGGCGCCGGCATCATCAGCATGCAAAATGCGCTGGCTGTAATTCTTGGCGCCAACCTGGGCACCACGCTGGATAGCTGGATAGTGGCGCTGGTGGGATTTAAAGTAAATATTGAAAAAATTGCGCTGCCTGTAGCGGGCATTGCCGGTCTTGGCTTTGCTGTATTCAACAGGCAGGGTGCGTGGTACAACTGGAGCCGCTTTTTTCTTGGCTTCAGCTTTTTGTTTGTAGGGCTTGGGTACATGAAATCTGGTATTGAAGGGCTCGTGCAGCAGGTGGATCTGCTGCAGTATCAACAATCGCCTGTCATAATTTTTTTCTTCATCGGTTTTATCATTACCACACTTATTCAAAGCAGTTCGGCCACCATTGCCATCACGTTAAGCGCCTTGAATGCCGGCGCCATCAATCTATTTGACTCCACAGCTATCATCCTCGGGTCTGAGATCGGCACCACCATCAAGCTTTTTGTTGCCAGCATCAAAGGCACATCAGCCAAGCGAAGGGTGGCATTAGGAAATTTTTTATTCAACAGCATCAATGTCACGCTGGTGCTTATTTTTCTTTTACCTGTCAATCGTTTTATAACTGATGTAGTGGGTGTAAATGATAAACTGGTAGCCCTGGTTTTTTTCCAAAGCCTGGTGAATGTGATTGGCATCATCCTGTTTTATCCGTTTCTGAACACTTTTAGCAGTTTTCTTGAAAAAAAGTTCCTTTCGGCCGATGAAGAAACCATGTTTATTCATACGGTGGACACCAAAGAATCATCCATGGCACTGTATGCGCTGGAAGAAGAAACCCGCCATTTTCTTGGCGCCGCCTGTCATTTTGCTAAAAGCAGTTTTGGGCTGGCTGATAAAAGAGAAAAGGAAATGAAACTGAGTGAAAAATTTTTAAGTCATGACGTTTATGAAAAATATGACTACATAAAATTTCTATATGGTGAAATTCACAGCTATTATATCCTGCTGCAGAAATCCATCAGCGATAAAGAAGAAACGGAGAAACTGGACCGGCTGATGTCATCTGTGCGCAATGGCATGTATGCAGCAAAAAGTTTTAAAGACGCTTTGCCCGATAAAGAACAGTTGCAGAATTCAAGCAACGACATCAAATACGGCTTTTATAAAAAAACCCGGCCCGAAGTGGAAACGTTTTGTGAGAGCATCCAGTTGTTATTACTGAATGAAAACCCCAACAAATCAGAGGAACTGGTTTCAATTTATCAATCTGTTACCTCCGGCTATACTGCCACCCTGCAGTATATGTACCGCGAAAGCACCGCCGGCCATGTAAACGAAACAGAAATCTCCACGATGCTGAACTTTAACCGTGAAATTTTTACGGGTTTCAAATCACTTCTCTTTGCTGTAAAAGATTTCCTGCTCGACAAGGAGCAATCAAAATTTTTTGATGAACAGCCCGGCTTCATCCGCTGATCGTGATCCGTTTTTTAATAAACCGATAAACTAAAAATAAAACAGAATCCTTACCATGTCATTTCATTTGGCATTGAACAATTCATCCTTACCCAATCTTTTTTCCGGGGGAATAAATTTCAGCCCGAATAATGAATAGATTTCTTCCTCAGTGCTGCCGGCCAGCCGCATGCCGGTTTTTTCATCAAACACGCCATATTCATTCACCTTCCATCCCTTTTGTTTTGCAATAGTTCGTAGCTGTATATTATGTTCCTTGCTTCCCGTTAAATACAGCAGGGCGGCACCGAATTCATCATCATGAACAAGGCGCACATCCGCCTGTGCCTTGTTTTTTTTCAGTACTAAACTGACTTTGGTGCTCCCGGATGCAATTACTTTATCCACCTGTGGCAGCATGGTAATTTTCGTGATTATTTTTTTCCGCCGCTTATCATCGGCAGTTATCAGTATGTCAATATCGCCAACTGTTTCTTTTTTCCGCCGGCGACTGCCAGCCAGCACGCATTGTTTTACGCCGGGAATCATTTTTATTTCACTTAAAATTTCATTGCCGGTTTTTTCCGCCACTTTCAACGGCATCCGCTGTTTTACCGAATCAAGCTTCAGCGCTTTTTTCAGGTTTTCAATTTTTTTTGAAGCAAAGCCTTTTATTTTTTCCAGCTTTCCTGCTTCCAGCGCTTTTATCAGCTCTTCTTTTGTCTGGATGCCAAGCTCATCATGAACCAGCCGTAAAGTGGCCGGACCGATGCCTTCCACTTCCAGCAATTCAAGCAGTGCAATTGGCACCTGCCTTTTCAGTTTTTCAAAAGTTTTAATCTTGCCGGTTTTAAGGTACTCGATAATTTTTTCAGCAATGCTTTCTCCCACGCCTTTCAACTCATCCAGCTTTTTGAAATCGGAAGCTAATACATCCACAGCCTCCTGCATATTGCTGAGTGTTTTTGAAGCTGTATCATAAGCAATAGCACGGAAGCGTTCATCGGGGCCAAGATAGCGGTAGCAATCCGCCATCTGGCGAAAAATGCGGGCCAGGTCTTTATTATGATTTTGAGCCTGCTTTTCCATAGTTGTCCAATGCCCAATTTACTCCTGTTAAGTATTTTTTATGATGATTGCTATCAGCAATCATGGCTTGTTTTATCAGGATAAAATTTTACAGTTAGCGGTTATCATTTTACATTTGCAGCCCATGCCCAGATGGCGGAACTGGTAGACGCGTCAGACTCAAAATCTGGTGTCCGCAAGGATGTGCAGGTTCGATTCCTGTTCTGGGCACAAAGCTTGTGGCCCGACTGTGAACGTCGGGATCCCGAACACTACCTTTTTTCAAGACAATCCATCCCCAGGATTGCCTTACTTGTTTTAAAAAACAATGCGCCTTGCATTTAACCAACTGAGCATCGCTAACCATCGTCATACTGCTGCCTGACAAACATCATGTCTTTTCTCATCTCATATTAGCAAGTTTAGCCGGTGCATGTTTGCAATTTTGCTGCCGGATGAATGCTGCCTCTTTAAAAACAATTTCTGGACTTGAAAAACAATTCCTTGCCGCCATTTGCGACCAGGCCAGCGGTTTTTTTGCTGTAATTGAAAAGGATTCCAGGCAATTTGTATTTGTAAACCGGAAAGGGGCTTCGCTTTTTGAATTTGAAGAACCCGGCGATATGATTGGCATCAATGCCGGCGACCTTTTGAAAATTCCTTACTCGCAGCAACAAACAGAAACAGCATTGAACAGTTTATTTGAAAAAGGGTCTTTTGAAACAGAATTGGAATACAAAACAAAAACCGGGAAAATTTTTTGGGGAAAGGCATTTTTGAAATCCGTAATCATCGAAGGCAAGGATTACTATTTTCTGCAAATAGAAAAAATTGACAGGGCCCGCCAGGCAGAAGAAAAGCTGCAACGGGAAAAACAAAAGTTTGGCGCATTACTGGAATATGCCTCCATGGGAGTGGTGATAGTGAACGAGGCGTGTGATATTGTACAGGCCAATCCTTTTGCCCATGAACTATTTGGCTACCTGCCCGGCGAACTGACAGGACATAAACTGGATATTTTAATTCCTGAACGTTTTCGGGAAAAACATGCACAGTATCACAAGGCTTACTATGCTGACCCGCAAAACAGGCCGCTGGGCATAGGCATGGATTTATTTGCACTGAAAAAAGACGGCCCGGAATTCCCCGCAGAAATAAGCCTGGGCTCTTATAAAACCGAAGACGGTTTATTTGTAATTGCATTTATTACCGACATCACAGTCCGCAAGGCTGCGGAAGAAAGAATAAAAAAAATGAATGCCGGGCTTGAACAGATAGTGAAAGAAAGGACTGAAGCCCTTGCCGGTATCGTGGTAAAACTGGAAAAGCAGGTAAAAGGAACAGAAGAAGCTGAAATGGAATTAAAATTACTTCTTATTCCAGAATAAAATTTGTACGTCACCAGTGATAGCAATCAGCCGGCAGATTGAGTGCCGTCATTTCACCAGCCTGTCAGTGCTTTTACCTTTAATAACCGGAAATTGTAAAATTTTTTTATGACAAATGAAATACTCAGTAGCAGCGACCTGCAGGCTATGCGGAAAGAAAAAGGGAATATTTGTGTTTCCATCGTTGTGCCCACACACCGTCTTTCGCCTGAAAGAAGAACCGATAAGATACTACTGGAAAGAGCGATTGACAGAACCACCAAACTTCTTTACAGCAAATATCCCGAAGTGGAAATAAAACCACTGCAGCAGGCTTTGGAAGAAATGTTCCGGTCTATTGATTTTTCCCGTAATGCAGATGGTATAGGCTTTTTTCTTTCTCCACATATCCGGCACCTGGTACAGTTTCCTTATGCCGTGGAGGAGAAAGTAATTGTGGGAGACAGCTTTGAAATGCGGGACCTGCTTTATCATGTGCAATTTGCCAAAGCTTATTTTGCTTTACAGATTAATGAAAAAGGTGCCAGGCTTTTTGAAGGTACATGGAATAAGTTGCAGGAAATAAAAGACAAGCATTTTCCGCAGCCGTTTGAGGAAGAATATGCTTACCAGGCTCCCAGCCGCAGCACATCGTACAGCGGGCAGGCGCATGTAAAAGGCTTTGAAAAAGATAAATCGGTGCTGGAGGAAGTTCATTATAAAAATTTTTTGCGCAATGTTGATAAAATGCTCGCCAACTATCTTGCCGGCGATGTGTTGTTGTTTTTATCAGGAGTGAATAAAAAAATAGCCCGGTTCCTGGATATTTCATCACATACAAAAAGGATTGCAGGGAAAATTACCGGCAATTATAATCACCGGAACCAGTCAGAACTTGCTGATGCCATCCATACCCTGCTGCATTCATACCATCAAAGGGAGCAGCTGCAGCTGATAAACGAATTCAGGGAAAAGACAGGAGAGAGACGTGGCATTGGCGGCATACAGGACATTTGGAGAGCTGCCAAAGAAGGCAAAGCGCTGCTCCTGCTGCTGGAAAAAGATTACCGCTGCCCGGGATTTTTAACGGATGATGAATACCAACTCTACCTGCAGCCGCCCGTCAAACCACATAGGACTATTGCTGATGCCGCGGATGATTTGATGGAAATGGTGCTTGAAAAAAACGGCCGTGTGTTTTTTACTGACAACGGTTTGCTGAAAGAATTTAACCGGGTGGCATTAATTACACGCTATTAGCAGGGAAAATAATCAGCGGGGATATTACAATCATCATTTACGGTGACGGCCATCATTATTTTAAAGCCGGACTCTTGTTATTTTTACTACAGTTTTAATCCGGTGCAGGTCGGTTGAGGAGACCGGGCACACAGATAGCCGATTAAAAGATGGTAAGCTGCCCGGCCGGAAAGCGGAAAAAAAACCGTTGACTTGACCAGGACGACAACCGGGTTAAATAGATCGTTGCAGAATAACAGGGGTAACATTCTGGAAACTGCAGCGGTTGGTTGCAGGGTGGGTTCTCACGAACCTGCCCTGTTTTTTTTAACAGGAGATTGATTTTTTTTCTTCCTCCTGTTTTCATGTCGTGCAGCTCATCGCTAAATTCGTGAACAGGTTATTCAGCAATCTTCTATGCAGTATAAAAAATCAATTTCTGCAAGTGGTTATAGCTCTGTAAACAGGGTAAAGCTAATCCGGGGTGGCAAACCGTATTTTGATTTGTTGCTGCAGATGATTGCCGGCGCCAAAGAAAGTATTCACCTGCAAACGTACATTTATGATGATGATGAAACGGGCATTGCAGTGGCTGAAGCCCTGAAAGAGGCCGCCATGCGTAATGTGAAAGTTTACCTGATGGCCGATGGCTATGCCTCGCAGGTGATGTCGCAATCGTTTATTAATGAGCTGAGAGCCGCCGGTATTCATTTCCGTTTTTTTGAACCGCTGTTTCGAAGCAAATATTTCTACTTTGGGCGCCGCCTGCATCATAAAATGGCTGTGGTGGATACCAGCTATGCCTTAGTAGGCGGAATAAACATAACCAACCGGTACAACGATATGCCCGGCAAACCCGCCTGGCTTGATTATGCCCTTTATACAGAAGGCGAAACGGCAAGAGAACTTTGTGTGCTGTGCTGGAAAACCTGGAAAGGATTCCCGGTAAATATGGGCATCACTCCCTGCGAAGAAAAACAGCTCCGCTTTGAAATACCGGCAGCAGAAAGAAGTGATGTGCGGATGCGGCGCAATGATTGGGTGAGGCGGAAAAACCAGATTTCAAAAACGTATCTTGAAATGCTTCGCAACTCATCATCGCAGGTTACTATCCTGTGCAGTTATTTTATTCCCGGCCATGTGATACGCAGAAACATGGTGCAGGCTGTGAACCGGGGCGTGAAGGTTAGAGTAATCGCAGCCGGCCCATCAGATGTAATGCTGGCCAAACATGCCGAACGATGGCTGTACGACTGGCTGCTGCGCAAAGGGATTGAGCTGTATGAATACCGGAAAAATATTCTGCATGGCAAAATAGCTGTTGCGGATGATGAATGGATGACCATAGGCTCATACAATATCAACGACATCAGCGCCTATGCCAGCATTGAGCTGAACCTGGATGTGCGGAACCCGGATTTTGCAAAAGAAGTGAAGCGTGAGCTGGAAGAAATTATTGCCACCGACTGTATTCTCATCAGCCCGGAGCGGCACAGCAGCACGAAAAATATTTTTGTTCAGTTCATCCGCTGGTTTTCGTATCATTTTATCACCGCCGCTTTCAACCTGATTACTTTTTACTTTAAGCAACGAACTTAATTACCTTTTATCCTTTTCCAGAAAGTCTTCAGTACTTGCCTGTTCCAGCCGGCAAACCTTCCCCGCTGCACTACGAGTTTATTATTCTGCGGGTGCTGCAGGAAATAATGGAACACAAAACGTCCCCGTGGATTTTGCCATCCGATTATCTGCCCGAAACGGAGATCATTAAACACAAGGGTATCGCTCCACATTTCTACCGTATAAAAATGTTGCGAAAAGCGGATAAGCTTTTGCAGCTCTTCATGATTCTTTACAGGGTCTAACAAAGAATCATGTCTTGGAAAATATTGAAAGCTGATTTCCTTTTTGCTGTCAAACAGCGACCGGAAACCGACATGATAGCCGCTGTCGTTGCCGGCCACTACATACCAGAGCCAGTTTTGCAGCGGTGCCGGCGTGGTAAAATAGCGGTCATGCTGTATCTGCTGCTTTGCCAGGATTTCATTTACATCTTTATTGATAATTATTTTATTGAAGCTGCAATAAACCAGATAAAAAAAGGGAATGATAATGCCAAACTTCCACCAGAATTTCCTGCGGGGGCTGTAGCGGTTTAAAAATATCAATACCAGGAAAGCAATACCCGGCCAAAGAGAAAAAAACGGGTCGGCCACATACACAGCGTTGAAGGAATAGCGAATATGGCTGAAAGGTTCGAACCAGCCAATGCCGTAATTGTTAAAAGCATCAATAAGCAGGTGCAGGAAAATTTCTGCCGAAAAAAATTTTACCCAGGTTCTGAATGCAATATTGTGGGGGCGATGGATTTTTTCCGCCGCCAGCGCAAACACAGGAATGATGAGCAAGGCAAAAACAATGGAGTGAGTGAAGCCGCGGTGAGCCAGCAGGTATTCAGGCGTACTCATCCACCACGATGTGATGAAATCAATATCGGGAATGCTTTGTGCCAGGGCGCCCCACAGCATGGCTTTCTTGCCAAAACCTCTTTCAAAAAAAGCTTCGCCGATGCAGGCGCCAAGGGCTATGTGAGTGAATGAATCCATCCGGCAAAACGTACAGGTAAAATTAAAGCTGGCCTGCCACCGTATTCAAATTAATTCATTTCCCCTTCAATGCCGGCTTTCAGGTTTATCATATAATCATTGATAGCCCGCTGCCGGTCTTTTTCCTCCTTGCAGCTCTGGCTCATCATGATGATGGGCGCCTTCACGGCAGCCGGCATTGAAAGCAGCAGGTTGAGCAGAATGCAGGGTAGGGGTCAAATGATTTTTTCCTGTACATCGGAATCAACAGTTATCCAAAAGCCATAAAAAATAACAAGGGCAGGAATAAACTTCCGGTTGCCGCCAAACGTAGCCACTTTATCAGCCACCCGGCTGCTGAATGTTGGATGCGGCTCTTCAAACTTCTTTCTTCTTTCAGAAACCGGTTTTCTTCCCCGATGCTGTTTAAAACAATTTCATGCAGCTTCTTCAACTGCTCGTCTTCAGTTTTTAACAAATGCCCCGGCAGCTTTATTTTCATATTTATTTGTTGTGTGCAATAAACAAGGGTGCCTTCAGTTCTTTCATCAGCACATCGGCCATGCTCTGGCGAAACCAACGGGATACCCGCCCGCGGCGATAGGCCCCCAGCACTATAAGCAGGTTTTGCTTTTGTGTTTTCAGGTATTCGGTTATTTCCACTTCTGCTATTCCTTTCAACACCTTGTAACCGGCACCCGGAAAATGACGCTTCATGAATTCTTTCATCAGTTTATTGTCAGGCAAATGCAATGACTGGTTTACATTTTTCACAGATAGAACTTCGGTCTCCACTTCGCCGAAAAAACCAAACAGGTAGCTGAACATCCGTGCGGCGAAAACTGATGAAGGCTCACCATCGTAGAGGAGCACAATTTTTTCAACCGGTTTGAATTTTTTAGGAACCAGCAGCACGGGGCATTGCACATCGCTCAGCAGGTCGCGGATAAAACGGGTGGGTTGTTTTTCTTCATAATGAGTAAGTGTTTCTTTGGCATCAATCACCAGCAGGTCGGCATAAATGCTTTCATGAATCAGCTCGTGTATGGCAATACCGCGGTTGTGGTGCAGGGCATAAGTTAGCTCCGCTTTACGACAGGCGTTGGCAAAGTTTATTGCCGCTTTGCTGCGGGTTTCCTTGTCCTGTGCGTCAAATTTCTTCAGTCTTGCCTCCGGGGCGCCTTCCTGCACTACCAGGTCGTACACTTTGTAGCTGGTATACGTTTCATCATCAAGAAACACTCCCACCAGGTGTGCATTTATGCGGCGGGCAATATCCACCGCAAAATCACGGGTGCTATCGGAGAATTTCAATCCGTCAATAGCAGCAATAATCTTTTTCATAAACGTGTTTTATGTGTAAAAAGTTTTTCCGCCCCCGGCTGGCTTTTTCCTGCTCATCAAAACTATTTTTCAAAAATCCAGCGGGGTATGACAGCGATTACCGGCTGTCATGATTAATATCAGAGAAGGGCGCCCCTAATAAGGTTTTCAGTGATGGTAATTTGAAACAAGAAAGGCATAACCGGACCCGGGTTTATTTTTTTAACCGGCAAGCTCCCTTCGAATGCGGTCGATGTATTTTTTCTTGTAGTAGTACTCTTTTACTTGCAGCAGTTCTTTTTCGGAAGTAACACCGTCCTGATAATGCTCCACAATTTCTTTAACAGGCTCATAGATTTCTGATTGCAGGTTGTCAATACCCGTTTGCAAAGATAATCGTAATGCGGGGTTGTCTTCAGCGTCCATCAGCTGCTCGTTTATTTCCAGCACCTGCGACAGAAAACCGGCTGGCAGCTGGTATTTCTCTTCCTCCTCCAGCAGCCCTTTAAGCTGGAGTACATACTTAATGGTTTCATCCGGGTTTTGAAATGTTTTAAATGCTTTGTTCAGGCTGGCAGTTATCTCCAGGGCTTTTTCCTGCTCGGCGGCTGTGGCGTTGGCAAAAAAATCGGGATGAAAGCGGCGGCTGAGCTCAAAATATTTTTTGGGCAGGTCGTCTTTGTCAACTTTCAACTGGACAGGCAGGTCGAATATTTCAAAATAGTTCATAGCTTGATAAATAGCAGCACTAAAGTTGAACGGAGTCCCGAATATTCGGGACAAGTAAAGTTTAATCAGGGCGCTGCTGCCGGTTCAATAATAATTATTTTTGTTGCCAGTAAAATAATTTACAGCGTTTCAAGGTTACAAATTTAGTTTCTTCGGGTACAAATAAATGAATAAAGCATGGAGCTGATAAAAAGCCTGTCGGATGGGGAGTTGCTGGATGCGATACAGCAGGACAGCGGCCTTGACAAAGCTCTTAAGGCAATATACCGTGACTATTTTGAAACATTGAGCTGGCTGGTAAAAAACAACAGCGGCAACCAGCAGGATGCGGAAGATATTTTCCAGGAAGTGTTGGTAAATTTTATCGGGCTGGTGCAGCAGGGGCGTTTCCGCGGCGAGTCGAGTGTAAAAACGTTTTTGTTTTCGATGATGCGGCACACCTGGCTGAATGAACTGAAGCGAAGAGGCCGCAGCGAAATAAGGGAGCTGAAATATGAAAAGGCAAGACCGCAGGATGAACCGGATGTGAGTGAACTGATAGTGGAGCGGGAAGCCAAAAAACAGGTGATGAGCCTGGTGGAGCAGTTGGGGGATACCTGTAAAGAAATTTTGCTGATGTTTTATTATGAAAACCGTTCGATGAAAGAAATACTGGCCGGCCTGGAATATGAAAATGAACAGGTGGTACGAAACAAAAAATACAAATGCCTGAAACAACTGGAACAAATGATAAAAGCCAATCCATTTCTTACACAAACCTTGAAAAACATATTGCATGGATAATTCTACTCAATATGAGCTGGTAAAATACCTGGATGGAGAAATGACAGAGAGTGAGAAAGCGGAATTTGAACAGAAGCTGGCAACCGATGAACAGCTGAAAATGGAACTGGAAAGCCTGCAGCTGGCAAAAGCGGCCGTGTTGCATTACGGGTTGAAAGAAAGAGTGAGCGATGTTCACGGGCAAATGATGAAAGAACTGAAAACGGAGGCACCGGTGAAAAAAATGGGTAATGTGCGGCGCATCATCCGCTACAGCGTGGCTGTGGCTGCCAGTGTGCTGCTGGTTTTTCTTGCTATCGAAGGATATAATTTCTACCGGCTTTCGCCCAACCGGCTGTTTGCTGAAAACTATACGGCATACGAGCTGAGTACAACCCGCGACGGCGCTGCAGCCCCGGAAACTGCCATAGAAAAAGCTTACCGCCAGAAAGATTATTCCGTAGTCATCAGGCTGAATGCCACATCCGTGCTTACGGTAAAAGACGTTTTTCTTACTGCCATGTCGTATCTTGAAACCGGCGATGTGGCAAGGGCCATCAGCAATTACCAAGTGGTGCTGGCCGATGCTGGCGCCGGCAACAACCCGATGCTGAAAGATGTGACCGACTACTACCTGGCGCTGGCGTTTCTGAAAAACCGCGACTTTGATGAAGCCATTGCGCTGATGAATGCTATCCAAAGCAATCCCGCACATCTTTACAAAGAAAAATTCAGCCGCAGGTATATCAACCGGGTAAAACGGTTGAAGTGGACATAAACTGATTCTGATTAGAAGCACAATACCTTCCGGAAGGGAGGTTTTGTTATTTTAAACATTTCTACAATCATTATTCAAAGCAGGTTTATCTTGTGGCTAT
Source organism: uncultured Chitinophaga sp. (assembly GCA_964508655.1). GTDB lineage: Bacteria > Bacteroidota > Bacteroidia > Chitinophagales > Chitinophagaceae > VBAS01. Next base: position 14,491 of record CAZDUO010000007.1, on the reverse strand, counting down.
GAATTGGATTCCTGCACTGCAAAAATTCAATTCTGCTTTAAGGTAATAATTTCATTTACGCTGGCCCTCTTCACAGGTTACATCAAATCTTCCCGCGGTTACTAATTCAAAATAAACTTTATGAAACTGAATTTTGCCGCCGCAGTTATAGGCCTTATTGTGCTGTCTGCAGCCTGCAGCCGCAGCCTGGATAATAACCCGGCTGATACAGTCACTTCCGGCACCTGGCGGGTTACGCTTTTTACCGACAGCGGCAACGATGAGACCAGTGATTTTGCCGGCTATATTTTTTCTTTCAACAATAATGGCACTATGACAGCCACAAAAAACAGTGTATCTCAAAACGGCAGCTGGCATGTTGACAACAGCTCCAACAAATTTATCATTGACCTCGGGCCAAAAGTGGACAGCAACAAACCGCTTGGCGAGCTGACCGACGACTGGAAGATTATTTCAGCCACTGACACCGAAATAAAACTGACGGATGATAATGCATCAAGCAACGAGTTTCTCACATTTACCAAAAACTGATACAGCGCCATCTTTCTTCTGTACCGGAGTATTTTTTTTGAAAACTAAAATTAAACCATTATGAAAAACATTAAACGAATTACTGCAGCGATTGCCATCATTTCCTTTTTTATTTTTTATGCCTGCCAGAAAGAAGCGGGAGAAAACAACCGGCCGGTAAAAGTAACTGTGTATCTTACCGACCACGACACCCCGGTGTTTGACAGTGTTTTTATTGACATTCAAAAACTGGAAGTGAAACTGGAGGATGATAGCCTGCCCAACGGAGGCTGGGTGATGCTTAACATCAACCCCGGCGTGTATAATATTCTCCGCTTCAGAAACGGGCTGGATACATTGTTTGCCACGGGCACCCTGCCAAACAACCGGATAAGGAAGGTTCGCCTCACTTTAGGCACACAGAATTCGGTAATGATAAACAATCAGAGTTTTCCGCTTCGGGTGGATGATGATGAAAGAGAAGTTGTGGTCAATATTGACGAATCGAATTTTGATATTGTGCCACCCGACCAGGTTTTTTTCTGGATTGATTTTGATGCAGGCCGGTCTATTCAAGTTGACAACAGCGGCCCGGGCAACAACAACGGTTTTGAATTGAAAGCAAGCATTAAAATTTTCACTCATCGCAATACCGGCCGAATTGAAGGTAGGGTATTACCGCTAGCAGCCGATGCCATAGTAATGGCTATCCGCGGCGCCGATACCACCATAGCTATTCCCGACGATGATGATGGTGAATTCAAAATTGTCGGGCTGATTGCAGACACTTACATCGTTTTTATTGACGGCAACAACGGTTATCGTGATACAACGATCAACAATGTAGTAGTAAGAGCAGGTGAAGACACTCATCTGTCAACGATAACACTGCATCAATAGATTTTTTTGCCTGCCTACGGAAAACTGCACCCCGCTGAAATCTTTCTGGCGGGGTTTTTGTTTCAAACGGTTACATTCCTGTATCCTGTGTTTACTATTCTCCGGGTCCAGGCAAAGTTTTCCATTCATGATTGATTTTAACCCTTAAAAAAACCAACATGAGCAGGCAGTTGTATTACCTCATTCTCGTGGGGTCATCACTATTATTCGTTATTTCCTGTAAACACCCCTATGCTGAATTGCCGGCCAATGATGGCAGCGGAAGCAGCGGCGGAAACAGCACACCTTGTGATGCCAATAAAATTTATTTTCAGCAGCAAGTGCTCCCCATACTTATATCAAACTGTGCAATGAGCGGTTGTCATGATGAGGCAACACACAAAGAAGGGGTGGTGCTCACTTCTTATCAAAAAGCAGTGACTACCGGCGGCGTGAAGCCGGGCAATGCTGCTGATAGTAAAATGTATAAACTCATTATTGACCCCGACCCTGATGACAGAATGCCGCCGTCGCCGCAAAACCCTTTGAATGCACAGCAAATTCAACTGATTTATGAATGGATACAGCAGGGAGCCAAAGATCTTGTATGCCAGAATATGTGCGACAGCAACAGCTACACATATAGCGGTGCTATTCGTCCGCTGGTGCAGAACAAATGCCTGGGATGCCACAGCGGGGTCAATACCCAGGGCGGAATTGATTTGAGCACATACCTCAATGTAAAAACTATGGTGACAAACGGGAAATTGTGGGGGTCGGTCAATCAGCTACCGGGTTATTCACCCATGCCTAAAAACGGAACAAAGCTTTCTGATTGTGAATTAACTCAAATAAGAAAATGGATTGAAGGCGGCTCACCAGAAAACTAAAAGGAAATGAAAAAAATAAAAGCTGTTATTATTATTTGCATGCTGGTTTTAGCAGGATGTTATTACGATAAAGAAGAACTTCTTTATCCTGCCGGCGCTTGCGATACCGCCAATGTAAGCTATACCAATTCTGTGCTGCCTGCTTTACAGAACTACGGCTGTATTGGCTGCCACAGCGGCACAACCCCATCGGGTAATATTTCCCTGGGCAGCTATGCTGACGTTAAAACCGCAGCGTTGAACGGAAAACTCTACGGAAGCATCAATCACATGAGCGGATATTCACCTATGCCAAAAGGCGGAAACAAAATGAATGTCTGTACCATAAGCAAGATCAAGGCATGGATTGATGACGGGGCATTAAATAACTAAAAAATAAAAGCTATGAAAAAGAAAAGAATCATCATTTCAATTTTGGCCATTGCCATTATTGGTGGCGGATGGTTTGGATATGGCGAATACAGCCGAAAAGTTAAAGACCTGGACCGGGTGAAAGCCGATTTATCAATGTCAGCTGCAGAAATTATCAGCGTTTTTGAAAAAAATGAAGCGGATGCCAATGCAAAACTTCTGGATAAAATAATAGCGGTAAAAGGAACAGTAAGAAAGCTGGAAAAAAATGACCGCGGGCAATACACGATAGTGCTTGACGATGCCGGCATATCTTCAGTAAGGTGCAGTATGAATTCAGTTCATGTAAACGATCTGCAGGGCATTACGGAAGGAAATACGGTAACCGTAAAAGGAGCCTGCACCGGTTTTAATCATGATGAACTGCTCGGTTCCGATGTAATACTGAACCGCTGCGTACTGGAAAAAAACAATAATCAATAAATAAAATTTACAGTCATGAAAAATCTCATTGTATTGAGTTTCATTCTATGTGCTTCCATCGTAAAAGCACAGGATAAATTTTTCACCAAGAGCGGAAGCGTAACCTTTCATTCAAAAGCGCCGCTGGAAAACATAGAAGCCAACCACAAAAGTGTCACCTGTGTGCTGGATACCAAAACCGGCAACATGCAGTTTGCCGTGCTGATGAAGGGTTTTGAATTTGAAAAAGCCCTGATGCAGGAACATTTCAATGAAAACTATGTGGAAAGTCACAAATACCCGAAAGCGGATTTTAAAGGCCAGGTGCTTAACAATAATGAAATTAATTATACAAAAGAAGGCACTTACTCCGCCAAAGTGAAAGGGATGTTGACCATACACGGCGAGACAAGAGAAGTGGAAACAAAGGGTACTATCGTGGTAAAGCAGGATAAACTGCTTACAGTTGCCGAATTCATCATACTGCTTTCCGACTATAAAATTGAAATACCCCGGTTGGTAAAAGATAATATTTCCAATAATGTGAAAATAACTGTGGATTGCTCACTCGAACCCCTGAAGGGTTAATACAATAAAAAAATAAGACAATGAATAAAAGCAGTTTTCTTTTACCGGTAATTCTGTTTATAGCCGGCACCCTGGAGGCGCAGGATGATTTGTTGAGCCTGGTGGGAGAAGATAAACCCAAAAAAGAATTTGTCGATTATGCATTCAAATCGAGTCGGGTCATCATGAGCCAGAGTATGGAAATGATACGGCCCGGTGTGATGGATTTCCGCATCCTTCATCGCTTTGGCAATATAAACAGTGGGCTGTACGAAATGTTCGGGCTCGACAATGCCACCATGCGGATGGGTTTCGATTTTGGCCTTGCAAAAAACCTGATGATAGGTGTTGGCCGCAGCACCAACAAAAAAGAGCTGGACGGATTTATCAAGTACAGGCTCTTTCACCAGGCAATAGGTAAAGGCGGACTGCCTTTTTCACTCCTGGCAGTTGGCGGAACAAGCCTGTCAACGTTGAAATTTACCGATTCCACAAGAAAAAATTACTTCTCATCCCGTCTGGCACATTACGGGCAGTTAATAATTGGCAGTAAAATCAGCGATGGGTTTTCATTGCAGCTAATGCCCACTATTGTTCACCGCAACCTGGTGCCGGCGGTGGAAGATCCGAATGATTTGTATGCTGTTGGTGTTGGTAGCCGTTTACGACTCAGCAGGCGCATTTCGCTGAACGTGGATTATTATTACCGTATCAATCCCAACCCGGCTGACGGCACGCTGAATCCCTTGTCAGTGGGCTTTGATATTGAAACCGGCGGTCATGTTTTTCAGCTTCATTTTACCAATGCCGTCGGCATGAATGAAAAAGTATTTTTAACGGAAACAACCAATAACTGGAGCAATGGCGATATCCAGTTTGGCTTTAATATTTCCCGCTCATTCCAAATCAGGAAGAAGAAATAGTCTTATGAATTTTTTTTCTGCGTCTGAAAAATATCCATGTACCGGTAATTAGCAGAAAAGGTATTGCATACCACCATTTGAAAAATGGTTGCCGCCCGGGTTCATATGCGCCGATGAAGATTAAATGCGCCCAGTAGTTGGGTGTCTTCAGCCGTTCTTCAATTTCGCTGCTTTTCAGCAGGTCAAGCTTAGCAAGGTGAAGCGCCTTATCGGCAGATAATTTTTCTGAAAGATAAAAATGAAGCCGCCGGGTTAAAAAAGCCGTTGTTTTATCTTCTGCTTTCCAAAGGGAAGTTACAATATCGGGACAGCCGGCATAAGCAAAAGCCCTGGACAAGCTCATCATGCCTTCGCCATGCACCAGCTGGCCGGCACCAGTTTCGCAGGCGCTGAGTATTACGAGCCGTGTGCTGTCGAGCGCCAGGTTATAAATTTCCTCAGTATAAAGCCGTGATACCACCGAATCAGAATTGTTTCCACCGGCAAATGCAATAAAGGATTGAAACGGCAATTTATCATTTACCCGTGCATGCGTGGCCAAATGAATGACAGGAAAAGAATTTGCAGCAAGTAAAAATTGTTTTTTTGTTGCGGTGTTGTCAAAATACTGCTTCCCACCCAGGTCCTTAATTTCCTCAGCAGAATAATTCAGCCGGCTGAAATCATCTGTGCCGGCATTGGCAAAAGGTGCAAAAGACAAAACACCGGCAGCAGCATATTTTTTTTTCCTTTTTTCCAGCAGCGATGCAGTGTACTGGTATTGCACCGTAAAATTTTCCGTCAGCCACCGGCCGTTTTCATCAAGCAAAGTTTCAAATGGAAGATAATTCAGTTCGTCGTCGGGAATAATGATCAGCCGGTCAACGGAAGCCAGCCCGCTGTCAACAGGTTTAATCAGCCAGGCATAAAGTCTTTCAGCAATATTGCCCGCACTGAATTTTTCGTCACTGTTCACATTGTGCAGCGCTTTTACCAGTGAGTCAATGGATGAATAAAAGACGGGCGGGGAGGGAATTTTTTTATAAAAATATTTTTTTTGAGTAATACATAAAATCAGCAATTCTTTTTCAGAAAGATGGTAACTCAACAGGGCTGTATGTTTATCCAGCACGGAGCGCTGCAGGCGGCTTACCGTTGGTATGTTCCGGTGCAGGGCTTTATAATCACCGGATGCTGCAATGATTTCCTGCACTTTTCCCAGTTCTATTTCATAATCACGGATGGTCGCGTTTAACTCCTGTATACGGTTGCTGTCGGCTTCCTGGGCGGCCCGCAGTGAAAGGCGTGTGATGACTGATTTAATTTCTTTTTCCTGTCTGTTAAATTCCGCTGTAGTTTTTATTTCATTTACATTTATATTAAAAGAAAGTATCGAGGCTTTGTTCATCTGGTCAAACTGCCAGGCTTCCTCAAGAAAGGTTTTATCGCCGGTTTCATCATATAATAACAGGCTGATATCAATCGGCCGGCTATGCACTCCGTATTTAATCCTGTTCAGAAACAGCCGTGCTTCATCCGAGTCGTAACTCCGTTCTACATATTCCGCAAGCTTGAATGCTGAGCGGTAAGTATCAAGTGCCGCTTTCAGCAGGCCTTTATCTTTTTCACGGTAAAATAATTTTTCAAATGCTTCACCCTTTGCTGTAAGTGTATTGAAAAGATTGATATAGGAAAATACTCCGCTGAACTGAACAGGGTTTTTAAAAATATCCGTTTCCCCGTATGCCGGGTAATAATTTATAATAGCCTGCTGGTAGTGTGCCAGCGCTTCGCTTATTTTATTTTCTTCAAGAAGTAAATCGCCATGGTACTGCTCCGTCTGTCCTTTCACCACCGTTTTTCTTTTGGGGTTGCTGTCTGCCTCCCGGGCTTTTTGCAAATAAATGTGGGCTGAATCATTTTTGCCCGTATTCATATAAGCCAGCGCCATATCATTATACAGTCGGCTCCTGCGGTTGTCAGTGTAATTTACTTTTCTGAAATAGGAGAGGGCTTTGTTTACGGAGCCGAGCTTCAGGTTGATAACACCGGTGTTGTGTAAAATAATGTCCCGGTTAATATCCAGGGGCAGAATTTCCTGGTAAATATGGTTGGCTTCATCGTACTCTTCAAGCCGGGTAAGGATGGAAGCAAGATTGATTTTATAATTCACTACCAGGTCACGGTAATAAGGATTGGCAGGAGAAATAATTGCCAGCGATTTTTCGGTATAATTTTTTGCCTGGCGGTAATTACCGGTTTCGTAATACAAAGCCCCAAGCGTATTAAAAAGCCGCTCCGTTTCCTGCAGCGGCGTAGAATAAGATGCCGCAATGGCTTCCGCCTTTTTGTAAATGGCAAGCGAGGAGTCAAACAGGTTTTCGTTGTACAGTATTATCCCAAAATATAAATATGGCTTAAACAAAAAAGAATCCGGGATGGAAGGTTGGCTTTGTTTGAGTTCAATGGCTTTGCTGTATGCTATTTTTGCTTCGGCCGGGTTGTCAAAGTAATGCTCCAACACACCGATTTTAAAATGCACAAAAAACGAAAGTGAATCATACGATTCGTGTGAACTTGACATTGATTTTTGCAAAGTCCTGAAGGCTTTCAGCGCATCTTCATTCAGCCGGGTTTCTTTTTCTTCGCTGTAATCTGGACGGTTTACAATACGTTCACCTTCCATATAAAGGAAATCCGCCTCTAGGTACTGGCCCAGCCATTGCGGCCTGTTATGCTGCAAAGGCTGTGCAATCCCGATAAAGAGTGCCAGGCAAAAAATTAATAAACCAGGTAATCTGGATAATTGCAAGCCGATGAATTATTATCAGTCAAATTTAAAAGCTTGCAGCCAAACATCACTGGCCGATAATAATAACACAAGGCGGGCGGGGTTTAGCAAGGGCTGTGGCCATGGCGCTTCTTGCCGTGGAAGCATTTCCTAAGGCCGGGTTGTTCATTCCCAGGAATACGCCCTGCGACTGGCGGTCATTCAATATCTGCCACAGATCGGCTGGCACATCGGCCATGGTATTATACCAGTACATCCGTACTTTTATTTTATTCAGGGCTTTGCCGCTTTCGTCATTCAGGCGGTATTCAATTTCAAAATCTTTCCGTACATCGTTTTGCGGCACAGCGCCGAAAATACCGTTGCGCACTGTTTGCGTAAGATTAATCTGGCCATTGGTAGTTGTAACAGAGCATCCGCCGGAGTTTGCATTATTGTTTTCATCAAACGATGAGCCGTTCAGCGGTAGCGGGTTAGCTGAACTTCCATTGTAAATGGGAAAAGCAATACTGTCGTTTTGCGAAAGATTGTAGAACTTATCAACAAACTGGATACCTGAAAGCAATACGATAGTGGAAGTGGTATCGCCATTGACAGACGTATGCATAATGCGGTACCGGAGCCCCGTTTCACTGTCAGTGACATTGATGGCGCCGGTATTGTCATCCAGTTCAATGCCCTCTGGAAAAGCCGAATAAGTACCCGGTTTGCTTTGTAACGGGTAAACAATATAATCGCCAGGTTGGTTTTTCAGGTAAATAACAGAACTGCCATAGCTCAAAGAATAAGGAACCTCGCTGTCTTTTTTATTGCAGGACAAACCGGCAATAAATGCAAACAAGAAAAATGTCTTTTGGAAAGACCTGCGCTTCATGAGCGGAGATTTAAGCTGTGTAAATGCAGAACGCAAAAATGTAATCAAAGGTTTAAAAGAAAAATTAATTTTTTTAAAAATACTGCAATTTCCGGGCCGCAAAGGGTGAGATTAATCAGTTTGTTTAAATGCCCATTTCCGGTCAACTTTGCGCCTTGCCCGCCAAAGCCCTCTCCGGGGCAGGGTTTAATGCTCGAAAGTTCAGTGTATGGTTAAAATAGGATTAATCAGGGAAGGGAAAATACCAGCCGACAACAGAGTGGCTCTAACCCCAGCCCATTGCAAATGGATTCATCGCAATAGTTCCGAAGTGGAAATTATAGCCCAATCTTCTGCCGTCAGGTGCTTTACCGACCGCGAATACCTGGCGGCAGGTGTGCAGGTAAAAGATGACATCAGTGAGTGTGATATTTTACTGGGTATAAAAGAAGTGCCGGTTGAGCAACTGATACCAGGCAAGACTTTCCTGTTTTTTTCCCATACCAAAAAAAAGCAGGAGCATAACCGGAAACTGCTGCAGGCGATAATGAAAAATAATATTACCCTGATTGATTACGAGTGTTTTGAACATGAAGACGGGCAGCGCATCATCGGTTTTGGTTTTTTTGCCGGTGTGGTGGGAGCACATAACGGGATGATGGCTTATGGCAACAGAACCGGCTTGTATAAACTTGAACGTGTGTATAAGCAAAGAAGTTTCCGGGAGCTTATTCATACTTATTTCGGCCTTCGCCTGCCTAATGTAAAAATTGCCGTCACCGGGTCGGGGCGAGTGGCGCATGGCATACTTGAAATTATGAACCTGATGGGCATTCATGAAGTAGAGCCCGACGATTATTTGTTAAGAAGATTTGCCTACCCGGTTTATACGCAACTGAAAGGCGCTGAATTGTATGAACGAAAAGAAGACGGCAAATACCAGCGGCTCGAATTTCATGAACACCCGGAACTATACCGTTGCAAATTTTTACCCTATGCTTCGCAAACAGACATATTGATGAATGGTGTATTCTGGGATAAAAAAGTGCCAAGGCTTTTTGAAAAGGAAGATGTGAAAGATGAAAATTTTATCATCCGCACAATTGCAGATATAACGGATGACGCAGGTGGATCTATACCTATCAACCTCGGCGACCAGACGATAGAAAACCCCATTTACGGCGTGGACAGAACGACACTCCAAAAAACTGAACCCTATTTGCCCAACTCAATTGATATCATGGCTGTGGGCAACCTGCCCAATGAATTGCCAAGGGATGCATCACGCTATTTTGGCGAGCAGCTGATAAAGCATATCCTGGAAGACCTGGTGGCTGACGGCTCGCCGATTATAGAAAAGGCAACGATAGTAAAAGAAGGTAAGCTTACTGAGCATTATGAATACATGCGGGATTATGCTGAAGGGAAGGAGTGAGGTCAGAAGTCAGAAGTCGGATGTCGGAGGTTCGATGTCTGATTATTGATTTTTTATAGGTAGAAGTAGTAGTCCTTTAGCAAATCAACAAATTCCACCGTGTACTCCTGTTTCTCATTCCAGATTGAAATTTCATCCAGTTCGGTTTCTTCGTCAGGATGGCCGTTAATTTTTCCTTGTATCATCATGCGGAAATAATCGTGGTTTACCGACTGGCGGACGAAAATGAGCTTCACTATATGCAACCGGCTGTCTTTGAAAAGCCTTCTCACTTCTGCATTTCTCTTATAGGGCAGCATTAAAAAGAAAAGCCCTTCCGGTTTCAGGTTTCTTTTGATAGCAGAAATTAATTCTTCCAGGGTAAGGCCCTCGCTGTGGTGGGCAAGATTTTTCTTTTCGACACCCGATTTTATTTCTCTTTCATAAAACGGCGGGTTGCTGATGATGAGGTCATATTTTTCAACGGCAGAAAATGTTTTTACGTCTGCATTAATAATCCTGATCCGGTCTTTCCACGGCGAGGCATTCACATTTTCCAATGCCTGCATTGCAGCTGCACTGTCAATTTCTATTGCATCAATTACCAGGTCAGATTTTTTTTGAGCAAGCATGAGCGACAACAACCCCGTTCCAGTTCCGATGTCGAGTACGATTCTGACTTCTGACATCTGACATCTGACTTCAGTGGTGACCCATGCCCCGAACAAACAGCCATCTGTCGTCACCTTCATGGCGCAGCGGTCCTGGTGAATGGTAAATTGTTTGAACCGGAAAAAAGTGTCAGGCATTTTAGTTTCTTGTTGCTGGTAAAAATACCCAGAAACCGGATACCACCAGTAACCTGAAACGAGTAACCAGCAACCAGTTCACCACTCCGCTCTCGCCGATGCACTAATTGAAAGATCGCTGAAATGCCCCGCCAGGTATTTATAATAACCCGTGATGGCTATCATGCCGGCATTATCAGTGCAGTATTGAAAGGCGGGAATAAAAGTTTTCCAGTGATATTTTTTACCCATTTCCTCAAAAGCCTTGCGCAATCCACTGTTGGCCGACACACCGCCGGCAATGCAAATATCTTTGATGCCCGTTTCGATCGAAGCTCTTTTGAGTTTATTAAGCAGAATAGAAACAATCCTTTGCTGGATGGAAGCACATAGGTCGTCAAGATTTTCTTTAATAAAGTTTTCTTTTTCTTCTTCGCCGGCTAAAAATTCCTCCCTGTACACATGGCTCTTACCTGCATTTTGCAAAAAATAAAGAATGGATGTTTTCAGCCCGCTGAAGCTGAAATCAAGACCGGGAATCTGCGGCTCGGGAAATTGAAAGCGGCCGGGATTTCCTTCTTTGGCATATTTGTCAATCAGCGGGCCACCGGGGTAGGGCAAGCCCAGCAGCTTGGCCGATTTGTCAAAAGCTTCCCCGGCGGCATCATCAATCGTTTCGCCGATTACCTGCATTTCGGTTGGCGATTTGCAGAGCACAATTTGCGTATGCCCGCCGCTGACAGTCAAACATAAAAAAGGATAGGAAGGTTTGGGTTCGTCAATCAGGTTAGCCAATACATGCGCCTGCATGTGATGCACGGCAATCAGCGGCTTGTTTAATGATAAGGCAATTGATTTTGCAACCTCGGCACCTACTAACAACGAGCCGATAAGACCGGGAGACCGGGTGAAAGCGATGGCGTCAAGGGATTGCAGATTTATGATTTCGGATTTATCCACCGAAGCTTTAGCGAAAGTGGATTTTAGATTTTTGCTGGCAACTTTTAATGCTTCGTCAATTACCGGGATGATATTTTGAATATGTGCCCGGCTGGCGAGCTCGGGTACCACGCCGCCATACTGCTCATGCACTTTTTGCGTGGCAATGATGTTGGATAAAATCTTACCGTCCCGGCAGATAGCTGCAGAGGTTTCGTCGCAACTGCTTTCAATAGCTAAAATGGTTACAGGCATGAAAGGTTCAAAGAATCTCAAAGGTATTGAAGACTGATGATTCTGGCAGTTGTTCCGGCCATACAGATGGAAAATGAGGGTACAGGTTTGTATTCTACCCGCACTCTTTTACCGGCTACCAGTGTTGTGTTGGGAGGTAAGGAAACCATTTCCAGTCTGCCTCCTGAATCCAAATCAATCATTAATCCGCATCCATCAAGTCCTGTGTAATCTTTGATGGTGCCATGCGCTTCAACTAACTTTTCTTTTGAACATTGCACACCGGTTAAAACGAGTAGCAATGCAATGAGTATTGTTTTGAATAGTTTCATATCCTGATTGACAAGCCTGCAGAGCAAATCGTTGCTTATTTACTCCTGATAGCTGCCACCGGGTCCATTCTTGCTGCCATGGATGCCGGGATGATGCCAGCCAGTATACCTACAAAAAAACAAATGCCGACGGCCCATAGCAAGTTGGAAGTGGAAATAAATACGGGGAAGGAAAATGAACCGGATAAAACTTTGGTGAGTCCAAAAACAAGTATCAGCCCGAACATGCCGCCGATGAGGCAGAGAAATGCGGCTTCCAGTAAAAACTCGGTGAGGATAATGCGGCTCTTGGCGCCGATGGCTTTTTTCAATCCAATCTGGCTGGTTCTTTCTTTCACACTTACAAACATGATATTGGCCACACCAAACAGACCTACTATCAGGCTGATGCCACCGATGATAGCGCCGCCGATGTTGACACCGGAAAAGGCCTGTTCGAAAGCCTTGCTCCAGTCGTTCACATCGTTCAGCGAAAAATTATCTTCCTGTGTCGGGCTCAGGCGGTTGATGGCCCGCATGGCGCCTTTCAGGTCATCTTTCAGCACCACGCTTTTCATGTTGTCCTGTCCCTGCACCAGTATCAGCGGGTCGGATCTTCTTTCATCCATTACGGTACGGGCAAAGCGGTACGACATGATAACCGATTTATCAAACTGCCATCCACCCAGCATTTGGTTGCCCTGCTTTTTTATCACCCCCACAATGGTTCCTTTTTTTCCTTGCAACGTTATCATTTTGCCTACTGCCCGCTCCGGGCTGATGAAAAGCTGTTCAGCCACTTCGTTGCCGATAACAAAGGCGCTGCTTCCCTGCTGAAACTCCGCTGCCGAAATATACCGGCCATAGCGAATGTCCACGGTCTGGATTTTATTAAAATCATCACTGAATCCATAAAGAATTACATCTTTCAGAATATTATCCCTGTATTCCACATTAGCCTGGCGGTGAATTTTAAAGGCAGCATATTTGGCTGTGGGTGTCCGTTGCATTATCTGCTGCAGTTGTTCATACTTTGGCGAAGGCCGCTTGATGTACTTCCACCAGGGGTATTCGCCGCCGCCGCCCTGGCTGTAATCCCATTTGTCAATGTAAATAGTGTTGGTGCCGAAAGATTTTATTTCGCTCTGGATGTTATGCTCAAGACTGTTTAGCGTAGCCATCACCCCGATGATGCAGAAGATGCCGATGGTGATGCCAAACAGTGAAAGGAAAGTGCGGAGCTTATTTTTCCAAAGCTCCTGCACAGCCATGCGCAGGCTGCTTAACACAATTTCGATGGTGCGCAGCATAGGCAAATATAGAAAGAACCATGATTGGCAGGATTATTTTTGATTAATGGAAAAACCAGGCGATGACTGTACTAAAGTGATGAGGGGCGATTTATTTTATATTTCTGCAAGGGCTTAATATTTTTACTGCTTCAATCCGATGGGATATGATTGTGACGAAACTCTTCAGGGAATTTTTTGCCAGCGAAAAAAGTTCTGGCTTTATACTGATTTTCGCCACGGCGCTCAGCCTGGCGCTGGTTAATATTTTTATCGGTGAAGATTATCTTCATTTCTGGCACCGGGAAACTTTGCAAGGTTTGAGCGACTGGAAACTGAATCTCACGGTGGAGCACTGGATAAATGACGGGCTGATGGCCGTTTTCTTTTTGCTGGTGGGGCTTGAGATTGAACGTGAACTCTACATTGGGGAGCTGTCGGATGTAAAAAATGCACTGCTGCCCATATTTGCTGCGGTGGGAGGGATGATTTTTCCTGCATTGATTCATTTTCGCCTGAACAGCGGTATTGACACACAAAACGGCTTTGGAATTCCGATGGCTACGGATATTGCTTTTGCACTCGGCATTTTATCACTTGTGGGTAAACGAGTGCCCTTTGTGCTGAAAGTGTTTCTCACGGCGCTGGCCATCATTGATGATCTCGGCGCTATTATCATCATTGCCATTTTTTATACTGAAGAACTCCAGCTTTGGTTTTTGCTTGCTGCATTAGCTGTGTTTGGTATTTTGATTGTCTTAAACAGGTTGAAAGTTTACAGGCTAGCCTGGTATTTTATCGGGGGTATTGTGATGTGGTATTGTTTCCTGCGTTCGGGTGTGCATGCCACCATTGCGGGTGTGCTGCTGGCCTTTGCCATACCATTTGGCGATGGGGGTGAAAAATCACCTTCGTACAAACTGCAGCACTGGCTACACAAGCCGGTAGCATTTTTTATTCTGCCTTTATTTGCGCTTGCCAATACAGGAATATTGTTTGAAGGCAGTTTCAAAGATGCTGTGTTGAATAAGAACAGTATTGGCATTATTGCCGGGCTTGTAGTGGGAAAACCTCTTGGCATTTTGCTGACATTGCTTGTTGCCGTAAGATTAAAACTGCTAAAACTACCTGAAAACATCAAATGGAAACACCTTGCCGGCGCCGGCATGCTGGCAGGTATTGGATTCACCATGTCCATCTTTATTACCCTGCTGGCATTCGATGATGCAGTGCTGGTGGCCGATTCAAAAATTGCCGTGCTGCTGGCTTCGCTGGTATCGGGTGTTGTTGGGTTTGTGTTTTTGAAATGGG
>CAZDUO010000006.1:49869-74150 GCA_964508655.1 uncultured Chitinophaga sp. | reverse complement strand
GTACGGATAATGTTTTAAACTGTAAACAAGAAACAAAATCGGGTAAGCAATGGCAGCAAAATGAAGGATGTCGCCGAGCAAAAGGAAAAACATTTTTGCCCTGCCATCATTCTGCAATTGCAATTCCTGCAAGAGATTTTGCGGCATCCATCCGAATAACAACGGAACAATAAACTTGAAAAAATTTAATGAGTATGCTGCAAGTAATAAATAAAAAGTTCTTTGAGCCTCCTCCCGACCTCCTCCAAAGGAGGAGGAGGAAGAACCGCTACGTCTTAATGCAAAATTCACTCCCATGAGCAGCATGAATAGTTGTGCTCCGGGACCTTCGGCTATGAAGGCAAGTGCATTTCCTAAAAATGATTGCTGTACCTGAGGAAGACTATACAGCATCACCACATGAATTGAGGGCATAATAAGAACAGTAAAGCCCCGTGCCAGATCAAATGATTGGATACGCTTCGCCCCCCGGCCCCCTAAAGGGGGAGTTAATAATTGATTCATTTTTGTTGGTTTGATTGAAAGAATTGTTCACGGGTTATAGAATAGAGATTGGCGGTTTTGTAAGAAAGCTGAATAGTTTTTAAAAAGATGAAGCCTGCTTTTACAGCTAATCTGTTGGCGAAGGAATTTTCTCTGTCAGGCTCGGCAAACAGTCTTGCAGAAACAGGAAAGGAAAAAAAGAAATGAATGAAATGCTTTAGCATGCAAAGGGATAATCCTTTGCACATTTGTTCAGGCGGCAACATGAGTAAATGAAGACCGCAATCATCAGGTTCATGAGCAGTATGGTCTTTCAATTCGTCGGCAGAGACGTTATACAGATCAACCTGACAAACAGGCTTATCGTTGCACAATCCAATAAATGAATGTGCATTCAGATTTGCAAGCAATGATTGGTAAGTGTTGTAGAAAAGAGATTTACTTCCGTTCAATTGCCAAAATCGTTTGGTATAAGAACGGTTTACCCAATCATGGAGAAAGTCAATATCCGTTCGTAGTTGCAGTGACCGAAATGAAATGGTTGCATTAAGCTCCGTTTCAAATTGATTATATAAAAGTTGATGAGTATAATCAACCGTTACAGGTTTACAAAATAAAGGAGTAAGCTCAGTAAGATTATGATCTGCTGACATAACAATTGGTTAGTGCTTTGATTAGTGGCGCAAGCTATTAGTGAGTGACGCCAAAAGATGGACTTAAAACGAGTAAAAATCAACCCAAACTTATAAGTATGCTAATAGAAATTAATGAGGAGGGTAAAGGAGAGATTGAGATACTTCAATCCATACCCAAAGATTTCGAAAACTATTTGATAAGTCCTGCGAGACCGGTAGCCATTAAAGGCGATCACTTCAAAGGATTGTTCCAGGAATTTAAAGGTGTTGGCTTCAGTGTTTGGTATAGCAGATACTGGATGGAATCGCCGGCAATACTCTGTGCAAGGGGCGGCATACCGGTTCTTGAATTGCGAATAGCATTAAAGAATCAGATACGTGGCAAATGGGAGAAAATAAGCAACCCCGAGTTACCAGTTAACCATTTTCAAATGGGCTTTGTTCCCTACATTATAACCCGTGCCATTTTTGAGGCTCCACTTGAATATGAAACTTTTGATATTCATTTTGAGTTGCCTCTTCTGGAGGAGATCGGTATTGACTATAAGACGTTGACCCATTTTCTGAATCTTGTGTATAAAGATAAACCTGCAGAACTTTCAAAGCGTCCGCATCCATGTTCAGGATTTATGATGGATTCAGTAAATGCAATTCTGCACAACACGTATACTCTTGCCGGTAAAGCAAGACTTCTTCGAAACAATGTTATTAATATTCTAACGGGTGCTCTTGAAGAAGCAGGAAAGGGAGAAATAGGAAACCTTCCCTTATCGGTTGCAGACATTGATGCGCTCTATCATGTTCGGGAACTTATTGAATTTTATTGCCCGGTATATCCCGGAAATGATGTTCTGATTACAAAGGCTCGTGGAGTATTAAATGCCTTTAAGCTTAGTTATGGATTCAAACGACTGTTTGGTGTCAACCCGTATGACTATTATCTTGAACGGCGTTTTATCCTTGCAAAAGATCTGCTCAGGAAAGGTAACAGAGTTGTATCAGTAGCAAACGAGTTGGAGTATGAATCCTCAACAACATTTATTAAAGCATTTAGAAAAAGATTCCGTCAAACTCCTAAACAATATCAGAAGAACGGGGGTTAAAGTGCCTGTATAGTTTATAAATTCCCCTGTTATGGTGATTTCGTATTACTGCTATTGAGCGATTCAGCAATTTTGCAATTTCTTTCAGGGAATACTTATGCAGGTAGTGTAACTGAAGAACTTTGGAAGTATCTGATTTTAAAGTCGCCAATGCCTTGTCCATTTCTTCATTACTATAGGAAATATTGAGCGATTCCCAATAGAATCTTCTCTCTTTATTGGAATTAAATTTCATCCCTCTGGTTTATTTTTTTTAAAGTCACCAAGCTATAGCTTGTTGGACAGGGCATTTGATTAGCAGAATTTAGCAAGTGACTACTTGGTAAACCTGTCAATGAAACCCGTTTCTAAAATAGATCAGTTCACCATAAAGAAGGTCAAAGAAAGACGAATAGAGCTTGGATATTCCCAGGCTGATCTATCCTATGAATTGGATGTCTCAGCAACTTATGTCGGACAGGTGGAAAGTGATCGCTACAAGACCAGGTACTCACTTGACCGATTGAATCAGCTTGCCAGAATCCTCAAGTGCTCCATACACGATTTCCTTCCTAAACATCCTCTATAAGCCATTGCTGATAATAATTTTTTTTGCAAACCTAACTTCTTTTACAATTCTCAACAAGCAATAGCTTGGTGTTTTCTGTATTCAATACACTAAATAGATATAGGTCTATTTTTTATTTGTTAAGGCACATTGATTTGATAGTTCTCAATAGATTTTTGCTCTGTCAACTGAAAGCAAAACTTTAACCGAAAATAATTCTTATGCTTCGCTCTATCTCCTGGCAACAATATATTTTATTTCTTGTGATAGCCACCGTTGTCTATTATTTATTAGTATGGGTAATTTATTTTAAAGCTACGATCCCCTCTCTCTCCGGTAAAGGCAATTATGAAAATCATTCATTTCACGGCGAAGATCAGCCAGATGAAATGATGAGCACTGCTCAACACATAATTGAAGAAATAAACCCTGTGTTCAATAACAGGCATAACAAAAACGAACTAATCCTGGCTTTGCAGTTACAATTGAAAAAGTACAATCAATGGGATGAACCGGATTTCCGGGAAACCGTCAATGGATTCATAGCTGCAGAAAGCAAAACAAAATGCTCCATCCATCTCAGTGACGACGATCTGCGTGTGCTTTGGTTGGGATAGGATAGCCTCACCCCCGGCCCCTCTCCTCCCGGAGAGGGGAGTTTGGGGGAGCTCTTTAAAAAATGAATTAATAATAAACTGTGAATATGAACATGAAGTGGTTGAATGTAAAACTGAGCAGACAACAGAAAATCAGAGCTGCTTATCTCGTCCTCTTTCTCTTAGCCGGCGCCGTCGCTTTTTCGCAAGACGGAAACGCTGGTATCAATGAAGCTAATACCAAAGTGCGAAGTTATTTCGCTGCCGGTACAAACCTGATGTATGCAGTTGGGGCTATTGTCGGATTGATCGGTGCAGTCAAGGTATATCAAAAATGGAACAGTGGCGATCCTGATACGGGTAAAGTAGCGGCGGCCTGGTTTGGTAGTTGCGTGTTCCTGGTGGTAGTTGCTACTGTGATCAGATCCTTCTTCGGTGTATAGCCTCACCCCTTACCCCTCTCCATAAATGGAGAGGGGATTATTGAAAAGACATTTAACTCATTATCAATAAAACCAACGACCATGAAAATGAAATTTCCCCTTCTGACAATTGTTCTGCTCATTTATAATTGTTGCTTCTCACAATACATCGGTGTCAAAGCAAGATACACTGAAACAAGATTGGTAGATGATTCTCCCAACCCACCGAAGCGGCAAAATCGTTTGATACTTTCTTTTTTCGAAGTAAGCAGCACTGGAGAATATACTCCCGTGTCGTTAACCACCTATGATATTTGGGTGTATAAAGAAGGGCTGCAGTACGGAAGCCTGATGGGTGGCGTTCTGGACTCGACCGGAAATAACTACCCCGGCTATAGCTGGCCTGCACCCAGAGCAGTAGCTTATTATAATTCTTATCACCCAAACTGGATTGATTGCGATGGAAGCATAGCCACCCATTACGTTGTCAATGGACATGAACTCGATTGTGGTTTTATCGGTGTTTCTTACTGGGATATTGATTATGGCACTAACCAGCCTATTGAGTGCTTTACAGCACCGAATATTTGTCTGCCTTATTATATTTGGCCGGACCCTTATGCCAGCATGAATTACAATTTTAGCTGGCCTGTTCCTCCTACTGCTCCCTATAACTGGTATTCTTTTGCGTGCTATCAAAGCACACAGCAATTGGTGATCAGAGGAGTGCTTCAGCAGGATTCAAGTCTGACGACATTACCGGTAAAATTTGATAATGTAAAAGCAGTGCTTAATAATGCCGGTAAGGTAACTATCAGTTGGTCTAACATGACTGAATCGGATATCAACTACTACGAAGTAGAGAAATGCACTGGCGGAAGTTCATTCCAAACTGCCGGATTGGTCTTTCCATTGCTGAATAATGGCAACCGTGCGGATTATGAATTTCCGGACAATATGGTTCATGCAGGTGATCAGTTACTATATCGCGTCAGAGCATTCGAGAATAGCGGTCACTATCTATACAGCCAGGTTCTCCGGGTCAATATCGCTACTTCCGTATCAAATACGGCCTTATCGGTTTATCCCAACCCTGTTACAAATGGTCAGTTGACGTTTCAGTGTATTAACCTGGAAAAGGGACATTACCGGATTGTATTAGTAAATACAATGGGGCAACAGCGGGTTATTAAAGAAGTACAACATAATGGAGGTTCGATAACACAAACTATTGACCTGACAAATTTCCCCACCGGCTTCTACTATTTGAATGTTTGTTCGCCAGGCAGAAATTTTTCAGAAAAAATAATGATCAAGTGAGTCGTGAAAGGTGAATAGTGAGTAATGAATAAATAATGAAGATAATTATATAGATATGCAAGAACGGTTAATAAAAAAATTACAGGACTATATCCGGGATAATAACCCTGACCTGCTGTTGCTGCTGCTGGAAGAAAACCGGCTGGAGGATTACCTGCAGGAAAATGTGGCGTCGCTGAGTGAGCTGATCACTGCATTATCGGAGGAAAACAAATCTCACTCCATCATAGAGGAACTATGCATGGAGGAACTAACCAAACCTTTGCGTCCCTCCAGGTATAATTATCTCTTTTCGCTGCTTGAAGAAGAATTTACAAATGATTTCGAACGGTTGCAGCAAAAAGAAATATTGACAACGGAGTTGATCAATATGATCACTGCCTGTGATCCTGTGTTTGATGAAATGCAATTCACCGAAGAAAATGAAAACGACCGCTGCCTGCGCTATGCAGTAACAGGAGCAATTCATGAATACCTAAACAGTGAGCTGGAATAGTAAGTACCGAGTATGGCATATAATCCTTTACATAAACTGAAAGACAATATTGCGGCGATCCGCATTGCAATGGGTCTCACCCCCAACCCCTCTCCCGAAGGAGAGGGGAGGTTGGAATTGTTGCAACGTTATTCAGGTTTTGGCGGAATCAAAGCTATACTCTATCCGCCGACCGGCGGATCAAAGGAAGAATGGAAAAAACTCGGGGCGACAAAGGAAGACTTGCGATTGTTTAATGAGATACAATCGCTGCATGAGTTATTGAAAAAAAAGTTCGATGAATCAAATTATAAAGCAATAGTCAACTCTTTACATAATAGTGTGCTCACTGCTTTTTACACACCGCCTATTGTACCGCAGCTTTTATACAAGACATTAAGGGAACAAAATATTTCTGTTCAGAGCCTCTATGAACCAAGTGCAGGAGCCGGGATTTTTATCACGGAAGCGGTGAATGCTTTCAAAGATTTAAAGCATATTACGGCCGTTGAAAAGGATATACTAACCGCATCCATACTGAAAGCTGTTTGTAAAGGTTTGCCGGTTGAATCAAATGTCAGAAATATTGGCCTGGAAGATGCTCCTGATCATGATAACGGGAAATATGATCTTATTGTCAGTAATATTCCCTTTGGCAATTTTAAGGTTTATGACAAAGCTTATCCATCCGACGTAATCTCGAATAAAATTCATAATTATTTTTTCGCAAAAGGCATTGATAAATTAGGCGATGGGGGCATCCTTGCTTTTATTACCACTGATGCTTTTCTGAATAGTCCTTCCAATAAAGAAGCAAGAGAATATCTGTTTAATAAAGCTGATTTTATCAGCCTTTCAGTGATGCCCGATAACCTGATGAAGGATACAGGTAACACGGAAGCACCAAGTCATTTGCTCATCGTACAAAGAAATGAAAACAAAAAGGATTTATCCGATGATGAACAATTCCTCGTTTCAACCATTGAACAGGGGAACGAATTTGGCAGCTATCATCTGAATGAATATATCTATCATCATCCTGAAATTATTTGTGGTGACGAAATCAAAGCCGGAAAAAATCAATATGGTCATGCTAACCAAACAGTATGGCAGCATGGGAACATTAATGATATTGAGGAAAAACTTTCTTCCGTTATTTCAGATGGAATAACCAGGAGGTTTAATCATGAGCAATATCAAAATTTACAGAAAAATAAAATAGCAATCACGCCCCGGCAAGCTCCCCGAAATGATCGGGACAGGCAGGACGAAAAGGAATTGACCTTTCTTGATATGCCGGAAGACAAGCCTGATACTGATGGTATGCAATTAGGTTTATTTGATATAGGCCCATCACAAAATATTAATCGGGCAATGGCTTATATCAGTACAGATGATCTCAAAAATATACAGAAACAAACTGCATGCATTGTGGCAACAGTCAGAGCTACTGAAAAACCGGAACATGAAAGCATCATTTTACTCACAGCCCGTTCAAAGAACAGCCCTTTCTATTTCTATAAGATACATTCCAACCTGCAGGAGATTAATGTTTCCGGGGCATGGATGAATGCCTCTACGCTGACTAATACATTGGAGAGAATTTCCAATGAACTAAAAGATTTTCGGTATGAGTTCCGGTATGAAGGTGAAAGACATTTCGAAAATGCGTTTGGCCTGGTTACCAAACAACAGTATTTCACTGAGCTAAAGCCTCACCACCGCGACGGCGCATTGGTAATTAATAACGGAACAGCTGGTACCATAAACAATCTTGACAAAGAACATAACCGGGCTGAATTCAAAGTTTTCTCATTGCGCAGCAAATCACCTGCTTTTTACCAGCAGTACACAGAAGTGAGGGATATTTATTTCACTTTAATTGATAAAGAGAATGCATCGGCTGTTGAACACAAGGGGCTGCGTGAAGAACTAAACAATGCCTATGAGAAATTCCGAAACCAGCACGGATTGCTCAATCAAAATTCCAACCGCAAATATATTCTGGATGACGCATTAGGGTTCATCACTCTCTCATCACTCGAAAGAAAGGAAGGTGAGCAATATGTCAAGGCCGATATTTTTTTTCAACCTCTGTTTAAGAAGCAGGAAGCATTTACTACTGATAACCCTGTTGAAGCATTGGCTCATTGCCTGAATGAGCAAGGCAAAGTAGATATCGAATTTATCGCAAAGACCACCGGGAATACAGAAGAAGAAAGCATCGTCACACTGCAGCAGCATATTTATTTAAATCCTTCATCTAATAAATGGGAAACTTCAGACCAATGGCTCAGCGGAAATGTCGTACTAAAATTAAATGCGGCTAAAAAGATCACCGAAAAAGAACCAGCAAACAATCAGTATCAAAGAAACCTCGAAGCCATTACGAAAGTACAACCGGAAAAAATCCCTTTTGAATTGCTTGATTTCAATATGGGTGAACGATGGATGCCGGTGGATTATTACCAGCAATTTGCCACTTATCTATTTGAAGTAGATACAAAAGTCAACTATCTGTCTTCAGTAGATAGTTTCAAAGTTGTTCCGCATCACAATAATGCGAGGATCAATGATGAATTTGCCGTTACTCCGAAAAGCGGCAAGACCATGTACGGTCATATTACGATGGAACATGCCCTGGAGAATACTGCTCCATTCTTTACTTATGAAGTGGAAGGCCCCGACGGCAGTAAAATCAGGAAGCCCGATAATGAAGCAACACAATTAGCGCATCAAAAGATTGAATCCATCCGCAACAAATTTGGAGAATGGTTACATTCATTGCCGCAAGAGGACAAAAAACAAATTGAGCAATTATATAACGATACTTTCAATTGCTATGTACTTCGTGAGTACAATGGCAATCATTTAAGCTTTCCTGGTCTCGATAAAAATGCACTTGGCATTGCTGACCTCTACGATTCTCAAAAAAATGCCGCCTGGCGTATTATTCAGAACCGGGGTGCATTGATTGATCATGAAGTGGGATTGGGAAAGACATTGACGATGGTTGTGTCTGCACATGAAATGAAACGACTTGGTATCATCCACAAACCAATGATACTTGCGTTGAAAGCGAATGTTTCCCAGATCGCTGATACTTATCGCAAAGCCTATCCTTCCGCAAAGATTTTATATCCCGGCGAAAACGATTTTACACCTGCGAAAAGACAAAGATTATTTCATGCTATCAAAAACAATAACTGGGATTGCATTATCCTTACCCATGACCAGTTTTCAAAAATTCCGCAATCACCGGAAATTCAAAAAAATATTTTTGAAACGGAATTGGAGAACCTCGAACGGGATTTAGAAACGTTGAGAGATTTGGGAGGCAGCATTTCCAAAAAAATACTGAAAGGACTTGAAGTAAGAAAGAATAACCTGCTCATTAATCTTAAAGAGGTTCTGTATAAAATTGAACAAAAGAAAGATGCTGACATCAACTTTAAAGAATTGGGTGTTGATCATCTTTTTGTGGATGAGTCACATAAGTTTAAGAATCTCACTTTTACCACCAGGCATAACAGGGTGGCCGGTCTTGGAAATATTGAAGGCAGTCAGAAAGCCCTGAATATGCTTTTTGCAGTGCGAACATTACAGGAACAGTTTAAATCTGATCTCTGCGTTACATTTCTGTCGGGCACACCGATCAGCAACAGCCTGACAGAAATGTATTTGTTGTTCAAATATCTCCGTCCGAATGAGATGAAGCGTCAGTGTATTGAAAATTTTGACGGATGGGCGGCAGTCTTTGCCAAAAAATCCACTGACTTTGAGTTCTCCGTTACCAACGAGATCATTGCCAAAGAAAGGTTCCGTCATTTTATTAAAGTGCCGGAGCTGGCTTTATTCTATAATGAAATCACCGATTATAAAACGGCAAAACATATACAGCTTGACAAACCTTCAGTGAATGAAGAGTTGATTAATATTAAACCTACTGAAGAGCAAAAGGAGTTTATCAAAAACCTGATGGCATTTGCCCGCAACGGTGACGGCACCCTTATCGGCAGACCGCCATTAACTCAGGAAG
The DNA here is from genome assembly GCA_964508655.1 of uncultured Chitinophaga sp. Taxonomy (GTDB): domain Bacteria; phylum Bacteroidota; class Bacteroidia; order Chitinophagales; family Chitinophagaceae; genus VBAS01. The sequence continues at coordinate 64,530 of CAZDUO010000006.1, read as the reverse complement.
AAGACAAAGGCCGGATGCTGATCGCTACCAATTATGCAAAAAAGATGGCGGCAGATATGCGATTGATTGATCCTTATAAATATGATGATCATCCCAATAATAAAGTAAGCGTCTGTGCGAAAAAGCTAAACGAAATTTATCATGCCACCGCTGAACACCGCGGCACACAGATAGTCTTTTCTGACATTGGCATTCCAAAACCAAATGAATTTAATATTTACGATGCGCTTAAAGAGAAGTTGATAAATGAATACAATATTCCTGTTCACAAAATAACTTTTATTCACGACTGGACTGATCTCAAGAAACCGGAGCTGTTCCGTAAAATGAACAACGGACAAATTCGTGTGCTACTTGGCAGCACCAATAAAGCGGGCACAGGACTAAATGTGCAGCAAAGAGTTGTGGCGATGCATCACCTTGATATTCCCTGGAAACCTTCTGAACTTGAGCAACGGAATGGACGTGGCGCAAGACAAGGCAACCTGATTGCGAAGGAATATTATAATAACGAGGTGAAGAATTACATCTATGCTGTTGAACAATCTCTTGACAACTACAAATTCAACCTGCTGAAGAATAAGCAAACTTTTATCTCGCAAATGAAGAATTGCGAACTCAATGTCCGCAGTATTGATGAAGGTGCGTTGGATGAGAAAAGTGGGATGAATTTTTCGGAATACATTGCTATTCTCTCCGGAGATACAACACTATTAGAAAAATCAAAACTTGAAAAGAAAGTAGCGGTGCTCGAAAGCCTTCGCTCTGTTCACTTCAAGGAAGGGGCTAAATCACGACTGAGATTGGAACGATTGCAGTCAGACCATCAAACAGTTTCCAACATACTCTCTCAGCTTGACAGAGATGAAAAACTATACACTTCACAACTTTCTTTTGACAAAGAAGGAAGCAAAGTAAATCCTATCCGGGTAAATGGTCTGACAAGTATTGACGCCGAACAAATTGGCAAGCATATTATTGAACTATATAAGAACTGGAGGCCGGGTCTCCCCGCCCCCTCTAACGAGCTCCGCTCCCAACCTGCGGTTGCCCCTGAAGGGGGATACTTGGGAACCGATCAAAAAATTGGATCCATATATGGTTTTGATTTTTATATAAGACAACAACAGGAAAGCTATGAAGAAAAAGGACTGTTTTCCTATCGCACACACAACGGATTTTATGTGCAGCATAAGGATGGTGGCATTAAATACACTTATAACCAGGGCCATCCGCCTGCGGATAATCCAAAATTAGCAGCCCGTCATTTTCTCAATGCATTAGATCGTGTAACAAAAATCAGGGAGCAATACCAAAAAGAATTCCATGATCTGGATAATGCTATTCCTGTGCTTCAAAAAATTGTTGAAAGACCTTTTGAGAAAGAAGAAGAGCTTAAAACAATGAAACAGGAACTCTCGAGACTCGAACGGGAAATTAGTTTGAAGATTCAAGAAACGAAACTAAAAGAACAAGAACAGCATAAAGAAGCTCCTGTGATCAAAATGAATATCAAGGAAGAAAAACAAGAACCGGTTCAACGAGTAAGAAGAAGCAGGGGAATGAGATTATAAAAAAATTTAGTCATGGCAACCAGTGTTTATACGATTAATAAAGGAATTAACAAGCCCATAGAATTTAAGGGACTCAAGGCACAGTATATCTGGTATCTCGGCGGAGGATTACTGGCGTTGCTGATTCTGTTTGCCGTATTATACATCTGTGGTGTGAACACATTTATCTGTTTGGGTATAATCATCATTGCCGGGACTGCACTGTTCATTCATATTTATAAATTAAGTCATAAGTATGGCGAGCATGGCATGATGAAAGCGTTGGCAAAACGAAGTATTCCGCATGTTGTAAAATCATATTCAAGAAAAGTATTTACGGGCCTCACCCTCGATCCCTCTCCGGACAGAGAGGGAGGCCGGGCAACAGAACATAAGCCGGTCTTTAGTACTGACAAATCAACTTTAAAACCCCTTTGATCGATATAACAATGCAAAAAGAGCTAAGAGACATATTACCCATTTTCGGTGTTGAACACAACTGTATATTATCCAAACAGGGTGATGTTACCATTGCTTATGAGGTAACATTGCCTGAACTGTTTACGTTATCGGATCAGGAATACGAGGCGCTTCACCAGGCATTGATCAAGGCCATTAAAATATTTCCACGTCATACGATATTCCACAAACAGGACTGGTTTACTGAAATAAAATACCAAGCAGACTTTTCAACGGACGATAAAAGTTTTCTTACAAGAAGCAGTGAAAGATTTTTTAATGAGAGACCATATCTCGATCATCAGTGTTATATAATGCTTACCAAAAAGCCGGTCAACAGAAAAGCAGGCAGTTCTTTATTCTCCAACCTGCTTCGCCGTTCCATTGTACCCGAAGAAACATTAAAACCACAACTATTGCAGGATTTTCTGGACAGCACCGGGCAGTTTGAAAGAATATTAAAGGATAGTGGTTTTATTCAGTTGCGACGATTAACCGATGATGAGTTAAGCGGCAACCGGGCTTACTGCGGACTGGTGGAAAGATATATAAACCTGCAGCCCAATGAACGATCTTTTATACTGCACGACATTACATTTAATGATGGAATTAAAGTTGGAAATAACCACTGCCAATTATTTACTTTGGCTGATGCTTCTGATCTTCCCGCTTTTTGTGGTTCCCGGATCAATTATGATAAATATTCAACGGACAAAACAAAATTCCCGGTAGGCTTTGCATCACCATTAGGTCAATTACTTCCCTGCAATCATATTTTCAACCAGTACATATTTATAGATGACCAGCAAAAGACCTTGCAGAAATTAGAAGGTAAAAGATTACGCCTGCAATCTCTTTCCGCTTATTCAAGAGAAAATACGATTTCAAGAGACGCTACCAATGAATTTCTGAATGAAGCTATATCTCAGCAACGATTGCCGGTGAAAGCGCATTTCAATGTATTGGTGTGGACAGACAATAAAGATGAACTAAAGGATGTACGCAACCTGGTATCTTCTGCCTTAGCTCAGATGGACGCGGTACCGAAGCAGGAGCTGGACGGTGCACCGCAGATCTTCTGGGCGGGCATACCAGGGAATGAAGCTGACTTCCCAATGAATGATAGCTTTGACACGTTTGCGGAACAGGCTTGCTGCTTTCTAAACCTTGAAACAAATTACAGAAGTTCCCTTTCTCCAATTGGCATCCGGTTGGGCGACCGCCTTTCCGGTAAACCGGTTCATACCGATATATCGGATGAACCAATGAAGAAAGGCGTCTGCACCAACCGCAATAAATTTATTCTTGGTCCGTCGGGCAGCGGCAAAAGTTTTTTCACCAATCACATGGTACGTTCTTATTATGAGCAGGGAACACATATTGTATTAGTGGATGTAGGACATAGCTATAAAGGTCTCTGCCAGATGGTGAAAGGTTATTATTTCACCTATGACGAAAAGAACCCGATCCGTTTTAACCCGTTCTTCATTGGAGAGGGCGATACACTTGACACTGAAAAAAAGGAAAGTATTAAAACATTATTGCTGGCATTATGGAAGAAAGACAATGAGACCTTCAATCGTTCTGAATACGTTGCCCTTTCCAATGCTCTTCAGCTATACTTTGAAAAGCTGGCCTCATCCCCCCGCCCTTCTCCCACGGGAGAAGGGGGCCTGTTTCCCTGCTTCAATACATTCTATGAGTTTCTTCAGGAAGATTTTGTGGAGGTATTAAAAACGGACGGTGTCAAGGATAAAGATTTTGACATCGGTAATTTCTTATACGTTCTGCGGCCTTATTATAAAGGTGGTGAATTTGATTACTTGCTGAATGCCACTAAAGACCTTGAAATGCTGAAAGAACGATTCATTGTTTTTGAATTGGACAATATCAAAGACCACCCCATTTTATTCCCGGTTGTTACCATCATCATTATGGAAGTGTTTATTTCCAAAATGCGAAAGCTGAAGGGCATTCGTAAAATGATCCTTATTGAAGAAGCCTGGAAAGCCATTGCGAAGGAAGGAATGGCAGAATATATCAAGTATTTATTCAAAACTGTCCGCAAGTTTTTTGGTGAAGCTATTGTAGTTACACAAGAAGTAGAAGATATTATTTCTTCTCCTGTAGTGAAACAGGCGATCATTAACAACAGTGATTGTAAAATATTACTGGATCAGTCCAAATATCAAAACAAGTTTGACCAGATACAGGAACTGCTGGGGCTGACTGAAAAAGAAAAAGCTCTGGTGCTTTCTATCAATAAGGCTAATGATCCATCTAAAAAATACAAAGAGGTGTTTATTTCACTTGGAGGTGTATTAAGTAAAGTTTATCGAACTGAAGTGTCATTGGAAGAATACCTGGCTTATACCACAGAAGAAACAGAAAAGGTAAAGTTGATGCAATACGCCGAACGATTCGGAGGCGATATGCAAAAAGGGATTGCGGCAATGGCCGATGAATTGAGAAATAATTCATAGCGTTCTTTGCGAATCCCTGGCGCCCTTTGCGATACAAAAAAAGAAACGAAAATAGTAACGCAAAGAACCTAAGGACCGCTAAGAGCGCAAAGAAATTAAAAAATGATTATGAAAATTATTTTTGTATTACACATCGCAATGTTGTTAGTGCTTACTTCCTGCCATTCAATAATGAAAGATGAAGTAAAAGAATTTATGCCCGGCACCTATATCCGTTTCTCGCAGCTTGAATTTGGTAAAGAGTACGACACCTTGATTATAACGCTGCAAAATCAATCATCAAATGAATATAGAATTGTAAGAAAGTGGAAATATGAAAGGGTGCTGGATGGTTCAGCGATTGAACCCGAATACAAACGATCTGTTACCTCCGGGGTTTATAACAGCGTTCATAAACTATTACAGGAGACCGAAACCGGCGACCTCTACTCATTTGATGCAAAACGGAAACTCTTATTTAATGGACCCGTAAAATATCAGAAACTATGAAAAAACTATTAGCCATTGCAGGATTGTCGCTGTGCTGTATGCTGATACCGGTACAAAAAACAGAGGCGCAGATTCCGATTGCTGAGGTTATCAAAGAAGGCATCAAAAAAGTGATCATTGCAGTTGACCTGAAAATACAGAGGTTGCAGAATAAAACCATCTGGCTGCAGAATACGCAAAAGACCATTGAGAATACCATGTCCAAACTGCATCTTGATCAGATCAGTGACTGGGTGGAAAAGCAGCGTAAACTCTATGCAGATTACTTTGAGGAATTGCGAAAAGTGAAAACAGCGCTGACCTATTACCAGCGGGTAAAAGACATAATTGAACAGCAGGTTCAGATCGTCAATGAGTATAAGGCAGCATGGGCTTTGTTCAGGCAGGATAAAAACTTTACGCAGGATGAACTGGATTATATGTTTGGCGTTTACGCCGGCATGATGGAAGAGAGCGGGAAAAACATTGATCAGCTATTCCTCGTCGTGAATGCTTTTGTTACACAAATGAGTGATGCAAAAAGATTAGAGATTATTGATGCGGTCGCTGGAAATGTAGAACAAACATTGATGGATTTAAAAGAGTTCAACGAAGAAAACAAAATGATCTCGCTGCAAAGAGCAACTGAACAGGGAGATATTGATTATGTCAAAAAACTGTACGGTCTATAAGAATGGCTAATTAGCAAATTTGAAAATGTGCAAATGATATGAGGAAGATTTTAGTAATGCTATCATTGTTCACTCTTACTATTAGTACGAATGCGCAGACCTGGGAAGAATGGACACAGCAAAAAAAGACTGCAATCAAACGGCTGATGGAACAAATTGCTGCCAACCAGGTTTATATCGAATATGCTCAAAAAGGGTATAAGATCGTGTCGGACGGTTTGCATACGATACGGGATATAAAGAACGGCGATTTCCACCTTCATCTTGGATTCATTGATTCACTAAAAGTGGTTAATCCGAAAATCAGGAGTTGGGCTAAAGTTGCAGATATTATTGCCTGCCAGCTTCGCATAATCAAATCTACTAAACAAGCCCTGGCTGCTGTCAGAGAATCCGGCCAATTCACAAATGAAGAATTGGACTACTGCAAAAAAGTATTTGATAACCTGCTGAACGAATGCTTAAAAAATATTGATGAACTGATGCTGGTAATTACTTCAGGTGAACTGGAATCCGATAGCTATCGGATGACGGATGATGAAAGGATCAAACGAATCGGGAAAATATATCTCGACATGCAGGATAAATCAGCATTCACTTCTTCATTCAGTAATGAAATGAGTGTATTAGCTATCCAGCGTCTAACAGCACAAACCGAATTAAACTATTCTAAAACAATCAATGGGATAAGATGAAAAAACTAATTGTAATACTGATCATTTCGTTTCAATGCCAGCTTGTCTATTCACAATCACAGGAAGCGCAGCAATTGTTGTTGAATTGGGAGAAATTGACACAGTTCAAAAAATTATTGCAGGATATGTATGATGGCTGGAAAATCATCAACAAAGGATATACTACCATTAAGGATATTTCATCAGGCAATTTCAACCTTCACAAAAATTTTCTTGATGCTTTGATGGAGGTAAGCCCGGTTGTAAAGAAATACAAGCGGATTGCTGATATCATCAACTATCAGTTGCTGATCGTTAAACAATACAAAAAGGCCTTTCAGCAATTCAAAGATGATGGCACTTTCACTCCGCAGGAAATAAATTATATCGCGAAGGTATATTCCAACCTTTTTAATGAAAGTATCAAGAACCTTGATGAACTATTTATGGTTATTACGTCCGGACAACTCCGCATGTCAGATGATGAACGCATGCAGGCTATTGATAAAATATATGATCGCATCGAAGACCAGTTTTCATTTCTGCAGGACTTTAACAGCAGTACAGCTTATTTGTCCTTGCAAAGAAAAAGTGAACAAACAGAAATTGATATGTCAAGAAAGATTCTTGGCTATTGAGGCCTCCCTCTAAATCTCCCTCCGGTGGAGGGAGACTTTAAAACAGTGATGTATGAAAATGTGTGTACGGATTTTAAGTATTGCTTTTATTATTTTAATAATTCCTCACTTGGCAGAAGCGCAAGGAGCGGCGAACCGAATAAGAAGTTTGAATGAAGTGCTCGATCAACTTTATGATGACATGATGCCGTTATGCAGCCGCCTGATCGGAGTAGGCAGGGGTATCGCCGGTTTTGCTGCTACCTGGTATATCGCTGCAAGAGTATGGGGGCATATTGCCAGGGCAGAACCAGTAGATTTTTATCCGCTGTTCCGTCCGTTTGTGTTGGGATTTGCAGTACTCATATTTCCCTCTGTGCTGGCAATGATCAATGGGGTAATGAAGCCTACGGTTACAGCAACAGCACAGATGGTGACAGATTCTGATAAAGCTGTCGCCCAGTTACTAAAAATGAAAGAGGAGGCCATTAAAACTACTGCTTACTGGCAAATGTATGTCGGCCCTTCTGGTAGTGGCGACCGGGACAAATGGTATAAATATAATTATGGAGATAAAAGCGAAGGGTGGCTCAAAAGCATCGGCAATGATATAAAGTTCGCTTTCGCGAAATTCTCTTACAATTTCCGCAATTCGATAAAACAATGGATGGCCGAAGTATTAAAAGTGCTGTTTGAGGCCGCTGCTCTTTGTATTAACACCATTCGAACATTCTATATGATTGTTCTTGGCATACTCGGCCCGTTGGTATTTGGCATTGCTGTCTTTGATGGATTTCAGCATACCCTGACTGTCTGGATAGCCCGTTATCTCAATATTTTTTTATGGCTGCCGGTTGCAAATATTTTCGGTGGTATCATGGGCAAAATCCAGGAGAATATGCTGAAAGAAGACCTGCACCAGATCGCTACCAATGGAGATACATTTTTCAGCTCAACCGACACAGCATATTTAATATTTATGATCATAGGAATTATCGGCTATTTCACGGTTCCATCCGTAGCTAATTATATCATTCATGCAGGTGGAGGCAATGCTTTATTACAAAAAGTCACCAATATCATGAGCATGTCAACCCGTTCAACAGTTGCCGGCTCAGTTTCTATGACTAAAGATGCATTAGGCGGTGCTTACAACAAGATCACCAATAGCATGGCTGACAGTGGCGCATCGGGCGGATATTTTAAAGATAAAATCTCAGGCAAAAAAAATGTTTAAGAAGACAAAAAATATAGACACTGCTTTCCGGCATGTACGACTATTTTCCATTGCTTTCATGGCAGGCTGTATTATCATTTCTGTAATAGTTTCTTATAAAAGCTATCAATTAGCTGAGCGGGTGCAGCAACGAATTTATATTCTCGCCAATGGAAAAGCACTGGAAGCCTATTCAGCAGACAGGAAAGATAACATACCTGTTGAAGCCAGGGATCATGTAAAAATGTTTCATCATTATTTCTTCACAATGGACCCGGACGATAAGGTAATACAAGCTAATATTACAAAAGCCCTGTATCTCGCAGATGCATCTGCTAAACAGCAATATGATAACCTTAAGGAAAATGGTTATTACTCCAATCTCATTTCAGGGAATATCAGCCAGGAAATACAACCGGACAGTATAATGATTAATACGGATAGCTTTCCTTTTTATTTCCGGTACAAAGGACAACAAAAGATCATCCGGCCGACAACGACTGTCACCCGCAGTTTGATCACAGAAGGATATTTAAGAAATGTATCAAGAAGCGATAATAATTCGCATGGCTTCCTGATTGAACGCTGGAGAACACTGGAAAATAAAGACATCAATATTCAAAACCGATAGCCTCACCCCAATCCCTCTCCGAAGGAGAGGGGTTAAAAGAGTCATGATGTATCGAAGAAAGAAAAATAAAGAACCAAGGAATTATCAATGGACAGATAAAGCAGCAGGAAAGATTGCAGCAGCAGGAATCTGGTTACAAACAAAATTTGCCAATACCATGAACAAATATATTTCTAAAATACCGGCAAGAAAATTAAAGACCGTATTGGTTGTTTTCTGTCTGCTTGGCGGCGGTTTCAGTATCTACCTGATCACTCATGCAATCTTTGGCACAGATAAAAAACAAGTACCCATTGAAGTAAAACAAATGAATAGTCCGAAGCATTTCGATAAAACAGGAAGTGAGATCAATGAGCCTGAAAATTATATCACCGATGAGATGTACCGCGAGATACAGGAATACAAACATTCTATGGATAGTCTTGGACATCCGATCCGTCCTGGTTTAATGGACAGCATTAAAATATTGGAACAAATTTATCATTCACATAAAATAAAATGAAGCGTATGAACAAAGTGAACCAATCGTCCCGCCTGAATGCGGGACGAAAAAGAAAAATGATGCTGGTATTACCTGTGCTTGTAATACCCTTTCTGACTCTTGCCTTTTATGCTATGGGAGGAGGCAGTATTAAAAAAGAAAAATCTGTTTCTATAAATGGGCTTAATCTGAAATTACCCGAAGCCAACTTGAAAGAAGATAAATCGCTGGACAAGCTCAGCTTTTATGACAAGGCGGATAAAGATTCTGCAAAGCTGGCCGAATGGATGCGGAGTGATCCTTACTATAAGGAGAAAACGGAAAACAGGGAGCCTTTTACAAATGAACTGGAAGAACTCACGCAGAATACTGCAACCAAATTTAATCAGCGGCTGAATATTTCTCCTTATGAAAAATCAATGATAAATCCGGAAGATCAGGTCATGCAAAAATTATCATTGCTGCAAAAAGAGTTAAATAAAAATTCAACGACCTCTTATAAAGAGCCGGAAAGCTATGCCAAGAATAATACTGACCCCGTTTTTTCAAATGAGGTGAACAGACTAGAGGGTATGATAAACATGATGAATAGCGGTAATAACGAAGATCCTGAAATGAAACAAGTTTCATCTGTGATGGATAAGATACTCGATATTCAGCACCCGGAAAGAGTCAAAGAAAGAATAAAAGAAAAATCATTATTGCAAACTGCCAACGCAATGAAAGTGTCAAACAGGGCTGATGGTGATTCTACGGTCAATGGCTTTTATGGAATAGAAAATGAAACAGAACTAAAATCAAACAATGCCATTGAAGCAGTCGTGAATGAAAACCAGGTCCTGGTGAATGGAGGTATAATCAAACTCCGGTTATTGCAGGATATGTTTATTAATAATCAAAAAATTCCTGCGGGCAATTTTATCTACGGCGCAGTTGGCCTGAATGGCGAAAGACTCGAAGTAGAAATAAATTCGATCAGGAGCGGAAGCAATTTATATAATGTAAAAATGGAATTACATGATATGGATGGGCTGGCCGGAATTTATATTCCCGGCGCCATAACCCGTGACGTTGCGAAGCAGTCTGCCGACAATAGCTTACAAATGATGGAGCTGACAACTCTTGATCCTTCACTTAAAGCGCAGGCAACTTCAGCAGGGATCAACACTATCAAATCTTTATTAACAAAAAAGGTAAAGTTGATAAAAGTAATGGTAAAGGCCGGATACAAGGTTTTTCTGCTCAATAAATCTACTCAACAATAATTCTTAACTATTAAAACTAAAAAACATGAAACAATTGATGTGCTTGATTTGCGGATGCTGGATCTTTGTTTCAGCTATTGCGCAATCGTCTTCCCTGCAAATTTCAACCGACAAAACCACAAGCCTTATCTTTCCCTTTCCTATCCGTCATGTGGACAGAGGAACAAAAGATGTATTGGTACAGCCAATAAAAGAAGCTGAAAATATCCTATTGGTCAAAGCCGCTTCAGCCAAATTCCCTGAAACAAATCTAAGCGTGGTTACAGGTGATGGATCAGTATATTCCTTCAAGGTTGTCTATGCTGATCAGCCGGAGAATTGGGTTTATAATTTGCCGGAATTGAAAAAAACTACAATTGCAACTTATGCTAATGGAATCCTGGATAACCACCGCACTATGTGGGGGATGCGTGATCGTAAATGGGACATGAATGCCAGTGTGACCGGCATCTACATTAAAGAGAATGTAATGTACTTCCAGATTCTACTGTGCAATCATAGCCCGATTGATTATGATATTGATTTACTTAAATTCTATATCCGGGATAAAAAGAAAAGTAAACGTACAGCAGCACAGGAAAATGAACTGATACCCCTGCATATTTCAGGCAATTCCAGGCAGGTAAAAGCCTGCGATTTTTCCATGATCGTAGTGGCTTTGGAAAAGTTTACTATCCCTGATGCAAAGTATTTTGCCATTCAACTCATGGAGAAAAATGGCGGCCGGCATTTGCTTATGAAAGTGAATAATAATAGAATTATCAAAGCTATCCCCTTGCCCGACCTGAAATAAACTTGGGTTAGCTTTGGAAAAACTCCCTGTTATGACTGAAAAAAATACAATGCAATTAAAAGACCAATTATTATCGCTCGGCTTTGAAACGCTTGTGTCAGAAGTTGACTTTTCCAAAGCAGGCAATCAGAATACCTTTACTATTTATCACGCAAAGCAAATTTCTGATGACCAGCTAATGTATGTATTGTTCTTTGAAAAGAACTATCAGCAAAATTTTGTTCTTACTCAATATCATCTTGGAATTAGACATATTCCGATACCTGAACTGATCATTGGTGGCATTAACACCAGAGAGTTAGAAGGCAAAATTATCAAAGCAGAGGAACTACGCGAACAATTCAGCACCGGAAAGGCTGATAAGAGTCAGGATCATCTGATTAAAGATGCCGACGATGATTTGATGCAGCTAATGAATAAAAAAGGAAGGGGAAGAGAAATTGCCAAACTGCTCATATTTAAACATTGGCCTGAAGAAGAATGGGAAAGATTTATTAAAGATGAAAAATCATTAAGAGAAAAATATGAAGCTAAGCTGGAGGTAGCAGTTAAGGATGGCCAGACGCTTACGGCGGATCAGGCTTATGAAGTCGTTAAAAAAAAAGTGACTACGGACTCGGGCACGGAAACGAAATGAACAGGGAGCATGTTATATCGGATGAGCTGCTGGCAATAGCCCATCTTGCCTTTTTGAAAAATGAACACTGGATTGCTTATAATACCATTACTTATTTTCTGGAATCAAATGAAATGTATTTTTTTAAAAGAAGTGATGAGGCGCATGAATTCTCTGATAACAATATCAGCGAATATGATGATTATAAAGTCATCTATGCCCGGTCGGTTGATGAACTACTAAAACAAATTCCTTATGCGGAAAAGCTGAGCAAAGAACTGAACGATAAACGGAGCGTCGCAACGGAAGCTGCCACTCGCAATGCAGAGGAGAAACAAAATTATCAAACAAAAAATCTGTCAACCATGAATGAAAAAAACTATGACTACCTCAGTAAACAATTACGAAACACAGGATTTGGTGAAGAGTTGAATGAACTATTGAAAGAAAAAATGCAAAAACAGGAGGCACAATTTACATTGACCTTTCAAAAAGATTATGGAAAGGATCAGACAGTGTCAACTCTTCATTTCAAAAAATCAGAGGAAAGCGATATGTATTTCTATAACCGTTTTTCTCTTATGTTACAAAGTGAAAAGCATCCTGATGCAATTAAGCAAACATTTTATGTCAATCCCAAAGCTGATAATACCACTTTAAAAGAAGCGTACAACCTAATGAGTGGACGGGCTATTCATAAAGAAATGACCAACAAGGAAGGGGAAAAATATAATGCCTGGCTGCAGATTGATTTTAAGGAAACAGATGCGAACGGCAATTACAAAATGAAACAGTTCCATCAGAATTATGGATATGATCTGAAAGCAGTGCTCTCCTCATATCCCATCAACGAATTGCAATCAGAACAGAATAAGCAAAGATTGATGGAATCGCTTGAAAGAGGGAACCGGCAATCAGTAACAATGGATCTTGGTGGAAAGGAAGTGAAGGTATATATTGAAGCCAGTCCACAGTTCAAATCACTGAATCTATATGACGCTGATATGAAAAGGGTGACCCGGCAAACACTCTCTGAAAAAAATAGCGAAGAACAATCTCAGAAACAAAATCTGAAGCAAACGAGTAAACAGGCAGTAGCTGATGATGGAGATGGCCCAGTCGAATCTCCTAAAAAAACCAAGCGCAAAAGGCAAAGCATTTCCTGAATGGAACCGTTGCATTCTTTCTTGTCTGCAATTGAAGACGATCCCCGGATTACGACAGCACATATCAGCGTATATGTATCCTTATGGAAACGATGGAAAGATAACGGTGCAATCGGGCCGTTATCTTTTTTTAGATCTGATCTTATGTCTCTTTGTAAAATTTCCAGTTATAATACCTATCATAGGGCCATTCGTCAATTGCATGAGTATGGTTATATTAAATACGTGCCGTCATACAATCATTGTATGGGAAGCCTGGTGTATTTTATAGAGAACAGTTATTGGGAAAAGGCATAAGCTTTCTTTTTTTTGGTGCAGCATTTTGTGAAAAGGGTTTATAAAAAGTGAGTGATGGAAAAAATGTCTCCTGAAAGGGCTATGAAGATATTAAAAAATCACGGAGTGACTGTGACAGTTGAGGAGGCAAAACTCATCATTGATTTTCTGAAAAAGCTGGTCGAGCTTGCAAGCAAAATAGATGAGCAAAACATGCTACAAAAGCTGGTTTTGAATTTTGAAGAGGCTTGCAGATACCTTAACATCAGCCAATCGCACCTTTATAAACTAACCTCTCAAAAACAGATACCTCATTTTTGCCCGCAAGGCAAAAAACTATATTTCAGACGGGATGAAATTGATCAGTGGTTGTTACGCAACAGGCAATCTGCAACAAATGAAATTGATCAGTTCGCGACTGATTATATTATTCGAAACAAGCGGGGTAAGTAGTTCTTTGACATACTGAAGTTGAGCGCTGGCTACAATTCCAATTTGATCTTAGTAGCCGCTTCCTGTTTTTTATGATCGATCACTTTTGCATACACTTCTGTTGTTTTCAAATGCTTATGACCTAATAATTTCGACACGGTATAAATATCGGTACCTAATGTGATTTGTAAAGTGGCATAGGTATGCCGGGCACAATGAAAAGTTATATGTTTAATGATACCGGCTTTCGTGATCCAATCTCTCAGTTTCTGATTATGCCAGGCACTGTACTGCAACCCATCGAACACTTTATCGGCAGGGTTTCTTCTATCTCCCAATAATTGAAATGCCTGTTCAGATATAGGAAGCGTTTCAGCACCCTTCGTTTTCTTTTGACGGAAACGGATATAATAGCCAGACTTATCCGAATGCTGTATTTCAGACCAAATCAATTTTTCAATATCGGACCAGCGAAGGCCGGTAAGTGCAGAAAAGATAAAAGCGTTTTTTAGCAGCGGTATTTCACATTCCTGTTTGGCTGCGGCCTGCAATTCTTCGATCGTCAAAAATTCTCTCTCCGGATCACCGGGTTTTATTCCTGGTACCTGTGCAGCCGGATTGCTTTGTAAGATGCCGTCCTTAACAGCTTCTTTTAATGCTGCTGATATTTTGCTGAAATAAGATGATTGAGAATTTTGAGAGAGGCTTTTTCCATTTTTGCTTTTTGTTTCAGCCTGCAAATATTCTTTAAAGCTCTCCAACCACTGTTTATCTATGTCTTTAAAAGAAATGCCTCCCGATGAAAATTTTTGCAAATGCTTGAGTGTGCTGTCCCAGTT